>DRKX01000063.1 GCA_011051565.1 Nitrospirota bacterium | reverse complement strand
TGTCACCCGCGCGCTCATGGCGAGGGGGTTGAGCGTCGGCGTGATGAAGCCGGTCGAGTCGGGCTGCACGGTGGTGGAGGGGGAGGGCCTGCTGCCTGCCGACGCCGCCTTCCTCAGGGAGATGGCCGAGTCGGCCGCACCGCTTTCGGAGATCACGCCGTTCAGATTCGAAACCCCGGTTGCCCCGATTGTTGCCTCAAGGATCGAGGGTGTGGAGATCAGGGAAGAGGTGATCATCTCGGCATTTGAAGAGACCGCCCGCAGACACGACTTCGTGGTGGTCGAGGGGGTAGGCGGGTTGATGGTGCCCATCAGGAGTGGATTCCTTGTCAGTGACCTCGTCGGGCTGCTCGGCCTCCCTGTCGCGGTGGTCGCCAGGAATACGCTCGGCGTGATAAACCACACGCTGCTCACCGTGAGGGCCGCTGCGAACGAGGGCATCCGGGTTGCAGGGGTGGTGCTGAACCATACGGAACCGCTCCGTGGGGGGGTAGCCGAAGAGACGAACCCGGCACTGCTTGGAGAACTGCTCGATGTCCCGCTCATAGGGGTGTTTCCATACCTGAAGGAGCGTAGCCGCGATGCCCTCGACGCCGCCGCACTCGAGTCGCTCGACATCGGGCCGCTCTTGAGCTGAGGGCAGGGTTCAGAACTTCTCGGCCGCCTTCTTCTCCATCCCCCTGAAACCGTTGCACGTGAAGATGCTGTAGTCCCTGAGCAGGCGCCCCCCCTCTCTCACCGAGAAGAGCCTCTTTTCGCAACCCTCGAAGGCGCGGCCGATCCTTTGCGGCAGCGGCCTGTCGCCCACCATTACGAATATGGCGTTGTAGCCCCTGAGGTCGTGAAACCCTGGCCAGATGTCGTACTGGTTCATCCTCCTGCCGAGGTTCACGTTGTATGTCGTGGGGTTGCCCTCCACATAGAAGGCGAGTTCCGAGGTGACCTGGTACTTGTCGGAGAAGATGAAGTAGGGTTCTTCCGTCTCCGAGGCTGCCCTGCTCACCTCGTTTCCGAGTGCACGCCACCCCCTCAGGCGTGACGTGGGGTCCATCTTCGGTGGCAGGTCCAGTATGGAGGGATAGTGGGCTGCCGAGGTGATGAACACGGAGAGGAGGACCCCGGCTGCCAGCACCCCCCTTGTCGTGCGGCTGAAGCCCTGCCAGTTCTCTGCCGCGTATATGCCGAGCGATACGAATCCGGCAATGTATGCAGGGAGCGCCCAGTTCGCCTGCACCTTTCCCTGGAGGCTCTTCAGGACGAAGAAGAGGAGTACGGGCATGGAGAACCAGAAGAGGAGCCTCCCCTCTGCACTCCTCTTCCTGAGGGCGAACAGGCTTGCAATCATGAAGACGAGGATTACGGGCGAGACAACGCCGAGCTGGGAGCCTATGAACTCGAAGAAGCGCCCGATGGTTATCTTGAAGCCGTCGGAGATGTGGGCCTGACCGGCAGTGTGCAGGAACGTCACCCAGCCGTGCCTGGCGTTCCACAGCAGTACGGGGGTGAAGCAGAGTATGCTTATGAGGAACGACAGCCAGGGGCCGGGATGCACGAGCAGCCTCCGCCGCGTTCTTTCAGTGACGAGATAGAGGAGGGCCGAGAGGTAGAAGAAGGACATCGTGTACTTCACGAGCAGGCCGATGCCCACGGTCAGGCCGAGGAGCACCCATGCTGCAAGGCCCGACGTCCATCCGCTGGGTTCGTCCCTCTGCGCCCTGTAGAAGAGATAGAGCGAGATGCTCCAGAAGAATACGAGGGGCGAATCTATCGTCATCACCACCCCGTATGTCGAAAAGAGGGGTACTATCTGCACCATCAGTGCCGAGACGAGCCCTGCAGCTCCGCCTGTCTGGTCCTCAGCCATCTCCCGGGCCGTCCTGTAGAGCACCAGGCTGCTCAGGAGACTGAACAGGACCGCCGGGAGCCTTACCCCGATCTCGGTGTTCCCGAGCAGTGTCCTGCCCATGGCGATGATGTATGCTATTGCAGGCCCCTTGGAGTAGTAGCTCAGGTCGAGCCTCCGAGACCAGTCCCAGTACTGTGCCTCGTCCGGGCTGAGATCGAGAGGGCCTGTTAATATGTAGTAGATGCGGAACAGGCTCACTACGACGAGCACCACCCCGAGAGCGGTCCTGTATGGGGCGGCCTCGAAGAGCTCACCGGTCTTTGAATAGGCGGCCGTCACCGTGAGGCCAGCCAGTATGCCGAGTGCGGCGCCTGCAAGTACATCCGTGGGATAGTGCACGCCTATGTATACCCTCGAGAATGCTATCACCGCCACCACTGCAAGGAGATAGCCGTTGAGGATGGCCGTGAGGCGCCGGAGACGCCCCCGCAGTGCAGACAGCATGACGGCCAGTACCGTGGCTGCAGAGGCGGTGTTCGCCGCGTGTGCCGAGGGCATGGAGAAGGACTTTCCCCTGCCTGCCAGCACGATGACCTCCGTCATGCCCACAAAGGGCCGCGGCCGCTCGAAGTAGTGCTTCAGGATGTTCGACAGCCCGTCCGAGAGCGCAAGGGCCGCGAGGCTGAGTACCGTCGCCGCCAGCCCCCTCCTGCGGTCGGTGGCGAATATGAGGAGGAGGACAGGGAGCAGCAGGAGCACGGCCCTGTCGGTTATGAACGGCATGAACGCGTCGAAGAGTGGATTGGAGAGGGACCTGTTGATGAATATGAACAGGTTGTGGTCGAGGAGATTCTCTATGCCGCTCATCTGGTGTTTTGTCCCAGTCTTTCCCGGAAATAATCGCCTGTCCTGAGGGATTCGTTCAAATGACCGGCTCTCCTGCAGGTGAAAGGCCGGCGTTCCACCTGCAAAGTTTAACATTTGTCGGTGTGGTTGTACAAGGAGTTGCGGGCTCTCGTACAGGCATCTCGTACCGGTTGTCGCCCGCGGCCTGGAATTAAAGTGGCCCCCATCTCGGAGGGAAGAGATGGGGGCCGGGGGTTTGACCCAATCTCGAGGGGGCGGAGAAAGGGTCTGGTAGGTATGTGTTTAATTATATAAAAATCTTAGAAAAAATGCAATGACTTTATTCGAAATAAAATTAAAAAATTTTAAAGATTCTTCAGGGTTCTGGTGCAAGCAGGACAAAATTCCTTTGATTTTCTGTCAGTTTCTGCAATAGAGTTTGAAAAATGCATCACACACCCCGGATCAGGGCAGTGTTTGAGGCTGTAGAGGTGTCCCATTTCATGGGTCGCCTCCTTGAGGGTCCTCTGAAGGAGCAGGTCCTGGCCGGTCTCCCTGCCGTAGAACTCCTCTTTCAGCCGCGTGATCGAGACCACGGCGACTCCCTCGGCCGGGTCGGCCTCGCCGAAGACGAAGTTCAGGCCGGGCACGAAGAGGTCGAAGTCTATCACGCCGAGGACCATGCCGGGGTATCCCCTCCTGGCGATCTCCTCGATCAGCCCTGTTGAGTGTATCTGTCCCCTCTCCCTGTTGATCACGCCCGCAGGAGGCGGCATCTCGTCCGCTATGACGGTCTCTTTGCCGAAGACCACCTGCATGTACTCTCTGAGCTCATTGAGCAGCCACCACTGTATCTTGCCGGCAGGGAGTATGAATATCCTGTTTGCCTCCTGGAACCACATGTCAGCAGAAGACCGGTACGTCCGCAGCGGGCAGGAGTCCTCTCTCCCGCGCCTTTGCGATGAGGGTTTCCACTGCGAGTCGGCCCTCTCGGCCCACGTCAGAGCTGAACTCGTTGACGTAGAGGGCGATGTGCCGCCTCACCACCTCGTCGGACATCTCCTGTGCGTGCATCCTGATGTAGCTCATGGGCTCGTCCGGATGGGTCCTGCTGTAGCCGACGGCCTCGGCGATCATCCGCTCGATGTCCTGGATCCTCTCCCTCCCGAGGCTCCTCTTGGCGGCGATGCCGCCGAGGGGGATGGGAAGGCCCGTGCTCTCTTCCCACCACCTCCCGAGGTCCATCACCTCTGTCAGGCCGTACAGCGGATAGGTGAACCGTCCTTCGTGGATTATGAGGCCTGCGTCTGCCTCGCCCCTCCTCACGCTCTCCATTATGCGGTGGAAGGGCATGAGTATGGCGTCCTCTTCGAACCCCGGGTCGTAGAGGCAGAGTAGGAGGAAGGCGGTTGTGAACCTTCCGGGTACGGCTATCCTGCGGCCCCTCAGTTCCTCCATGCATGTCCGCTCCCGCGCAACCACGAGCGGGCCGCACCCCCTGCCGAGTGCCCCGCCTGCGCGCAGTAGGCAGTACTCACCCAGCAGGCGGCCGAGGGCGTGGCAGGAGACCTTTGTCACGTCGAGCTCTCCCCCCAGTGCCATCCGGTTGAGCTCTTCGACGTCGGCGAGCCTCTCCCTGAAGACCACGTCTTCTCTGCCCACCTTCCCGTGGACGATGGGATAGAACATGAACGTGTCGTTCGGACACGTCGAGAAACCCAGTGACACTTCAAGGGCCATCAGAACTTCACCTTCGGCGTCTCTTTCTCGGCTTCGGGTATCTCGTAGTACTCTGCCTCGCCTACGCCCGCGAGAGAGGCGAAGAATCTCCCGAAGACGGTCCTCCTGTAGGTGTTCAGTGCCCGGACCGCGTCGTTGTAGCGCTTCCGCTCGACTGCGATCCTGTTCTCGGTCCCCTCGAGGCTGTCCTGCAGCTTGAGGAAGGACTCGTTGGCCTTCAGCTGCGGATAGGTCTCCTTCAGCAAGAGGAGTCTCGACAGCACGCTCTCGAGCCCGCGCGAGGCCTGTATCTTCTCGCCCACGGTCTTTGCCTGGAAGTACTTGGTCCTCGCCTCTGCGATATTCTCGAACAGCTCCTTCTCGTGCTTAGCATATCCCTTGACGGTCTCGACGAGGTTGGGTATCAGGTCGTACCGCCTCTTGAGCTGGTTCTCGACCTGTGCCCATTGCGCCTTCACCTGTTCATCCATCGTGATCACCCTGTTGTACTGCGCGATCCCCCACCCTACAACGCCCGACAGGGAGAGCAGAAGGATCGTGAGCACTATGAGAAAGACCTTCAAACCCTTGTTCATTTCAACCTCCTGGAAGAGAATTCAAAATTCAAAATTCAAGATTCAAGATTCAAGACTCACAACCTGCCAGTGTCTACCATCCTCCGGAGGCGCCTCCGCCGCCGAAGCCGCCTCCTCCACCGCCGCCGAAGCCACCGCCGAAGCCGCCGCCGCCGGACCATCCACGCCTGTGGCCGCCTCCTGAGAAGAGGAGCAGGAGCAGGAAGAGCCTGGGGTTCTTGATGAAGAGTATGACGGCGAACACGAGTATGACCGCGCTCAGTATGATCCCCGGCAGGCCCATCTTCCCGGCCGCCGGGCTGCTGCGGGTGATCCTCACCGACGGCATCCCGGTTATCACTGCCCCTTCACTCTTTGCTATCTCCTGCGCCACGGCGACAACAGCGGCGTAAATGCCCGTCGAGTAATCGCCCTTCCTGAAGTACGGCACCATGTACTGCCTGCCGATCGAGCCGACGAGGCTGTCGGGCAGTATGCCCTCGAGCCCGTATCCCACCTCGAACCTGTACTTTCTGTCCTTGAAGGCGACCGAGAGGAGGAGTCCGTTGTCCTTGCCCTCCTGTCCCAGTCTCCACATCTCGGCGACCCTGAGCGAGAAGCCCTCGATGCTCTCGCCGTCGAGGCTCTGGACGGTCAGGACGACCACCTGGGCCGTGGTCTTCTGTTCGAGCTCCCTGAGGTAGCCGTTGATCCTCGCCTCAACGTCGTCCCTTATTATGCCGGCAAGGTCGACCACGTAGTTCGCTGGGGTCTTTGGAGGTTCGGGGGTCGAGGCCCGGCAGACCGAGGCGAGGAAGAGGAGGGTGACGAGGCTCAGGACTATGCTTCTACGCATCGAGGTCATTGACGATCTTGCCCGTCCTCTCAGTGGCCGTGTAGTATTCCTCGAAGAAGGATTTCAGTTCGTCCTTGGTGAGGGTGAGTTCTCCCCTCTTCAGCCGGAGCACCTTCTCGAATATACCCGTCTCGACAGACGCGGTCTCCTCGAGCATGACCACCACGTCACGGCTCCTCAGGGGCGGCTCCTTGCCGAGCAGGTGGATTATCGCCCTGAAGAGGGGGACGTATCCCGTGATCGACTCCGAGAGTCTCTCGCTGAGGAGCTTTCTGTCCCCGAGTGATGATATGTAGCCCTGTCTCAGCCAGATGAGCTTCGTCTTTATCTCCCTCTCGCACTGGAGCCTCAGGTGCCTGTCTTCGATCTCGATCCCCTCGAGTATGTCGTCACCGAAGACGGTGTGGTGTATGAGCCTGAAGTTGAAGAACTCTATCGGGAAGACATCGAGTGAGTCCATGATGTACTGCGGGGTCATGATCAATGGAGCCGCCACTCCTTTCTTCCTGTACTTCCTGCCAAGTGGAGCGAGCGCCTCTATGAAGCCGAGGTCCATCTCCCTGAGGACGACCACCGAGTTGATGTCAGAGGTCTTCCTGTCGAAATCTGCGGTGAGCGCACTGCCGACGATATGGAAGGAGTGCAGGTTGCCGGCCGCCTCTCTCAGGATGTCCTCTGCAAAGGGGAGCATCCTCTCCGAAACCGTGGGGTCGATGCCTTCGAATCTGAACCTGTCCATCTGTGATTATAACACGTCCTGCTGGATTTGTCTTCAGAGGGGCGTCCCCTCGCGTTACGGCTCGTATGCAGCCTTGTCTCCTATGTCGTAGTGCAGGGGCATGGGGACCTTCCTGAACGTGAAGAGCACCATGAGCCCTGCTATCAAGGCGAGTCCGTAAGCAGCCGCCCTCGCACCCAGCAGCCCTGACGAGAGTAGCGATACATAGGCCGGCATCATGAGCGCGAGGAGATAGCCCTCGTTCAGCCTGAAGCAGAAGGCCTCTTTCGCCGTAATGAACCCGAGGCACCCCGCGAGCGGGATCAGGAGGAGCGGGCCGTAGGCCGTGCCGAAGAGCACCGTGCCTGCATCACCCCTTCCTTGCACCACGAGCACGACAAGGGCGGCAACGGCGGCGTAATACAGCCTCTTCAGGAACCTCCTGAACCGAGCCACGTAGAGGTGTATGGTGAAGACACTCATGCCGACCGCGACATAGAGGGCGACGATGTAGGCCGTGACGCCGTAGCCCGCAGGGCGGGTGGCCGGGGCGGCATGGCGGCTCATGAGAAGGAGCGCTCCAAGGACGAGGAGCATTGCCGACAGGACTATGCCCGTCCTGTAGACGATTACGGATATCCTGTCTTCTCTGCTCAGTGGCTGAAAGACCGCCTTTTCTCCCATCGCTCCGCCTCGTAGGTGACGCTCACGCCGCGTCAGGATGTCCTGCATGCAGCCCTGCCGTGCTTGGCCCTCTTCCTGTCATCCTCCTCGAGATGACACCTCTTGTACTTCTTGCCGCTTCCGCACCAGCAGGGCTCGTTTCTCCCGAGCTTCGGTACGGGTTCTACGGCAGTGCTGTTGAGGAAAGAGGTGATCCTGCTGATTATGCCCATGACTGATTCCTCCGGTGATTTCATATTATAATATAACGGACCGTGAATACAGAATCCCGCTGCCCCTGACATGCCGTCAGTTATGTTAACAGAAAGGTGCCGCCTTTTTCCCGTGAACTACGACGAGATACAGAAGGCGATGGAGGACGTCAGGAGGGACAGGTTCGACTACTTCCTCGACCTCGAGACCTACAGTGTGGTCGTCCTCCCGGTTGCCGCACTCGATGAGGCGCTTACGGCCCTCTACGGCAAGGCCTCGCCGGACTATGACAGGGACGTGGTCTTCGACAGCGAGGTGAACCTCGATGCCGAACTCCCTGACAGCTGCGAGGAGGCCCTCGACACGGCCCTCTCCGTGCTGCTGGACGGCGGTCGCTATGTCCGCATTCCGGAGAGGGACAGCAGGGAGGCCTTCGGCGTGATGAGGGATTTCACCGAAACGGTGCGGTCTCCACAACTGAAGGAGCGCCTCAGGGGTGCACTGGACGGTGCGGGGGCGTTCAAGAGGTTCAAGGACGCCCTGCTCTCCGACAAGAAGGAGCGCAAGCGCTGGCACGGTTACAATGCCAGGGCCATGAAGAGGGTCGTAGCCGCATGGCTGAAGGCGGAACTCGGGCACCGGAAGGGGGACTGACCCGCCGATTCCATCCCGGGATTCCCGGCCGGGGTGGAAATCTCCCCCCAGTTTCTGGTATTTTATTTAAAGTCAAAGTCCTGGAAACCTTGTGACGGAGGCGGCGCCTCGGATGAATTCTCTATTCAAGGATGATAAGGGGGTATGCAGATTGGAGACCTTGCGGAGTCTTGACGAGAAGATAGTCGCGGCTATCGAGAAGGTGAGGGTGTTGAAAGAGGAGAAGGCGTCTCTCGAGAAGAGGGTGAGGGACCTCGAAGCGTTACTGAACGAGAAGAACCGGGAGATAGAGGGCCTCAGGGCCGAGAAGACGTCGGTGAGGGGGCAGATCGAGGAGCTGTTGAGCGAACTCGAGAGCATAGAGTTGTAGGAGCGTCTCTCATTCGGAGATCAGCGGCCCACATGCTCGGGAGCCGTGTCTCCGCTACGGAGCGAGGTCATTATGGGCAGTGTCGAGGTGAACATACTGGGGCAGCGCTACAGGATAAAGGGCGATGACTCTGACGAATACATGGAGGAACTCGCCCGCTTCGTCGACAAGAGGATCCGGAAGATGTACGAGAAGTGGCCGAACACCGTGCCGCTCAAGGCGGCGATCCTGGCTGCACTCGACATAGCGGACGAGTTCCACAAGTACAGGAAGGAGCAGGAGGCCCTGACGAGGGGCATACAGAGGAAGACGGAACAACTCGTCAGCCTCTTCGACTGACCGACAGCCCGGGTGTAACAGTGACGGCGGTGGAGGCGGCCTCTTCAGTATGACCATGGATACAATGTCTAAGGCGGCAATCGTAACAGGACTCTTTCTGCTGACCTATCTGATCAACCTCCCCTTCGGTTCCCTGCGCGGGAGGGCGAGGAAGTTTTCCCTTAAGTGGTTCCTCTACATCCATATCCCGATCCCCGCCATCTTCCTGCTGCGCGTGCTCTCGCACGTGGAGTTCCGGTACGTTCCCGTCTTCGTCTTCGCCGCAGTGATGGGGCAGTTCCACGGCGGGAAGCTCCAGGCTTGAGGTCCGGGAGCCGTCCCCTCACCCGCATTGCTCCTGAGTGTGGCAGCGCAGGCCGCAGGACGGGGCTTCATGAAAAATTCATAACCGCAGCTTATAATCTCCACTGTCTTCGTCCGCCCCTTGCCGGGCGAACCGCATGTTGGGAGTACGTGGAAAGTATCGGCATGATAGACCGACCGTCAAAGAGGAGAGTGGAGGTGCATTGTGGAGCGTAAGGAGGGTCTTGTCGACCGGGTGTGGGGACTCTTTGCTTCTGTGAGGTTCGCCGTGGTCCTCTTCCTCCTCATCGCGCTCACATCGATAATCGGCACGGTCATCGAGCAGGGTGCCGAGCCTGAGAAGAACCTCATGCTCCTCAAGCGGCTCTTCGGCGACTCCCTCGCCCCTTCCGCTTTCAGGCTCTTCGAATCCCTCGGCTTCATGGACATGTACCGTTCGTGGTGGTTCGTCTCGCTGCTCGCCCTCTTCGCCGCGAACCTGATCATCTGTTCGATAGACAGGCTGCCGCGCATATGGAGGCTCGCGGTCGAGCCGGTAAGGCCGATCAGCCCACAGGCCGCCGATAGGGTCGCCATACGTAGGGAGGCGCGTCTCAAGGGGCCTCCGGACGCCGTGAGGGATCGTGTCGAGAGGGCGCTCGGGTCCGCCGGGTTCAAACCGCTCCACAGTCCCGACGGAGAGGACGGCTACCAGCTCTACTCCCAGAAGGGCGGCTACACGAGGCTCGGCGTCTACATAACGCACCTCAGCATCATCGTTATAATGCTGGGTGCCGTTACAGGGATGTTCTTCGGCTTCAGGGGCTACATGTCCATACAGGAGGGCTACGCCTCCGACGTTGCTTACGGAAGGGACGACAGCACGCACAGGCTCGGTTTCGCGATAAGGTGTGACGACTTCGACGTCGAGTTCTACGACCTCTCCGACATGCCGAAGGCCTTCAGGAGCAGGCTCACCGTCATCAGGGGGGGCAGGGAGGTCCTGAAGAAGGTCGTAGAGGTGAACTCTCCCCTCAGGTACGGCGGCTACACCTTCTACCAGTCGAACTATGGAATGGTGCCTGATGCAGAGGGATACTTCATCCTCAAGGTCAGGGGGCCAAGCGGTGATGCAGTGACCGTAAACAGGATGCTCGGCGAGTCGTTCGTTATACCCGGCACTGAGATAGTCGGCACGATCAGGGACTTCAGCCCCGCGCTCGCAATGGACGACTCGGGCAGGACCTACACCTACTCCGGCATGATGAACAACCCGGCCGTCTACGTGGAGTTTTCCGAGAGGGGCAGGGAGAGGTACTCCGGATGGATACTGAGGCGCTACCCTTCGACATGGCGCCTCCCTGACGGCAATCTCGTCGAACTCGTCGACTACTGGGGAGTCCAGTACACAGGGCTGCAGGTGAGGAAGGACCCGGGTGTCTGGCTGGTCTATCTTGGAAGTGGTATAATGACGTTGGGCCTCTGCATAGCCTTCTTCACGAGCCACAGGAGGATATGGGTCATTGTCAGGAGAGAGGGGCGGCACAGTGCGGTGACGGTGCTCGCAACGGCAAACAAGAACAGGCAGGCCTTCGAGAGGAGGATCGAGAGGCTTGTCTCGCGCCTGTCAGGAGGATCGGATGGATAGTTCCGTGCTCTTCGGTGCTGCGACCATCGGATACATGCTCTCCATGGTCGCATACATCGCGTACCTCGTCTTCAGGAAGAACAGTATCGGCGTTGCAGCCACGGGCATCACCGTCGTGAGCTTCGCCGCCCAGACCGTCGCCTTTGCGATGAGATGGGTCGAGGGCTATGAAATGGGGCTGAGGAGCTTCTGGAGGCCGCCCGTATCGAACCTGTATGAGTCCCTCGTGTTCTTCGTCTGGTGCCTCATACTCGGCTACCTCATCATAGAGTTCAGGTACAGGAACCGCTCTTTCGGCGCCTTCATCACCCCGCTGGCGGGCCTCGCGCTCGCCTTCATAGAGATGACCGGCATGTCGAAGGAGATACAGCCGCTTTTGCCGGCGCTTCAGAGCAACTGGCTCCTCGCCCATGTCACCTTGAGCTTCATTGCATACTCCACGTTCGGCCTTTCCTTCGGTACTGCGCTCATGTACCTCATAGAGAAGACCGAGAGGAGGACGGAACCGGCATACGTATTCTGGACGGTCTCTCTCGGCGCCCTCGTCGTGCTGCTCCTGGCCATGGGGGCCGACTTCACGAAGTTCCACGTCCTCGCCTCCACGCCCGAGGAGATGAAGAGCTACCTCTTCAGGGCGACCTTCAAGAGCGGCTCGACAGCCGTCTCGATGGCGAGCTGGGCCGGGGCCGCGGTGATCGTGGGCCTGATCTGGAGGTACGGTTACCTGCTTAAGAGGGTGGTGGTCTCGTTCAACGTGTCGGCCGGGCTTCTGGACGAGATAACTTACAAGGCCATCGCTGTCGGCTTCCCGGTGTTCACCCTCGGGGGGCTCATATTCGGTGCCGTCTGGGCTGACCAGGCATGGGGCGTATACTGGAGCTGGGACCCTAAGGAGACGTGGTCGCTGATCACGTGGCTCGTCTATGCCTTCTACCTCCATGCCCGCTTCATGAGGGGATGGAGGGGGCGCAAGGTGGCCGTGGTCGCTGTCGTTGGCTTCGTCACCGTGGTCTTCACTTATCTCGGCGTCAACCTGCTGCTGTCGGGCCTCCACAGCTACGGGTCGATCGGGTAGCAATGTGCTGTATGATATAATTTAAGAAGGGTCTCCCCAGCGGGGCGAAGGGTATGGAGACATCTGGATGGAGGGAGGAGTGTGCCGTGATCCATGTCCGGGGAGGGGCCGTAGGCGGAGAGCCGAGGAGATCGAGTTGCAACAGGCCAGGATTCTGATAATAGATGACGAGAAGCTGCTCAGGTGGTCCCTGCAACAGAGCTTCTCCAGGGAGAACCATGCCGTGGTCACCGCGGAGAAGGGGATGGAGGGCCTGAACCTCTTCAGGGAGCATCGGCCCGACATCACGCTCCTCGACATTCACCTGCCGGACCTGTCCGGCATGACCGTGCTCGAGCGGATAAAGGAGATGGACCCCGATGCGATCGTCGTGATGATTGTGGCCTACGGCGATATCCAGACGGCGGTGAGGTCCGTACGGATGGGCGCGTACGACTTCATCGAAAAGCCTTTCAACGCTGACAAGCTGAACATTCTGATAAGCAAGGCGCTCGAGACCGTGGCACTCAGGAGAGAAGTGAAGGAACTGCGCTCCGGCTGCATCGTCCGGAGCAGTCATGACGGGCTCGACGTCAGGATACCCGGCGACGGGGTGGATATCCTGGAGGTCGAGAGGCGGCTCATGGAGCGGGCGCTCGAGTCCGCCGGCGGTGACTACGACCGCGCTGCCGGGCTTCTGAATATCACGGCGGATGAGTTAAAATACAGGTTAGAGGGAGGGGGAACGCCTGAGACCGGAGGACGGTCGGAGCAGTCTTGATTTTTATGTTGTAAAAAGAGACGGGGTCATTTAAAATTACAGACATGCGTGCTGTACTGCGTGGAGAGCGATGAAGGCATTCGTTGTCGATGATGAGCGGCTCGTCAGGTGGTTCCTCGAGAGGGCGCTGAGGCGCTGGGGATACGAGGTGACGTCGGTCACCAATATCAACGACGCGCTCACTGCCGCCGGGCGCGAGGACTTCGACTACGACATAGTCTTCACGGACCTGAAGATGCCCGAGGGCAACGGTGCGATCCTCGTGAATCAGCTCTGCAACATGAGCAGGCGGCCGCACATCGTGGTCTGCTCGGCCTACATCACTCCAGAGATGGAGAGTGATTTCAGAAGCAGGGGCGTCCTTACACTCAAAAAACCGTTTAAACTTAACGAACTCGAAGAAACTCTCAGGAAAATCGCCTGAGTTCATTTGACAAATCCCCCATTCGAAAAATATAATAACTAAATCAAGCAGTTAAGGTTCTTGCCAAATCAAAATCAGAACAGGAGGTTCAGATGGCTGAGGGAGTTATAGAAGTAACGACATCATCCTGGGATCAGGAGGTTTTGGGTGCCAAGGGGCTCGTGATGGTGGACTTCTGGGCAGTGTGGTGCGGCCCCTGCAGGATGGTGGCGCCGACCGTCGAGGAGTTGGCCAAGGAGTATGCCGGCAAGGTCAAGGTCTGCAAGCTTAATACGGACGAGAATCCCGACATCGCCAGCAGATACAAGATAATGGGCATTCCCACCCTGATGTTCTTCAAGGACGGAGAGAAGGTCGAACAGATCGTCGGTGCGGTCCCGAAGCCCCAGCTCAAGGCTAAGATAGAGCAGTTCCTGGGCTGATGTGCTGCCATGTTCGACACTCTGAGTGAAAAGTTAGAAGGAATATTCTCTAAGCTCAAGGGCAGGGGCTACCTGAAGGAGGAAGACGTAGACGTCGCCCTCAGGGAGCTCAGGCTCGTGCTGCTCGAGGCTGACGTCAACTTCAGGGTCGTCAAGGACTTCATCTCGCGTCTGAGGGAGAAGGCCGTGGGCAAGGAGGTGCTCGAGAGCCTCACCCCCGGCCAGCAGGTCGTGAAGATAGTCCATGACGAGCTGATCGAGCTCCTCGGCAGCAGGAACGAGAGGATCATCTTCTCTGCGAACCCACCGACCGTGATCATGATGATCGGCCTGCAGGGTTCGGGTAAGACGACCACGGCTGCGAAACTCGCCAACCTCTTCAAGAAGCAGGGCAGGAGGCCGATGCTCGTGGCGGCGGACCTGCAGAGGCCTGCTGCAATCGACCAGCTCGTGACCCTCGGCGCCCAGATCGATGTCCCGGTCTACTCCTCTCGGGACACCAAGGACCCTGTTGAACTCTCCAGGGAGTCGCTCAAGAGGGCCCGGCTCGATGCGAGGGACATACTCATACTCGACACCGCGGGCCGCCTCCACATAGACGACGACCTGATGGCTCAGCTCGAGGGCATCAAGGCAGCGGTCAACCCCGACGAGGTCCTCTTCGTGGCCGACGCCATGACCGGCCAGGACGCCGTGACCGTTGCGAAGACCTTCAATGAGCGGACGGGCATAGACGGCATAATCCTGACCAAGATGGACGGAGACGCAAGGGGCGGAGCCGCCCTCTCGATAAGGGCCGTGACCGGCAGGCCCATAAAGTTCATCGGAGTGGGCGAGAAGATCGACATGATCGAGCCCTTCCATCCCGACAGGGTCGCCTCGAGGATACTCGGCATGGGCGACGTCCTAAGCTTCATCGAGAAGGCGCAGGAGGCCGTCGACGTCAAGGAGGCTGAGGCTCTACAGAGGAAGATAACCGAGGAGACCTTCACGCTCGAAGACCTCAGGGAGCAGCTCCGGAAGATAAGGTCCATGGGGCCTATCGAGAACCTCCTCTCCATGATACCCGGAATGGGCAAACAGCTCAAGGGCGTGCAGGTGGACGAGAAGGAGTTTTCGCGCATTGAGGCGATCATAAACTCGATGACCCCCAAGGAGAGGCGAAACCCACACATACTCAACGGCAGCAGGAAGAAGAGAATCGCCCTCGGAAGCGGCACCACGGTCACCCACGTCAACCGGCTCCTCAAGCAGTACAAGGAGATGAAGCGGATGATGAAGATGCTCAAGGGTAAGAAGGGAAGGAAGGGCAGGTTCCGCGGGCTGCCGATGCCGTTCTGAAGCGCCGGGGTTTACTTTCCACTGCCCGGTATATTAAAATCATATGCTTGTATGCCCTAATGCCGGTATGCTAAAAACAGTCAAGAGCAGGAGGTGAGTAGTTGGTAAAGATCAGATTGACAAGGATGGGAGCTCATAAGAGACCTTTTTACAGGGTGGTCGTCGCTGATTCAAGGGCCAGAAGGGACGGACCGTTTATTGAGATTGTGGGCTACTATAATCCGATGAAGGACCCCTCTGAGATAAAGATTGACACGGAGAAGGCCAAATTCTGGTTACAGCGTGGTGCGCAACCGACTGACGCGGTCAAGAGGCTATTACAGAAGGCTGGCCTGTAGGCAGCCGAATCAATCTGATGGAGGTAGTCGAAGATGAAAGAATTAGTGGAAACGATGGCTAAAGCTTTGGTTGACAGACCGGAAGAGGTTTCTGTGCAGGAGGTTGACGGTGAGAAGACCACTGTTCTTGAACTCAGGGTGGCTCAGAGTGACCTTGGAAAGGTGATAGGCAAACAGGGAAAGACTGCGCGCGCCATGAGGACTATCCTATCCGCAGCCGGAACAAAGATGGGCAAACGCTGCGTCCTTGAGATTCTCGAATAAGGCTTGAGATAGAAAGTGATATTCCCGGAAGGGGGGTCGCCTCTTCCGGGGTGTGTCTCCGCTCCTTCCTTGCAAAGTCGCTGAAGTTCGGATCTTCCGCCTCCGGAAAGAAACAGGCAATGTCATCCCTTGTGAGTATCGGCCGTATAGTCAAGCCACGGGGTGTGAAGGGGGAATTCTTGGTAGCGCCCCTCACGTTCTCCGTGGAGAGGTTCGACAGCGTCACGCGCGTCTTCATCGAGGTGGACGGCGGCACGAGGGAGTTCACGATAGAGCACTACAGGCCCTACGGCAGCATGGTAATCGTGAAGCTTTCAGAGATAAACACGCCGGAGGACGCCCGCCTGCTGAAGGGCAGGCACCTGATGGTACCTGAAGAGGAGAGCCCGCCGCTGCCCGAGGGGGTCTACTACTATTACCAGATAATCGGGATGGATGTCTTCACGGTCGACGGAGCCTTTGTAGGCCGCGTGACCGATATAATAGAGACGGGGAGCAACGACGTATATGTCGTCAGGGACGGAGACAGGGAGCACCTCATACCCGCGGTAAGGGATGTGATAAGGGAGATAGACACCGCGAGGAAGAGGATCGTCATCTCGCCTGAGCCGGGGCTCCTGGAGTGAGGCCTATGGTGTTCGAGGTCCTGACGATATTCCCGGCCATCATAGAGGCCTACCTCTCGGAGAGCATCATGAGGAGGGCCGTGGAGCGGGGCGCCCTCAGGGTGGACGTATACAACATAAGGGACTTCACCACCGACAGGCACCGCCAGGTCGACGACTACCCCTACGGGGGCGGGGCGGGCATGGTGCTGAAGCCCGAGCCCGTCTTCAATGCGATCGAGCACATCGAGAGGGACGGGCTGGAGAGGCGCAGGGTTCTCCTCACACCCGGAGGCAGGGTCTTCAGCCAGTCGATCGCAGAGGAGTATGCGCGCCAGGAGAGGCGCATACTCTTAATCGCGGGCAGGTACGAAGGGATCGACGAGAGGATAAGGACGGTGACCGACGAGGAGCTCTCCATCGGTGACTACGTGCTGACTGGAGGAGAACTGCCCGCTTTGGTTATAATAGATGCCGTCACGAGACTGCTCCCGGGCGTGCTCGGTGACTCGAGATCGGCAGAAGAGGAGTCCTTCACCACCGGACTGCTCGACCACCCCCACTATACGAGGCCCGTGGAGTTCAGGGGGATGCGGGTGCCGGAGGTGCTGCTTGGCGGAAACCACCGCCTGATCAGGCGGTGGCGCAGGAGAGAGGCGCTGAGGCGTACGCTGAGGCAGAGGCCCGACCTGCTGGACAAGGCGGACCTCAGTGAAGAGGATCAAGAACTCTTAGAGGAGATAAAGGAGGAAGAGGAATGAACATGGTGAGCTCTATCGAGGAGGCCTTCAAGAAGGAGGTCCCGAAGTTCGAGATCGGTGACACCGTCAGGGTGCACGTGAGGGTAGTCGAGGGTGACAAGGAGAGGGTCCAGCCCTTTGAAGGCGTCGTCATCGGCCGCAGGGGCAGCAACATAAAGGAGACCTTCATGCTCAGAAAGGTCTCCCACGGCATCGGCGTGGAGAGGATATTCCCCGTGCATTCTCCGGTCATCGAGAAGCTCGAGGTCATCAGGCAGGGTGACGTCCGCAGGGCGAAGCTCTACTACCTGAGGGACAAGAAGGGGAAGGCCGCAAAGGTCAAGGAAAAGGAACTCTTCAGGCGCTGACGTGCCGTGCCTCCTGAGTCACCGTACGCATACGACGACCGTCTGAGGGCGGAAGGCCTCGCACCGCTGGCAGGCGTGGACGAGGCGGGCAGGGGGCCCCTGGCAGGCCCGGTGGTCGCCTCTGCCGTCGTGCTGCCCCCTGATGCCGGGGCGAGGATACCGGGGCTCAGGGACTCCAAGAGGCTGACGCCAGCGCAGAGGGAGTCCCTCTTCTGGGACATACTCGCTGCGGCCGAAGACATAGGGGTCGGCATCGTCGACGCCGCCGAGATAGACAGGATCAACATATACCGGGCCGCCAAGAAGGCCATGGTGACGGCCGTCGAGGACCTCTCCGCACCGCCCCGCGCCCTGGTGATCGATGCAATGGAACTCCCGCTCGACCTGAGGCAGGTCTCCATGCCGAGGGCCGAGAGCGTCAGCGCGTCGGTGGCGGCGGCGTCCATAGTCGCAAAGGTGACGAGGGACAGGCTGATGGACCACTTCCACGCTCTCTACCCCCTGTACGGGTTTTGCAGACACAAGGGCTATGCAACGAGGATGCACCTGGAGATGCTCGGAAGGCACGGTCCATGCCCCATACACCGCCGTAGCTTCTCACCGGTCGCCGCCCTCCGGCTGCCGTACTGATCCCGCCCGGCCGTCTTTCCTCAAAAATAAAACTACTTGAACTAGATAAGTAATTAAGCATGATTTTTTCTTTTTCTAAGTTTCTTTTCATAGGCAGCAGAGAGTTCTTCAGAGAGATATTCTATTTGCTCCGCAAGTTCAATTATGTCTAAGG
>DRKX01000062.1 GCA_011051565.1 Nitrospirota bacterium | reverse complement strand
GGGCAGGCAAGGCCTCCACCGGAAAGGGTTCGGTCCTCCTGGAGAGCTCGGTGGCGACCGAGTTTCTGAGCGTGCTCGCCTCCTCCTTCTCGTCGGAGAACGTCCAGAAGGGAAAGTCACTCCTCGTGGGCAGGATGGGCGAACAGGTCGTCTCGGAGAAGATAAACATCGTGGACAACGGCCTCCTGCGGGGAGGAACGGGCAGCAGGCCGTTCGACGCCGAAGGAACCCCCTCGATGGAGAAGAAGCTCATCCGTGAGGGCAGGCTCGCCGGCTACCTCTACAGCCTGTACACCGCGGCAAAGGACGGGACCACTTCGACATCCAACGCCGTAAGGCACGGGATACACGGCACACCCGTTGTGGGGATATCCAACCTGTATCTCGAGAGCGTCTCGGATGAATTCATATGCAGCCTCGACGCCCTCGTCACGCAGATCGAACGGGGCCTGCTCGTGACCGAGGCGATGGGTGTGCATACGGCGAACCCCATAACCGGTGAGTTCTCTATCGGGGTCACGGGGCTGTGGATCGAGAGGGGAAGGATCGTACGCCCGGTCAAGGAGGCGGTCTTGTCGGGAAACATCCTCGGGTTCTTCGGAAACGTCGCAGCCGTGAGCGACGACCTCAGGTTCTACGGAAAGATCGGTGCACCCGACATCCTCATCGAGGACACCGACATAAGCGGCTGAGTTCCGGGTTGGTCGATAGTCACTGGTTACCGGCACTGCGACGGTGGCCGATGACTGTTGACTAACGACTCTTACTACAGGAGGAGACCATGAATTATTTTCTTACTGAAGAACAGCAGATGCTCAGAGACCTGACAAGCCAGATCGCAACAGAGAAGATCGTACCCGTACGGGCGGAGCTTGACGAGAAAGAAGAGTTTCCACACGAAATAATGAAGGTCCTCGCCCAGTCAGATATATTCGGGATATTCATCCCTGAAGAGTACGGCGGTCTCGGAATGGGTTCCTTCGAGCTCTGCATCGCGGTGGAGGAGCTGAGCAAGGCGTGCCTCGGCGTCTCCACGACATATGCCGCCAATGCACTCGGCACGTACCCGATACTGCTGTTCGGTTCAGAGGAACAGAAGAGGAAGTACCTGCCAGACATAGCCGCCGGCAAGCGGCTCGTCGCCTTCGCCCTGACAGAGGCGAACGCGGGAAGTGACGCCGCGGGCGTGCAGACCACCGCCACCAGGGACGGCGACCACTACGTGCTCAACGGCACGAAGCAGTGGATCACCAATGGAGGCGAGGCGGAAATATACACGGTGATCGCCATGACCGACCGGTCGAAGGGCCCGCGGGGGGCGAGCGCGTTCATCGTTGAGAAGGGCACCCCGGGATTCTCGTTCGGCAAGAAAGAGAAGAAGATGGGCATAAGGGCGTCCGTGACGAGCGAGCTGATCTTCGAGGACTGCCGCATCCCCAAGGAGAACCTCCTCGGCCGCGAAGGCATGGGGTTCATCGTCGCGATGAAGACGCTCGACCAGTCGAGGGTCGGCGTGGGTGCTCAGGGGCTCGGCGTGGCCCAGGGGGCCATAGACGAGGCGATAAAGTTCGCCAAGCAGCGCGTACAGTTCGGCAAACCGATCATAAGCTTTCAGGCGATACAGCACATGCTTGCAGACATGGCCACGCAGGTCGAGGCCTCGAGGGCGCTCGTCTATGCAGTGGCACGGCACATAGACAGCGGGGCCAAGGACTTCTCCAAGGTCTCTGCAATGGCAAAGGTCTTCGCCACTGACACCGCTATGAGGGTGACGACGGACGCCGTGCAGGTGATGGGAGGATCGGGCTACATGAGGGAGTATCCGGTGGAGAAGATGATGAGGGATGCAAAGATCCTCCAGATTTACGAGGGAACGAACCAGATACAGAGAAACGTCATAGGACAGGCCCTGATCAAGGAGGCCGCCGGCAAGGAGAACGGTTGATGAAGATAGTGGTATGCATCAAGCAGGTGCCTGACACTGCCGAAGTGAAGATAAACCCCGAGACCAACACCCTCGTACGCGACGGGGTGCCGAGCATAATAAACCCCTACGACCTCCATGCCGTGGAGGCGGGGCTTCAACTGAAGGAGTCTCTGGGCGGCAGCGTGACGGTGCTGACCATGGGGCCACCGCAGGCTGAAGCCGCCCTGAGGGAGGCCGTGTCGATCGGCGCAGACGACGCGGTCCTGTTAACGGACAGGGCGTTCGCCGGGTCGGACACCCTGGCGACCGCCTACACACTGTCGTGCGCTGTCAGGACGATGGGGTTCGACATGATACTCTGTGGAAAGCAGGCTATAGACGGTGACACCGCGCAGGTGGGGCCGGAGATGGCCGAGTTTCTCGGCATCCCCCACGTCGCCTACGTCGGCGGGTTCGAAGAGATCGCGCCGGACGGACTCAGGGTCAGGAGGCAGATGGAGGATGGATACGACATCGTCGAGACCCCCCTGCCGGTCCTGCTCACGGTCGTCAGGGAGCTGAACCAGCCGAGGCTGCCCTCGCTCAAGGGAAAGATGAAGGCCAAGAAGGCCGAGATAAAGAGGCTCTCCCATGCCGACATAGGCGCAGACGTCGAGAGACTCGGGCTTGCCGGCTCGCCCACGCAGGTGAAGAGGATATTCGCCCCGGAGGCGAAGAAGGAGAGGAAGGCCCTGACGGGCACGCCCGAAGAGCAGGCGGACCGGCTGATCGAAGAGCTGAGGGGCCTGAAGTGCCTGTGACGGTCCCTGGAGAGAACAGCAACGGATCACCGCTTGATACGGCGATCGAGCAACAGCGGAGGAGATCATCATGCGTATAGTAGTCGACG
>DRKX01000061.1 GCA_011051565.1 Nitrospirota bacterium | reverse complement strand
CTTTAGGCACTGTGGCAACCATCCTGCAAACCTCCTTCCCGGGATTCTGGATGCTGAATCCTTTTGGTTTAAGGGATGGTTGCCCCATTTGTCAATTATGAGTAAACTACTCCCCTTCGTGTAGATTATTTTTGAGGAATGCCGCCGGCTTGATAAATCGCCCGTCATGGGGTTAAAATTACAGTCAGCCCGGGCAGATAGAAACCATTCCACCATGGAGAGTGTATGACAATGGCTGAAGTCATGGAGTGCAAGGGTACAAGGTACGAGGCGGTGATCGGGCTCGAGATACACGCCCAGTTGCTCACGGATTCAAAGATGTTCTGCAGCTGTTCCACCAGGTTCGGCTCTGAGCCCAACACTCAGACCTGCCCTGTATGCATCGGCATGCCGGGTGTGCTGCCCGTGCTCAACGGCCGCGCCGTTGAGTTCGTGGTGAGGACCGGGCTCGCCATGAACTGCAATATATCCCCGTACAGCAGGTTCGCAAGGAAGAACTACTTCTATCCGGACCTTCCCAAGGGATACCAGATAAGCCAGTACGAACTCCCCATCTGTGAGCACGGCCACGTCGACATCGTGGTCGACGGCACGGAGCGGAGGATCGGCATCACGCGCATACACATGGAGGAGGATGCCGGCAAGAACATACATCAGAAGGACGGCAGCCTCGTGGATCTCAACCGCGCGGGCGTGCCCCTGATGGAGATCGTCTCAGAGCCCGACATCAGGACCCCGCGGGAGGCCGCTGCCTTCATGAAGAAACTGAGGGCCATCCTCAGGTACCTCGGCGTCTGTGACGGCAACATGGAGCAGGGCTCCCTCAGGTGCGACGCCAACGTCTCGCTCAGGCCCGAGGGCTCGGAAGGCTTCGGCACCAAGACCGAGATCAAGAACATAAACTCCTTCAGGTTCGTCGAGAAGGCCCTCGACTACGAGATAAAGAGGCAGCTCAGGGTGCTCGAGGGCGGAGGCACCATCACGCAGGAGACGAGGCTCTGGGACTCGAACGCTGGCATTACCCAGTCCATGCGCTCGAAAGAGGAGGCCCACGACTACCGCTACTTCCCCGAGCCCGACCTCGTGCCCCTCGAGGTGTCGGATGAATGGGTCGAGGAGATAAGGGCCGGACTCGTCGAACTGCCTGACGAGAAGAGGAAGCGCTACGCCGGAGAGTACGGCCTGCCCGACTACGACGCAGAGATGCTCGCCGAGGAGAGGCAGGTGGCGGAGTGGTTCGAAGAGGCGGTCAGGCTCGGCGGAAAGCCCAAGGCGGTCAGCAACTGGATGATGACCGAACTCCTCAGGCTCCTGAACGACACGGGCAGGGATATATCCGAGACACCCCTCAAGCCCGCGCACCTCGTCGGCATGCTCAGGCTCATAGAGGACGGCACCATCAGCGGCACCATCGCAAAGACCGTCTTCGAGGAGATGTTCAGAAGCGGCAAGGAGCCCGGTGTGATCGTGAAGGAGAAGGGCCTCGTCCAGATAACCGACACCTCGGAGATAGAGAAGCTCGTCGATGAGGTGCTCGCAGCCAACCCCACAGAGGTCGAGCGCTACCGCAACGGCGAGACGAAACTCCAGGGCTTCTTCGTGGGCCAGGTGATGAAGGCCTCGCGGGGCAAGGCAAACCCGAAGCTCGTGAATGAACTCCTGAGAAAGAAGCTCACCTGAGCCTCCTCACGCACCGCCCTTCACCCAGACACGGCCTGTGGGCCGCCCTGACCGGTGGCTTGCCGGAACGGTTTGTGCTATAATAATAAATGAAGGTAGTATGCCAGAACAGGAAGGCCTACCACGACTATCACATAGAGGAGACCTACGAGGCCGGCATAGTGCTGACCGGCACCGAGGTCAAGTCGCTGAGGGAGGGTAAGGCCAACCTGCAGGACAGCTATGTGATCATAAAGGACGGCGAGGCCTTTCTGCTCAACTGCCATATCAGTCCCTACAGGTACGGAAACATAATGAACCACGACCCTGTGAGGACGAGGAAGCTGCTCTTTCACAAGAAGGAGATCATGAGGCTGATGGGCCGTGTGGCCCAGAAGGGTTATTCCCTCATACCGCTGAAGATATACTTCAAGGGGCCCTACGTCAAAGTGGAGGTCGCCCTCGCGCGGGGCAAGCGGCTCTACGAGAAGCGCGAGCGCATAAAGGAGCGCGAGGCAAGACGCGAGATCGAGCGGGCCCTGAAGCATTGACGCTTTCAGACAGGGGGCGTATGGATTCGACGGGGGTTACGAGGCTCAGGTTGCATGCCGTGGTACCGTCACCACGTAAAAAGGCGGTAAAAAACACAAACGCCAACAACGAACTGGCACTCGCTGCTTAATTAAAAGCAGCGCATCTTTCGGGAGACGCCTGCTGTCCCGAAAAGGTGTCGACGAGCAGGCTGGTCCGGCACTCTTCTCCCCGGTGCTGGATGAGATCAAAGGGGGGATAGGGCATCGGGCAGCCCGTCTGCCGGCGACCCGGAGGCCCGAAAACCAAAAGGCGGACTAAGCATGTAGTGGCCTGAGTGCAGTGCTTTCGGACGCGGGTTCGATTCCCGCCGCCTCCACCATTCGATTCGTTGCGTGCATCCTGGAATGAAACCATCGGCTGCCTGCCGAAGTATAAGGCCGAATGGTGTCCATGGCTGATCATCGGGTCTTTTGTCACCCCTGCAACGTGAAAATCCCGGTAAACTTCCCTTCTTTCTCAGCCTTGCTTCTCTGTTTACCCTCCGGTCCTGCGGACTCGAAGGAGACACGGTCCGAAACCCGTTGGGGGCCTTTGACGACCCGCCAGTCCGCCTTCCCGCCACTGACCGGCTGGAGGGGTTCAGCCCTGAAGGCAGCTGTTTCTAAAGAAGAGTTCTGTTCCCGATAAGTATCAGGCGAGGTCCTTTCACGGTCGCATGGGGTTGCGTCGGCGAGGAGGCCCTGAATGCCCGGATACATTGGCAGCTAAAGGAGATTGAAGAGTGGAACCCTGAACGAAAGTGATTGTTCGTCAGGATACTCATCATCATGGAGCCGAGGACAGCGTGGGAGCCGTCGTTAGGACCTTTCCCTTGTATCTGATATAACACGCGTTATATACTATGTTATTTGTGATTTAAGATGCGCGCCGACCTGTCTGCAGCAGGCAGGCCTCTGAAAGAGGAGGGGTTAATGACTGTCGACAACCAAGATTTACCCGCACCGGTGAGGGAAGTTCGAATGCAGTTTAGCCTCAGTCGGGAATATCTGGCCCGCGGGCTCGGAATCAGTTTCGCCACGGTGAACCGATGGGAAAACGGGCAGGTCAAGCCCTCGAAGCTGGCCAAGGCGCAGTTTGATTCCTTCTGCGCCAAAATGGTTAGTCAGGGCAAGCTAAAACTGCCAGCCTCGTCGGCATACAGGTCTGGAGGCAAGAAATGAGCAAGACCAACAACGGTGCCAACCTCGGGTTCGAGGAAAAGCTCTGGGCCGCCGCGGACAAGCTCAGGGGGCATATGGATGCTTCCGAGTACAAGCATGTTGTGCTCGGTCTGATATTCTTGAAGTATATCTCCGACGCCTTCCAGGAAAAATACGACGAACTGGAGTCCAAGCGAGAGACTGAGTACACCGACCCCGAAGACCGAGACGAGTACTTGGCCTCTAATGTCTTCTGGGTGCCGAAGAAGGCCCGCTGGGCAAGGCTCCAGGCAGGGGCCAAGCAGCCTACCATAGGCAAGCTCATAGACGATGCCATGTTGGCTATCGAGAAGGAAAACCCCAGGCTCAAAGGCGTCCTTCCCAAGGACTACTCCCGCCCCGCGCTTGACAAGCACCGTCTCGGTGAGCTTATAGACCTTATCGGCACTATCGGTCTTGGTGACAAAGTGAGCCGCTCCAAGGACATTCTGGGCCGTGTCTATGAATACTTCCTTGGGAGGTTTGCCGCTGCTGAGGGCAAGGGCGGTGGCGAGTTCTATACCCCGCAATGCGTGGTCAAGCTGCTTGTCGAAATGATAGAGCCATATAAGGGCCGGGTCTTCGACCCATGCTGCGGCTCGGGCGGCATGTTCGTTCAGTCCGAGGAGTTCGTCAAGGCCCACGGCGGCCGCCTTGGAGACATCGCTGTATACGGCCAGGAATCAAACCCTACTACTTGGAAACTTGCCATGATGAACCTTGCCATCCGCGGTATCGATGTCAACCTCGGCGGGCAGAATGCCGACAGCTTCCATAACGACCTGCACAAGGACCTCAAGGCCGACTTCATCCTCGCCAATCCGCCCTTCAACATGAGCGACTGGGGCGGCGAACGCCTCCGCGAGGACGCCCGGTGGAAGTTCGGCATCCCTCCGGCAAACAATGCGAACTACGCATGGATTCAGCACTTCATCCATCACCTTGCGCCAAACGGCATAGCCGGGTTCGTAATGGCCAACGGCTCCATGTCTACAAGCACAACGGCGGAGTTCGGCATCAGGAAGGCCATCATCGAGGCCGACTTGGTGGACTGTATGATTGCGCTTCCCGGTCAGCTTTTCTACACAACGCAGATTCCGGTATGTTTGTGGTTCATTTGCCGGAACAAGTCCGGCAAACCCTCACGCGGCCACAGGTCGCCCTCTCCCAGTGGAAGAGGGGCTGGGGGTGAGGGATTCCGAGCCAGGAAGGGCGAGGTATTGTTTATAGATGCCCGGAAGATGGGCGTCCTCGTAGACCGCGTCCACCGAGAGCTTACGGATGATGAGATAGAGAGAATCGCCCGCACCTACCACGCCTGGCGCGGCGAGAAGGGAGCGGGAAAATACAAGGACATCCCCGGCTTCTGCAAGAGCGCAACCATTGAAGACATCAGGGAGCACGGCTACGTGCTTACCCCTGGCCGGTACGTCGGGGCAGAGGCCGTCGAGGATGATGGAGAGCCCTTCGAGGAGAAGATGGCGAGGCTGACAGCCCGGCTACATGAGCAGTTCGCCGAGTCGAAAAAGCTCGAAGCGACTATAAAGAAGAACTTGGAGGCGTTTGGGCTATGAGCTTTGATCCATTCACGGACGGTAACGGCAGAACCGGAAGGATTATCAATATCCTGTATCTGGTATTGAAAGGTCTTCTGGAACTACCGGCCGGAAAGGAAAATCTATATTTAAATGAGAAACTGCAGAGGCTGCTGTCGGCAGAATAACGCGTCCATGTCAGTGGCACGTCCTTATAACATGTCCAAAGGTAGCTATTGTTTGGACACGTTTGCTGAACATGTCCAGTCCATGCCATGGACATGTTCGAAGCGGTTGTAAAGAATAGTTTGAAGGCTCTGGGACATGGTGGTTGAGGAATTCGGCAATTTGAGGTCACAATTTGGCACCTTAGAGGTGAAGGGAAAGTGAAGGCATTGATCCCCGCTGAAATTATTGAGAAGAAAATACTGCTGATCCGGGGCGAGAAGGTAATGCTGGATG
>DRKX01000060.1 GCA_011051565.1 Nitrospirota bacterium | reverse complement strand
TCGATCCGCTCTGCAAGATACCGGAGCTCAAGGTGAGTACCGTGAGGATAGAGAAGGTCTGAGCTGAAGCGCGCGCCGCATCCGGCCCTCGGTTTGGTGCGGGCCGTATAATTCAACACTGGAGGGTTGCGATGATCGACATGGCGGACTTGAAGAAGCAGATACTCCTGAGGGAGCTCGACGACGAAGAGCTCCGGATGATCATGGAGAAGATAACCGTTGAGAGCTACCCGAAGGGAAAGCTCATATTCAAGGAAGGGGAGCCGACAAAGGGTATCTACCTCGTGAAGGACGGGAAGGTCGAGATATCCAAGACGACGCCTGACGGATGGAAGCAGACGCTCGCCCTACTGAACGAGGGCCACTTCTTCGGCGAACTCTCGGTCATAGAGGACAAGAAGGTGCATGGGGCAAACGTCACGGCCGTCGAGAACGCCGAGCTCTTTCTCCTGAAGACCGAGACGTTCAAGTCCCTCGAGCACAGCCACCCGCTGGTGATGTACAAGATCGTGAAGGCCATAGCGAGGGTGGCGAGCAGGAACATACATGCGATGAACGAGAAGCTGGTGAACCTGCTGATAAGTTATTAGGTTCTTCAAGAACGGAGTAATGGTGCAATGGAGTACTGGCGTGACCTCTCTTTTACCCCATTAATCCATTGCCCCATTACTCCTTGATTCACCATAAAACCGAGAACAGGAAAGGGAGGTAAGCATGCCGATTGATCCAACGAAGCACGCGGATTGGGAGGTGGCGGAAGCCGCAGAGAAGAACATGAAGACGGTCTACCAGTTGGCCGAAGAGATGGGGCTCGAGAAGGATGAGCTCCTGCCGCACGGCCACTACGTGGCGAAGGTCGACTACAGGGGTATACTCGACCGCCTCAAGGACCGTCCGGACGGAAAGTACATCGATGTCACGGCGATCACGCCGACGCCGCTCGGTGAAGGGAAGTCGACCACCACGATAGGGCTCCTCCAGGGAATGGGCAAGAGGGGCAAGAACGTGATGGCCGCGATAAGGCAGCCCTCGGGCGGGCCGACCATGAACATCAAGGGCTCGGCGGCAGGAGGCGGGCTCTCGCAGTGCATCCCGCTGACGCCGTTTTCACTCGGTCTCACGGGCGACATAAACGCCATCATGAACGCTCACAACCTCGCAATGGTAGCGACGACCGCAAGGATGCAGCACGAGTTCAACTACAGCGACGAACAGCTCGCCAAGCGCAACCTCAAGAGGCTCGACATAAACCCGCGCAATGTACAGATGGGCTGGATCATGGACTTCTGTGCGCAGGCGCTCAGGAAGATCATCATCGGTATCGGCGGCAAGATGGACGGCTTCATGATGGAGTCGAGGTTCGACATCGCCGTCTCTTCCGAGGTCATGGCCATCCTGTCGGTGGCGACCGACCTGAAGGACTTCCGCGAGAGGATGGGCAGGATAGTCGTTGCATACGACAAGCAGGGCAACCCCGTGACGACCGAGGACCTCGAGGTGGCCGGTGCAATGACCGCTTGGATGGCCGGCGCCATAAACCCGAACCTGATGCAGTCCATCGAGGGGCAGCCCGTACTGGTCCACGCAGGGCCGTTTGCCAATATCGCAATCGGGCAGTCCTCGATCATAGCCGACAGGGTCGGCCTCAAGCTCTCCGACTACCACATAACCGAGAGCGGTTTCGGCGCGGACATCGGTTTTGAGAAGTTCTGGAACCTCAAGTGCCGCTACTCGGGCCTCAAGCCCCATGCCGCCGTCATAGTGGCCACGATAAGGGCTCTGAAGTGCCATGGAGGCGCTCCCGTGCCCGTTCCGGGAAGGCCGATCCCGAAGGAGTACAGCGAAGAGAACGTCGAGTGGGTGGAGAAGGGCTGCGAGAACCTCGTTCACCACATAAACACCGTCAGGAAGTCGGGTGCGAACCCCGTGGTCTGCATAAACGCCTTCTACACGGACACAAAGGCGGAGATCGACGCCGTCAAGCGGATTGTCGAGGCCGCGGGCGCAAGGGTCGCGGTCAGCGAGCACTGGCTCAAGGGCGGTGAAGGGGCCCTCGAGCTTGCCGACGCGGTCCTCGATGCCTGCGAGGAGGAGAGCGACTTCAAGTTCCTGTACGACCTCGACGTGACGCAGAGGCATAGGATCGAGATGATAGCCGAGGATGTGTACGGAGCGGACGGCGTGGAGTTTTCGTCCGAGGCGCTCCAGAAGCTGAAGGCCATAGAGGCGGACCCCGAGCTCGGCAAGCTCGGCACCTGTATGGTCAAGACACACCTGAGCCTGAGTGACAACCCTGCCCTGAAGGGGGTGCCGAAGGGCTGGAAGCTCTTCGTCAGGGACGTGCTCATCTTCAGGGGTGCAGGGTTCGTCGTGCCGGTTGCCGGAGACATAAAGCTGATGCCGGGTACGTCTTCGGATCCAGCTTACAGAAGGATAGACGTGGATGTAGAGACCGGAAAGGTGAAGGGACTCTTCTGATTATTCGACCCCAGTTGTGTAACCGCGAGGGGAAAGAACAGCATAGAGAGAGGTGCAGCAGTACCTGCTGCACCTCTCTTCTTTTTTTACTGTCGCGGTCTGCCGGAGCAGGCGCGGGTTGACAAATGCGCCGGAATATGCAAAAATTAATTATATTCGAAAGTCTATAGTTTCTAAACTTAGGGAGGACCGCGAGGCGTCTTTGCCCTCCCGGAAAAAAGAGACAGGAGGTAAGGATTAATGACTCGAAGAGTACTTGACAACCTAAAGGGGCCTCTGCTCTGTTCACTCGTCGTCGTGGCGGCGGTCTTGGGTCTTGCTGCAGGAGCGCACGCAACGAACGGGTACTTCGCCCACGGCTACAGCATCAAGAACAAGGCGCTGGCAGGTGCAGGCGTCGCCTTGCCGCTCGACTCGCTTGCCGCCACCACCAATCCCGCCGGCATGGTATCCCTCGGCACGCGCGTCGATGCCGGACTCACGTTCTTCATGCCGTCCAGAAAGTACACGGTCACAGGCACGCCGTCCGGCCAGCCGGGCACCTTCGGCCTTACGCCCGGGACCGTGAAGAGCGACTCGGAGCTCTTTCTCATACCCTCGGCCGGCATCAACTGGATGCTGAACGAGAGGAGCTCTTTCGGTGTCTCGATGTACGGAAACGGCGGAATGAACACCGACTACGACACGAACACGTTCTACGGCACCACACCGACCGGGATTGACATGATGCAGTTGTTCATCAACCCCACGTACTCGGTGAAGCTGACGCCCAAGCACTCGGTCGGCATAAGCGCCATACTCGCCTACCAGAGCTTCGAGGCTCAGGGACTTCAGGCCTTCAGCGGCTTTTCAGCCGATCCGGCCAATCTCACCAACAACGGTCATGACGACTCATACGGCTACGGCGCCCGGGTCGGTTATCTCGGCGAGATACTTCCGGACTTGTACGTAGGGGCCTCGTACCAGACCAAGATACTCATGACCAGATTCGACAAGTATGCAGGCCTGTTCGCCGAACAGGGGGACTTCGACATCCCGTCCAACTGGACCGTGGGTGTAGGATACAAGATGAATCCCGCCCTCACACTGCTGCTCGACGTGCAGCGTATAAACTACAGTGAGATCAACTCTGTTGCCAATCCGTTCATGCCGAACATCCAGACCAGCAGGCTCGGCAACGACGACGGTGCGGGTTTCGGCTGGGAGGACATGACGG
The DNA here is from genome assembly GCA_011051565.1 of Nitrospirota bacterium. Classification (GTDB taxonomy): domain Bacteria; phylum Nitrospirota; class Thermodesulfovibrionia; order Thermodesulfovibrionales; family JdFR-85; genus BMS3Bbin07. Next base: position 9,100 of record DRKX01000060.1, on the reverse strand, counting down.
TCTACAAGGTCGGCATCCAGTGGCAGAGCAGCAGGGACTGGACTTGGCGGGCCGGTTACTCGGTCGGAGACCAGCCCATCCCAGGCAGTGAGGTGCTCTTCAACATACTCGCCCCCGGTGTCATCAAGCAGCACGCAACCGTCGGCTTCACAAAGGCCTTCGGCGAAGGCCGCGAACTCAGCTGTTCGCTCGTGCGTGCATTCTCAAACAGTGTCAGGGGGGCCAACCCGATGGAGGTTCCCGGCCAGCAGGAGATCGAGCTCGAGATGAGCCAGTGGGAGCTGTCTGTCGGGTATGCGTGGAAGTTTTAGGCGCCCTGTGTACGCTCTTCACTGAACGGCGCATCCGTGCGGCATCCGCGGAGTGCGGGACCGCGCCCTTTTGGAATCTTGTGGACCGGTTCCCTTCCGGTCGGGGAGGAGGCAGCCCTCCCGCTTACCGGCTGGGACCCGGTCTCCGCGCATGAAAGGCCCTGTCTCGAGCTGAGGCGGGGCTGTCTGCTTTTCAGCGGCCCGGAATGCCTCTGCTTCCTCCTCTGATGCGTGCCCTTTTCTTGTTGACGCGCATTGTGTCATTATATCAATCATCGCCTGAAAGTGCTAAAATATAGAGTATGTTCAACAGTGTTTCGTTCTTGAGTGCGAGTAGCTCGGGGTGTCATTCCTTAAGGGAGCGCAGCCGTGCAGGGGATTCGTTTCCGCACGTGCCGCCGTGTCCGGCTGCAGAGTGCTTCTCATCCTGCAGTATGCCGGGCGGTCAGGGGGGTTTGAGCTAACAACGTATGTTGCTTGAGATAATCCTTATTCTCGTCTTCATTCTCCTCAACGGCTTCTTTGCAGGCTCAGAAATAGCCGTCGTCACTGCACGGAAGACGCGGGTCAGCGAACTGATCAAGGAGGGCAATCAGAGGGCCTTCATCCTCAAGAAGCTCCAGTCGGACCCCGACAGGTTCCTTGCGACGGTCCAGATCGGCGTGACCATCGTGGGTGCCATGGCCTCTGCAATAGGCGGTGCAGCCGCGGTGAAGGTCATAAAACCCCTGATCGCGCAAGTTCCGCTCGCAATCGTGGCCGACTACAGCGAGGCCGTAGCCATAGGGCTCGTGGTGGTCGTCATATCCTATCTCTCTCTCATCATAGGTGAACTCGTCCCAAAGTCCATAGCGCTCATGAACCCCGAGCGGTTCGCCCTTGTAGTGGCACGCCCCTTATACGGCTTTTCCCGCATCTTCTCGTTCTTTGTGAGCATCCTCACCTTCAGCACGAACATCATCCTGAAGCCCCTCGGGGGAAAGCCCTTCACGCAGAGGAGCTTCGTGACGGAGGAGGAGATAAAGCTGCTCATCAAGGAAGGCCGCGACAGGGGGGTTTTCGAGCCCGAAGAAGAGGAACTGATACACGGCGTCTTCGAGTTCACCGACCTCTCGGTCAAGGAGGTGATGGTCCCACTCACCAAGGTGGTCGCCTTCTCGCTCGATACACCCATACAGGAGATACTCGACACCATCTCCGAGGAGCAGTACTCGAGGTATCCCGTCTACTACAAGGAGAAGTCGAACATCAAGGGCATCCTCTATGCCAAGGATGTCTTCAAGAAGGTCTCCTCCAAGGAGTCCATGGATGTCAGGAAACTCCTGCGCGCACCGTTCTTCGTGCCGGAGTCGATGAAGATCAGCGCGCTGCTGAGGCAGATGCAGCGCAAGGGGATACATATCGCCGTGGTGGTGGACGAGTATGGTGCCGTAACGGGCATAGTCACCATAGAGGACCTGATCGAGGAGATAGTAGGGGAGATCAGGGACGAGTTCGACGAGGAGAAGCCGGTCATAAAGCTGAGAGACGGTTCATACCTGATAGATGCCTCGATTTCCATAAGGGACCTGAAGGACGACTACGGCATCGACATACCGGCCTCTCCCGACTACGACACCATGGGCGGCTTCGTCATCACCAGGCTCCAGAGGATTCCGGCCACCGGCGAGACCTTAAACGCCGACGGGTGGAACATAAAGATAGTCCAGATAATCGGCAAGCGGATAGCCAGGGTCATACTGAAGCCGGTCGGGGACGGCGCGGCGGAGAAGAAGGACGATGGGGGCGACTCGTAGCGGGGGTGCTCCCTCTCCGGCGGCGCCGATGCCTCAAGAGTCCACGGAGGGTTGAGGGAACAACAATGATTCAAGGATTGCGGACGGTCATCGACAAGTATAAGTCTGACGAAGAGTCGGTATTCATAAACAATGAAGAGCGATTGAAGGCATTCCGTTCGATCCGCCGCGGTGTCCAGAACGTGATCAAAGACATCAAGGAATCGAGGTTCGGTAATGATTACAAGGGGTCTTCCCTGGAGTTTGTGTTGACATGCATTACTGAACAGAACTCTTTCCTCGAGACCCGGCGGCCCTCTTTCTGATAATCCCTGACGACCGCGAGAGAGAGGTGATTCTGCAGTTGAGCAGGCCTGCTGTAAAAGGCAACGACATCAAGATACAGTACATCCTGTTTTCAGACCTGCGGGAATACTGTGATGCGATATGTACGCTGGGTGAAAGCAGAGAGACCATGAAAAAGATTGCAAAGGGAGCCGACTGAACACACTGATTCCCAGCGGGCGATGTTCGGGCTGCCGCGAAGAGGAAAGCCCGGGGTATCCAGTAAACAAGGCCGCGCTTGGTCATCCTGTGCTTGGCATTCGGGTGCTCTCCGGAGTCGCCTACCCCTCGCGCTTTCTGAAGACCATGACGCCGAGTGTGAAGAGGAGTGCGAAGTAGAGCGTCATGATCAGCATCTGGGGCAGCAGGGCCGAGAGGGGGAGGTTCTTGAGGTAGACGCCGTGGACTATCTTCATGAAGTGCATGGTGGGATAGAGGTGTGCCACCACCTTTGCCTCTCCTTCGAGGTTTGCCACCGGGATCAGGAGGCCCGAGTAGAGAAAGGCGGGGATTACGGTCACGATGATCGTGACGATCTGGGCCGACACCATGGTCCTCGTCACCGCAGATACGAGCAGGCCGATCGATACGTTGATCAGCACGTAGAGGAACGCGCCCGGGATCAGGTTGACGACGTGTCCCTTCATCGGCACGTGAAACAGGAACTTCACGGTGGCAATGATCACCGTGAAGTTGATGGCCGAGATGACGAGGTAGGGTATGATCTTTCCGGTCAGGAACTCCCATTTCTTTACCGGAGAGGAGTATATGTTGTAGATGGTCCCGAACTCCTTCTCCCTCGTTATGGCGAGGGCGGTCAGTACGGCCGGGTTCATCAGGAGCACGATGGCTATGAGTCCGGGTATGAGGGCATAGCTGCTCTGCAGTGATTCGTTGAAGAAGTACCGCGTCTCGGCCCTTACCGGCTGGAGGGGCTGTCCGGAATATCCGGCCCTCGCCAGCCTTTCCCCCACGATCTCCCTGTTGAAGGCGGCCACTGCGGCCTCGGCATATCCCTTGACGGTAAGGGCCCTGTACGGATACCCGCCGTCGATCAGGAACTGGACTTCTGGAGTTCCACCCCTGTAAATCCGCGTGGAGAAATCCGGCGGTATTACCAGAACGGCGCGCAGGGTGCCGTTGGCGAGGAGGCGGTCCGCCTCTGCAGGGTCAAACAGCTCCTCCCTCAGTTCGAAGTACCTGCCCTTGAACTTCTCCAGGAGCCTGGCGCTCAACTGACTGTGGTCCCGGTCGATGTAGGCGAAGGGCATGTGTTCGACGTCGAGGCTTATGCCGTAGCCGAAGACTATGAACATCACGAACGGCACGCCGAATGCGAGGACGAGAAAGAGCCTCACCCTCCATATCTCCCTCACCTCCTTGGCTGCTATGGCCAATACCTTCTTCATGTCCTCCTCCCGGACCCGTTCATCCGCGTGCAAGGACGAACAGAGCGTTCAGCCCGCGCGCACGCAATGCACATCACCTATGCTTCAGGAAATAGATGAAGACGTCCTCCATCGGCGGCTTTATCCTGCGTAGATGGCGGTAACGCACGCGGTGTTCGTCGAGGAGCCGTCTCAGGGTGTCCTCTCTGAGCCCTCTCTTCCAGACGTGACAGCGCCTTCCGAATGATGTCGCCGATACGCCCTCAGATGCAAAGACGTCCGTGTCGATGCCTCCCTCCGGATAGACCTCGTAGACGTCACCCTGTTCCTTCACGAAGACCCTTCTCAACTCCTCGGGGGTGTCGAGGGCTATGACCCTCGCCTCGTTCATTATCGCGATACGGTCGCAGAAGTCGGCCTCCACGAGGTTGTGCGTGGTGACGATCACGGTGATGCCGAGTCTCTCGGAAAGCCCCCTGATGAAGCGCCAGAAGGACCTACGGGCCACGGGGTCTACACCTGAGGTGGGCTCGTCGAGAAAGAGTATGGATGGGAGGTTCATCGTCGCGCACCCGAGGGCGAGCCTCTGCTTTATGCCGAGCGGCAGCCTCTTCACGACAGTGCCTTCCATACCCCTCAGGCCGGCGACCTCGATCACCCACTGCGTCCTCTCCCTGAGGGCCTCTCCCCTTATGCCGTAGAGTGCGCCGTATATCCCTATGTTCTCACTGACGGTGAGGTCGCCGTAGAGGGAGAACACCTGTGACATGTATCCTATCCTCGACTTCAGTTCAGGGCTCTCGGGTTTGAGTCCCGAGACCCTTATTTCCCCCTTGTCGGGCCTCAGGAGTCCGGTCATGCACTTTATGAGCGTGGTCTTGCCTGCACCGTTCGGCCCCAGGAGCCCGAAGACCTCTCCCTGCCCGATCGTCATGTCGATCCCGTCGAGGGCCGTGAAGGAGTCGAAGTACTTGCTCACACCTTCGATCCTGACGGCTGCAGTGTCGCCTGTGAATGCCTCCGCCCTGAAGGGAATCTCCGGTGCCGGCATCTCTCCCTTCCTGCCGAGCAGTATCTCGAAGAAGGCCTCCTCGAGAGTCTTTTCATCCTCCATCAGGTCCTCCGGCGGCCCGGAGAAGACGACCTCTCCTTCATCCAGAAAGGTGAGGGAATGGCACCTCTCGGCCTCGTCCATGTAAGAGGTGCCGAGTATGATCGTGGTGCTGGTCCCGGTGACGAACCCGTGCAGGAGTTCCCACATCTGCCTCCTCGACAGCGGATCAATGCCTGTAGAGGGTTCATCGAGCAGGAGGACACCGGGTTCGGATACGAGGGAGCAGCAGATGCCGAGCTTCTGCTTCATCCCGCCCGAGAGGTGTCTTGCGTGCCTCTGCCTGAAGGGGAGCAATCCCGTGGCCTCAAGGAGCCTCTGCTTCAGTCCGTCCCTCCTCTCCGAAGGGACGTCCTTGAGGGCTGCAAAGAAGTCGATGTTCTCCTCGACAGAGAGGTCCATGTAGAGGTTCTGGCCTATGCCCTGCGGCATGAAGCTGAGGAGCCCCTTTACGGATTCCGGGTGCTTCCTGAGGTCTCTACCCATGAACAGGGCGCTGCCCTCGAAGCCGAGTATGCCCGAGCATATCTTGAGCAGAGTGCTCTTGCCCGAGCCGTCCGGGCCTATGATGCCGGTGATCTCAGCGGGAAAGACATCGAGGTCGACGCCGTCGAGTGCGCGGACCCTTCTGAACCTCCTCGACACGCCTCTGAGAGATATTACCGGGGCTGTCATCCCTCTGCTGTCTCGATCCTCACATCCACGGGCATGCCCTTTTTGAGGACGTCCCTGTAGGGCCTCTTTCCCTCTCCGGCCGCCTCGGGGAAGCAGACCTTGACGGCGAACACCTGCTTCACCCTCTCCTCGTAGGACTGGACCTCCTTTGGTGTGAACTCGGCCCTGTCCGAGATGTAGCAGATGCGGCCCGTGAAGGGAGAGTCGGGGTAGGCGTCGCTCAGGACCTCGGCCTCCATGCCGAGGCGGATCCTTCCGATGTACTTCTCAGGCACGAAGGTCTTTACGTGCAGTGAGGCGGGGTCGATCATTACAGCGGCGATACCGCCCTGCGGCAGTATCTCTCCGGGTTCGGCGACCCTCCTGAGAATGACGCCGTCCACGGGGGCTGGTATCCTCGTATACCCGAGGTTTATCTCCACCTGCTTCAGCCTCTCTTTCAGGCCCTGATACGACTTCCTGAGCGCAAGGAGCTCTCTCTGCTTTGCCTTGACGAGGTCCCTCGATGCCTTTGCCTTGAGGAGCGATATCTCCGCCAGCTCGACCTCTTTCTCAGCAGTACGTGCCGCCTCTTCCGAGAGCCTGTAGGCGAGCCTCGTCTCTTCGTAGCGCTCCTCGGGAATCACGCCCTTCTCCCAGAGAGCCGTATACCTCCTGAAGTCCTTCGCGGCCTTCTCCAACCGTTCCTTCGCCTGCTTGAGCCTTGCCCTGGCGATCGAGAGGGACCTGCCGGCTTCGTCAATCGTGTGTTTGACGGTTGTCTCCGTGTACTTGAGGTCGAACTCCGCGGCCTTTATCCTCTCGGCGAGTTCCTCTCTCCTCCTGACGAGCTCCATGCGCCTCGACCGGAGTTCCGCATCATCGAGCACGGCGACGATCTCCCCTGCCCTGACCGGCGAGCCGTCCTCCACGAGGACGCTCTTCAGGGTGCCGGGAATCCGTGCTGCGAGTTCTATCTCGCTCGCCTCGACCCTCCCGCTCACGGTCAGGTAATTGTCCTCGGGCCGGCCCATGTAGTGGAAGACCGCATAGAGGAGCACTGCAGCGGAGAGGATGGCAGAGGGGATCAAGAGTCTCTTCTTCATGGCCTGTCGGTCATGCGGCGGCCCGGCTGCATAACTGTGTGCCGCATCTCCTAATCCTCGAGGAGTGCTGTGACGAACTCCTCAGGGATGAAGTTCCTGAGGTCTTCGATCTTCTCGCCGACGCCTATGAGCCTGACGGGTATGTTCAGCTCCTTCTTGATGGCGAAGACGATGCCCCCCCTGGCTGTGCCGTCGAGCTTCGTGAGGGCTATGCCTGTAACGCCGATGGCCTCGTGAAACATCCTCGCCTGCCTCAGGGCGTTCTGGCCGGTCGTGGCGTCGACCACGAGGAGGGTCTCGTGAGGGGCGCCGGGCATGGCCCTGTTTATCACTCTCTTGACCTTCTTGAGCTCCTCCATAAGGGGCGTCTTCGTATGGAGGCGTCCGGCTGTATCCACTATCACGGCATCCACGCCGCGTGCCTTTGCCGCGACGACCGCATCATAGGCCACGGCTGCCGGGTCGGACCCGCTCTGGTGCTTCACCAGCTGGGCTCCCGACCTCTCAGCCCATACCTCGAGCTGCTCGATGGCGGCGGCCCTGAATGTATCGGATGCGGCAATTATGACGCTGTGTCCCTCGGCGTAGAGCCTGCTTGCAAGCTTGCCGATGGTGGTGGTCTTGCCCACTCCGTTGACCCCGACGCAGAGGACCACGAAGGGCCTCTCCTGATAGAGGACGAACGGCTGGGGAAGCCCCAGTATCTCCAGCATCTCCCTCTTCAGGAACTCCTTGACGCCGCTGTAGTCCTTTATCCTGCCGCTTCTGACCTCCTCCCTCAGGTCGTCGATTATCTCCATGGTCGCCTGAGCGCCTATATCCGATGTTATGAGGACCTCCTCGAACTCGTCGATCGTCGTATCGTCGATCTTCTTTCCCTGGAAGACCTGCTCGACCTTCCCGAGGAAACCGTTCCTCGTCTTGCTCAAACCCTCCTTCAGCTTGTCGAATAGTCCCAAAACCGCCTCCTGGATTCTCCTGTCGTCCCTCCGGGTTTTTTTATGACCCCCCGGAGGCCTGAAGGATATTATATCAAATAGGGAGGAATTGGATCATAAAAAAGAGACGGCCGGGCCGATCCCTAAGAGTGACGGTCGAGGAATCCGTTCAGGGGGTGTCGGGGGCCGGAGTGAGGGGCACATGAGAGGGGATGCTCGAGAGGCTGCCGGCTTCCGCATTCAGGAAGGAGCCCTGCTGTTGGGGGAGGGGGAGGTGTCTAACCTCAGAGTGTTTCGGGTACCGGACTTCGATCTGCGAAATCGCCTGCCTGCAGCACGCCCCCTTGTTGTTGCAGGCAGCCGTGGAGCGGTCTGAATATGCCTACCAGACCCTTACCCGCTCGATACAACCTACCAGACTCCCGCCTTGAACCTACCAGCCGTATTCCCTCCCCCTTCTACCTACCAGACATCCGCCCGCCGGACAGAGCCGAATGAGCCGGGTTCGGACCGGTTGCTTATCCGGCTCTGACTACATTTTTACATTATCCGGTGGGCAAGTAAAGGTAAAATTCACATCCGGTGTCTTCAGGGGAGGGTATGGATGTCTTCAGGCGCCGGGATCCGTCTTTCGGGAAAGGGCGGAGCGCTCAGGGGATGACCTTGTTCAGCTGGTATTCGACTATCCCTGTGGCTCCTGCGCTCTTCAGCTTGGGTATGAGGTCCCTGAGGAGTCTCTCTTCTATGACCACGTCGATGTCGTACCAGTCCTCGGCCGTCAGGACCGATATGGTTGGTGAGTGCATTGCGGGCAGGAGGGAGAGCACCTTCTTGAGCGACTTCTCCGGGAGGTTCATCTTCAGTCCCACACGCTCTTCGGCCTCGAGCGCCCCCCTGAGGAGCATCACGAGGTTCTCCATCTTCTCTCTCTTCCACTTATCCTTCCAGGCCTTCCTGTTGGATATGAACCGGGTGCTCGATACGAGTATGGTCTCGACCACCCTCAGGTTGTTGGCCTTCAGAGAGGTGCCGGTCTCGGTGAGTTCGACTATTGCATCTGCGAGGTGAGGCGGCTTCACCTCTGTGGCGCCCCAGGAGAAGTCCACGGTCGCCCTTATCCCTTTAGACTTGAGATAGCGCTTGGTGTAGGAGACCAGCTCGGTTGCTATCCTCTTGCCGTTGAGGTCCTCGATGGTCCTTATGCCGGAATCCGCGGGCACGGCAACGACCCATTTCACGGGCCTCAGGCCCTCCTTGGCATAGTTGAGTTCTGCTATCTCCTTAACGTCGGCGTTCTGCTCGAGTATCCAGTCGTATCCGGTGAGGCCGCAGTCGAGGATACCGTAGTCCACATACCTTGCCATCTCCTGCGCCCTTATCAGCATGGGCTGTATCTCGGGGTCGTCTATGGCCGGATAGTAGGATCGGTGTGAGACGGTGACGTGATAGCCCGCCTTCCTGAAAAGCTTCAG
>DRKX01000059.1 GCA_011051565.1 Nitrospirota bacterium | reverse complement strand
GGGTTCCTCACAGGAACTTGTGCATGGCGGGATGGGAGAGAGGCCGCTGCAACGTCCTTGTTCACGTGTGAAAGCACGCACTGCGTGTCTGCGACCCTCGAACCCTGCCTTGAGAAAGGCTTGTCTCTGTGGAAGCTCCCCTCAAGCGCCTCCAGGACTCGGGCATTGTCTCTCCATGCTTTATGCAGAGGGAGGGGGATGTGACCGGTCGGCCGAGTATTTATGATATAATTAGTTGTCGTTGCCGGGTCCCTGACGCCCCTTTGTACATGGAGCCGCTCCGCCGTCTCCTCAGCCGGGGCGGGTCTTCACTGCCAGACGTTCCTGCCGGGAGGGTGCGGTGATAAGCGGAAGGGACAAAAACCGCTCATTTCAGGTATAATTGAATGAAACAGTTACAAAAAATGTTTTCTTCAAGGGGAAGTAATTTCAGGACGGTTCTGTACCCAGTTGTGAGCGGTCTCTTGCTGGCCTATCTCTCAGCCTCTGCAATAAACGTCTACTACCACAAAAGCACCGTCGCTCCGGTAAGGCGGGGCGAGACGAGGCAGGGCCCTCAACTAACCGCTGTACCATCGACCAGCCAGATACTGAAGAGGAACATTTTCGGGCTCAAGTACGAAGAGCCGGGGGCCGCGGCTGCTGCAGCGGAGGGGAAGGCCCCGGCAGCCGGCGGAGACGGCATCAGGAAGTACCAGCTCATCGGTACCGTGGTCGGAAAGGCCGAGATGGCCCTGCTCAAGAAAGACAAGGAGTTGAAGGTCGTCTCTGCCGGCGAGTCCCTCGGTGAGTACACGCTCGAAAAGGTATCCCTGAACTCAGCCGTGTTCGAGCGCAACGGCAAGAGGGTCACGCTCAGGTTTCCGGAGACCGGGAAGAGAAGGCCGGTGAGTACCGAGCGGCTGACGGCGAGGGCAGAGGTCCCGCGCGTGAGGCCCGAGGCGCCGGGCGTGCAGGCCGATGCGCAGGCGGACAAGATCACGATCAAGAGGAAGGAGGCCCTCTCTCTTGCCCAGAACCTGAACAAGCTTCTCACCACCGTGCGTATAGCCCCGTACTACAAGAAGGACGAGTTCGTCGGTTACCAGCTGAGCATGCTGAGGAAGGATTCGTTCCTTTACAAGCTCGGCCTCAGGCGCGGCGACATACTGAAGAGGATAAACGGTGAGGACGTCAGTTCCCCCCAGAAGGCGATGGAGCTGCTGTCGAAGATACAGGACATCACCGCTGTCAACATAGACCTGGTGAGAAAGGGAGAGAAGAAGTCACTCTTCATCGAGATAGAGGAATGAGCGCGTATGCGGTCCGGAATCTGTAACAGCGACTTATCTTTCAAGGAGAGTCATAAATGAATAAACTTCTGAGTCCCAGGATGAAAAGCCTTTTTCTTCTCGTTTTCTGTCTCCTCGTTCTGCCCGCCTCCCGGACAGGGGCGGAGACCGGGATGAACTTCCAGGAGGTCTCCCTGCAGGACTTCGTCGACTTCGTCGCGGAGTACACGGAATCGAACATCCTCTATGACCCGCGGGACCTCAAGGGGACCGTTACCTTGAAGGCGAGGAGGGAGTTCTCCAGGTCCGACATGATGAGCGTACTGCAGACGGTGCTGGGCATGAACAATCTCGAGGCCGTCAGGGAGGACGACGTGCTGTACATAGTCAGGAGGACCAAGGTGGCGAAGATGCCCTACTCTGTCGAGGAGGAACCGGCCGAGAAGGGACGTGATGAAGAGAACCTGGTCGTGAGGGTCTTCCAGATAGAAAACATAGACGCAAAGCTCCTCTCGAAATTCCTGAACCTCACCAAGTCGGACTACGGCCGGGTAGAGACCATCCCGACGCTGAACGCCCTCGTGGTTAAGGACAACAGCGCCAATGTCGAGCGGATGGCCGGCATGATCAAGACCATCAGCGCCATGGGAAGCGGGGTCAGCATAGAGATAATCCCACTGAAGAACACCTATGCCAGCGAGTTCGCAAAGACGATCAAGACGTTCTTCACAGAGCTCGGCAAGTCCTCCTACATACGCGTGAAGCCGGTCTTCATGGCGGACAGGACTTCGAACTCGATCATAGTGGCCGCCCTGCCGGATGACATGGCCGTGATAAAGCGGATCATTGCCAACACCGACGTGATGAAGGAGACGGCCACGACCCCCAGAGTCTTCAAGCTGAAGTACGCCATGGCCGAGGACGTCGAGAAGGTGCTCAACAAGATACTCTCGGACGTGAAGATCCGCAAGGACAAGACCAAGCCCCCTCCTCAGCAACAGAAGGGCCGCTCCGTCATGAAGGTGGCGGCGGACAAGGCCACCAACACCATATCGGTCATCGGAGACCCCGAGCTCTACGCGCAGATCGAATCGCTGATCGAGAAGTTGGACGTGCCGAGGGACCAGATATTCGTCGAGGCCCTGATCCTGGAGGCGACGCTCGAGGACGGGGCCAAGTTCGGCGTGGAGTGGCTTGCCGGCGCAGGGAACAACAACTTCGTCGGCACCGGCACGTTCCTCGAGTCAAAGGACGTCATAGATCTGCAGAGCCCGGTGCTCGAGGGTAATCCGCCCAACCTCGGTGCCCTTCCAGGAGGTTTCGGCCTCGGCATACTCGGCAATGTCATAACCTACGAGGGCGTGAAGTTCCCCACGCTCAGCGCGCTCGTGAACGCGATAAAGACGGAGTCTGGGATCAACATACTCTCGAAACCCCAGCTCCTGACGCTCGACAACGAGGAGGCCGAGGTCTTCGTTGGAGAGAACCGGCCATTCCTGATAAGCGAGAAGTTCGACGCCAACAACAACCCGATCCAGACGTTCGACTACAGGGACGTCGGCATCAAGCTGAAGATACTTCCCCATGTGATCGACGAGGACACGATACTGCTGAACGTGCAGCAGGAGGTCAAGAAGGTGGTGTCCACGGCCGTGGGCGTGGCGTCTGCCCCTATCACCCTCACAAGGAGCACCAAGACCACGATAAAGCTGAACAACAATACGACCGTGGTGATAAGCGGCCTCATCAAGGACGACCTGGGCATGTCTGAGACGAGGGTGCCGCTCCTGTCGAGGATACCGCTGCTGGGCTGGCTCTTCCGTTCGAGGGATACGTCGAGGGAGAAGACGAACATGATGGTCTTCATCACGACGACGATCATAAAGACGAGGCAGGACATGGAAGACCTCACGAGGTCGAGGCAGGAGCTCCTTAGAGAGAGCGGCGCGTTGAAGGACGATGCAAGGAGCGAAGAGGCCGGGAGGGCGCTCCTTCCCGCGGCCAGCGGGGAACCGGCCGGCACAGGAGCCGGAGAGGAAGAATGAACGGCTTTTCACCTGACCTCGAGAGTCTGCCCAGAGAGGTCATCGACCTCTACTTGAAGTTTCCGGACCGCTCGGACTTCCTGCCGGTCGAGGCCGCCGACGGGAGGCTCACCTTCCTCGTGAGCTCTGAGGACGGCATCAGGAAGGCCTCGTTCGTCTCCACCGCCTGCAAGTCTTCAGGGAGCTTCAAGTTCGTTCCGCAGAAGACGCTCCTCGAGATAGCGGAGAAGCTCTCGTTCATCTTGGAAGAGGACGTGGAACTGAACCACGAGGGAGAGAGCATCTCCTCGGACGAGTACGACATACTGAGCGGCGTGCATGACGACGCTCCGGTGGTGAAGCTCGTCAACCAGACCATCATGAGTGCGATCAGGCTCGGCGCCAGCGACATACACATCGAGGGCCGCGAGGCGAACCTCATCGTCAGGTTCAGGGTGGACGGCAGGCTGAAGACCGTGAAGACACTCGACAAGGGGCTCCTCGAGCCCATGATAGCTCGCGTAAAGGTGATGGCCGACATGGACGTGGCCGAGACGCGCAGGCCCCAGGACGGGAGGATAAACATCCAGTTCGGCACCAAGACTATAGACATAAGGGTCTCGACCATCCCGACCGCCAAGGGCGAGAAGGCGGTCCTGAGGCTGCTCAGCAGGTCGGAGACGGCGCTCAAGCTCGACATACTCGGGCTCGACGACCGGCAGGTGAAGCTGCTGAAGAGGCTCCTCAGGTCTCCGAACGGGATAATCATGGTCACAGGCCCGACAGGCAGCGGCAAGACGAGCACGCTCTATGCCTCGATCCTCGAGATACAGAACGAGGCGGTAAACATAGTGACGATCGAAGACCCCGTTGAATACAGGATAGACGGGATCGCCCAGGTACAGGTCAACCCCGCCACCGGCGTGACCTTCGCCAGGGCGATCAGGACATTCCTCAGGCAGGACCCCGACGTGATACTCGTAGGAGAGATCAGGGACGAGGAGACGGCCGAGGCAGCCATCCAGGCATCACTCACAGGGCACCTCGTGCTCACCACCCTCCACACGAGTGATGCGCCCACGGCTGTTGCGCGGCTCGTGGAGATGAACATAGAGCCCTTCCTCCTATCGAGCAGCCTCCTCCTCGTCATCGGACAGAGGCTCGTCAGGAAGATATGCCCTGACTGCAGGGAGGAGGTCGAGGTCGAGGACGAGATCAGGGAAATATTCCTCGCGAAGGGGTTCGAGCTCGAGAGGTGCTTCAGGGGCAGGGGGTGTGAGAAGTGCTTCGGCACCGGGTACAAGGGGAGGATCGGCATCTACGAGTTTCTCGATCTCGACGACGAGATAAGGAAGCTCATCATGCGGAAGGCCAGCTCCACGGAGATCAAGACGCTCGCCGTAAAGCAGGGCATGCAGACGATGTTCGCCAAGGGGGTCGAGCTGATCCGCGGCGGTGTCACGACGCCTGAGGAGGTCATCACCGTAACCACGCAGTAGATGGCCGGGAGAGCCGATGGCGATATACAGGTACAAGGGATACGATCCTTCGGGTAAGGAGGTCGACGGTGTCGTGGAGGCCCCCACCAGGGCCATGGCCATGAAGAGCCTCCGGGAAGAGACGGTCCTGCCCTACCTCATTGAGGAGGTGGGCGAGAAGAAGCGGAGGTGGCCGCTCAGGAGGAAGGACCCGGGCCAGCTCTTCTTCCAGATTGGGATCATGCTCAAGAGCGGCCTGCCGCTGATAAAGTCGCTCGACATAACGATGAGACACAGGGAGCAGAAGGGTCTCTCCCACGTCCTAAGCGACATAAAGAAACACGTGTCAGAGGGGAAGAGGTTTTCGGACGCACTCGGGCGCTACCAGCGCGTCTTTCCCGAGGTGTACGTCAACATGGTGAGGATAGCGGAGGCGACCGGCGGGCTGGCGGACGTCCTGCTGAATATTGCAGAATATGAAGAGAGAAAGAAGGAGCGGGAGGGAAAGATAAAGAGCGCCCTCACCTATCCCCTCGTGGTCGGCATGATAGGCAGCGCCGTGGTAGGGTTTCTTCTCGGTTACGTGGTTCCGAAGATGGAGAAGATTTTCCAGTCCGTGAAGATAGACCTGCCCGTGTCGACCTCGGTGCTGATAGCCGTCGGCTCGTTCCTGAGGAGCTACGGGCTCTTGCTGAGCATACTCGCCGGCGTGGCGGTGGTGGCCGGCGTCAGGATGTACAGGAACTCCCCGCCGCTCAGGAAGAGGATAGACTCCCTGCTGATCGGCAAGGAGGTGTTCCGGAAGGCCGTAATGGCGAGGATCACCGAGCTCCTCGCCTTCCAGCTCAGGGAGGGCATCCCGCTCGTGGCCGCACTCAACGGCTGCAGGGGTGTGGTGAGCAACCTGATGATAAGGGAGGAGATGCAGAGGCTCGCCCTCGAGGTCGAGAAGGGCAGACCCCTGTCGGAGGGGCTCAAGGACTCGCCGGTCTTTGACGAGATGCTGATGGCGGCCGTGCTGACCGGCGAGAAGACCGGTGAACTCGCCGGCTTTCTCGAAAGGATGTCCTATTATTACAGGAAGGACGTCGAGAAGATCATGGGGAGGCTCACGTCCCTTGCCGAGCCTGTCTTCATACTGATACTCGGGCTTGTGGTCGGCTTCATAGTTGTATCCATCATGACCCCCCTGTTCGAGATGAATCAGTTGGTGAAGTGAGCACACACGCGTGGATCACGGGGCGGGTGACGTGCATAGGGCTTTTTTGAACCGTACAGAACAAACCCAAAACAAGGAGGTGTGTATGAGATACACGGATAGGGAGTCAGGGTTCACCCTGATAGAGCTCATGGTGGTGCTGGTCATACTCGGGATTCTGGCCACGTTCCTGATGCCGAAGATCCTCAACAGGCCTGACGAGGCGAGGATTGTAAAGGCGAAGAACGACATAAGGGCCATAGAGTCGGCCCTGAAGCTCTACAAGATAGACAACGGCGTCTACCCGACCACGGAGCAGGGTCTCATGGCGCTCGTGAAGAAGCCCGACATAGAGCCCATACCGAGGCACTACCGTGATGGAGGCTACCTCGACGATGAATCGGCGCCGCTCGATCCCTGGGGCAACAAGTACATCTACAGGAGCCCTGGTGAGGGTGACAGGGAATACGAGATAATCAGCTTCGGCGCCGACGGCAGGGAAGGCGGCGACGGTGTCAACGCCGACATAAGGAGCTGGGAGATCAAGTAGTGGGCAGGCAGGGCTTCACCTTCATAGAGATCCTCGTCGTGATGGTCATACTCTCGGTGGGTCTCTTCGTGCTGATGCCCCGCCTCGCCCCTCGTATTCTCGAACCGGTGCCACCCGTTGAGAAGGAGGTGGACTCCGTGATTGCAAAGGCACTGCAGAGGGCGCGGGAGTCAGGCAGGGCCGTCGAGATCACCTTTATCATGGGCAGCGGGAGCTTCCGCATGGAAGACGAGGAGTACAGGCTCCCCGGCGGCCTCACGGTGATGGACGCCCTCGTCAACGACGACCGGACCGACGACCTCGCGGTCACCGTAAGGGCGTACCCGGCGGGCATAATCGATTACTTCGAGCTGAGGCTCTCGGACAACAGCAGGCTCGTCAGCCGGCCGCTCCTTGCAGAGGTGGAGGCAAGGGGATGAGGCAGAGGGGATTTACCCTGCTCGAGGTGCTGATCGCCCTGGCCGTGCTCGCGATCTCGCTGTCGGGCATATACACGCTCCTCAGGTCGAACATAGACACGACCGGCTACACCCTCAGGAAGATCGAACTGCTCGAGGCTGGAAGCGACATCTTCTATACCCTGTATACCGAGCCGGACATAGAGCCCACACCCGGGTTCGTCGACCTGAAGGGATACGAGGGGATAAAGTACGAGGTCACAGAGAGCGCCCTCGGGCTCTCATACATAAAGGAGTACATCCTCAGGCTGAAAAAGGGAGAGGCGGAGATTGTCTACAGTTTCTACAGATAGGGGACTTACACTGCTCGAGGTGCTCGTTGCGCTTGCCCTGAGCGCGCTCGTCCTCGCCGGACTCTACTCGTCCATGAACACCGTGTTCTCCACCGACAGGGCCCTCGACGAGCGGCTCAGCGGGGTGATGAGTTACGTGAGGCTGAGCAACCTGTTTCAGGCGGACCTGAGGACGATGATAGGGGTCCCGACGATGCAGAGCACCATATTCGGTACCGAGATAAGCTTCAAGTCGACGCACTCGCTCTACTCCAACTCGTCCTTTCCCGTAGAGGTGACCTATTTCGTCGACAAGGTCGACGGAGAGAGGTACCTCTACAGGGAGGAGTCCGAGGAGAAGAGGGGGATCAACCTTAGGATAAGGCTTCTCGAAAAGGTCGGGGAACTGAGGTTCCTCACGCGCACTGAAGAGGGCTGGACCGAGCAGGCCACGGGCGAGGATGTGATCAGGATGGAATACGTATACGGAGGCAGGAAGTGGACCGTCACGGGAGGCAGGCTGCTCTGAAAACACACCCTGCATCGGGCACGAGGGGCTCTGTCCTCATAGCGGTCCTCATAGTCGTAGCCGCCTCCCTCTCCCTTGTACTTCTCAAGAACGAGAGCGTCGTGGCCCAGTACGACGAGGTGGCGTCGGCCCAGAAGCTCCAGCAGGGGTACATCTACTGCAACTCCGTGATAAAGGGTGTGGCCCGGCTCCTGCAGGAGGACAAGGACACCTATGATTCATCTGACGACCTCTGGGCCTCGCTGCCCACGATCCCCACGCCCGAGGGCTACGTAAGCGCAGCCGTCATCCCCCTGAACAGCAGGATCCCCATAACCGGTGTCTCTTCAAGGGATGAAAAGCTCAGGCAGAGGACCGAGGACGCCCTTGAGAGGCTGTTCGCCGACGTGCCCGAGCCGCCCGACGTGGAGTCCATCCGCAATCTCAGGCCGTACAGCCTCGGCGAGCTGAGGCTCCTCCCCGGGTTCTCGACCCTTCCGAGGGACCTGCTCGGCCTCTTCACGGTCGAGGACACGCAGGGGAAGATAAACATCAACTTCGCCGGTGAGTCAGTGATGGGGGCGTTTCTGCCCGAGATCGAGCCCCTTGCAGAGGCGATCGTCAGGTACAGGGAGTCGAAGCCCTTCAAGGATATATCACAGATAAGGAAGGTCCCGGGAATGACGGACGACGTCTACCTCGCCGTTCAACCATACATAACCGTAACCAGCTCCCTCTTCTACATATTCACGGAGGCTGACGTGGGGGGCACGCGGACGAGGGCGGGTGCCGTTGTTAAAAAAGAGTCCGGAAAGATTAAAATACTCAAGTACTTCGAGGATGCAGAGGAGTTCTATGCCGCTGGGCAGGATAATATTTCTCTATAGGGACCGGCTTGTGAGCTGCTCGTGCGGCGGTGCGGGCTGCAGAGAGGAGGAGTTTCCCCTACAGGGGGAACTCCCTCCAAACAAGGGAGACGTGCTCGTGATACCGGACGAGTTCGTGAGCCTCGTCTCCACTGACATAAGGCCAGTGAAGAGCGCCAGCCTGAGAGAGATGGTGAGGCTACATCTCGCGGGCATCTTCCCCGAAGGGGTTGTGCAGGATAGGTTCGGGTTCCTGAAGACCTCGCCTGTCACGGCCTTCGTATACACCGAGGAACTGGAGGGGCTCATGGAGCGGTATCCCGAGCTCTTCAGCTCGGCATCCATCGTCACCACCACGTGCGTGGCCGCACTGCTGGCAGAGGAGGGAGACTTCGTGCTCAGGACGGGGACCACCACACTGCTCAGGCGCGACGGCGGGTTCCTCCACTTCACCGGTGATGTGGAGGGATACCCAGGGATGGAGGGCCTGAGGGATATCGACATCTCGGCGGCGCAGAGGGAGCAGGTGACCGACTGGATCGGCAGGCTCGCGGCCTCAGGCAGGACCAAGGAACTCGACCTGAAGCTCTCGGGCCGGCGGGAGGGATTCTCGATTGCCGCAATGAAGAAGGACCTGATATTCTGGGGGGCGCTCTACCTGGTGTTCGCCGTCGCCCTCTTTCTCAGGACCATCCCCCTGAAGGAGGACCTCAAGGCCTACGAAGGGGCGATCAACGGCATATACGACTCCATGAAGATAGCCGACAACCCCGACCCCTACGGCATGCTCCTCTACAGGATAAGCCAGATCAAGAAGCAGGGGGCCGCCGGCATAGAGCCGCTCAGGATACTTTCAGCCATGAGCACTTCGTTCGGCGGCGATGCATCCGTTGAGGACCTTACGGTCAACCAGGAACTGATCAGGATAAAGGGGACCATTAAGAGCCTTCAGGCCCTTGACAAGGCATCTGAAGAGCTGTCGAGGGCTCTCAGGGTGAAGTTCGTCATAGAGTCTGCAAAGGTTCAGCAGGAAGACGTGAATTTCATAATCACCGCGAGGTTCAAGCAATGAAGGAGACGGCCGCTGCAGCACTGCTGGTCGTGACGGTATTCGCCGCCACTTTCGCCTTCTTCTCCGCCAGGGAGGGCCGGCTGATCGAGGAGAAGGAGGCCCTGAAGGAGCGGTACGAGAAGATATACTCGATGGCCGAAGAGTACAAGGGCCTGTCGAGCAGGAACAGGGGGGCGGAACGCCTTGAGGAGGGGCTGCTGTCGTTCGTCCAGAGCTCTGGCAGCAGGCTGAACCTCTCGGACCGGATCGCAACGATTAAGCCTATACCTGGAAGCGTCGAAGGAGTGAGCGTGCTCTATCAGGGACTGACCTTCACGGAGATAGTCGATGTACTCCAGGTCGCGGGCGGATATTCGAACGTACGGGTGAGGGCGTTCTCCATATCCAAGAGGTTCGACGATCCCGGCTACGCCGACTTGAACATGCAGATCGAGAAGATGAGATGAAGAAGATACTCCTATTTGCAGTCTCGTTCGTGGTGGGCTTGTACCTGTTCCTGCCTTACGAGACCCTGTATGCCAGGGCCCTGGAGGGCCTGACACGGCGGGTAAGAGTACCCATTGGCTACGAGATATCCGACGCATCCGCCCTCAAGGCGGTCTTCACGGACGTCTCTGTAGGCGTGGGCTCCGAGGCCCTCAAACTCGGTGAGGTAGTCCTGAGGATCACGCCGCTCGGGTACGTCCTGCGCGGAAGCCTCGGCCGCGTCACGACCGAAGGGGCGAGCGTTCAGGTCTTCAGGAAGGAGGGACTCGTCGACCTCGTATTCAACCTCGACAAGTTTCGAAACAGGCTCCTCGGCGAGGGCACGCTCACGCTCAAGGGTCACGTGCTCGTGGGCGGTGACCAGGTAAAGGACGGGCGGATAGAACTGCTCGTCAAGGACCTCAAGGTTCCTGCTGCAGGAAACGGGATCGTGCTCAAGGAGGTCAGCGGCAACGGCGACATAGACAACGGGAGGCTCCTGATAAAGGACCTGACGGTCAAGGGGCCCGTGGACCTGAGGGCGACAGGCACCGTGCTGCTCAATCTCAAGGCCCCGGATATGTCCATGCTCGACATATCGGTGAAGTACAAGATGGGGGCCCTCCAGGGGACGCAGAAGCTCAAGGGCACGGTCAAGAGCGCACTCGCCTCGCTGAACGCCCTCACTGCTGCCGTGCCTGCCGCTCCTTGAGCCGCGTCCTCCTCTTCCTTCGGAGCTTCTGTCTCCTTATCCTCTGCCGTTCCTTCTCGGCGGGGCTCTCGGTGCCGAGCAGTCTCTGCTCTATCTTATCCGCCAGCAGCCGCCTCGCAAGGAAGCGGTTGAGCGGCTGGGACCGGCTCTCCTGGCACTTGACCTCGATGCCCGTGGGAATGTGCTTGAGGTATACGCAGGTGGATGTCTTGTTCACCTTCTGGCCGCCGTGGCCCCTGGAACGCACGAATTTCTCCGAGATGTCCTCTTCGCGTATACCGAGTGACTCCATCCTCTCCTTGAGTGCCTTGAGCTTCTCCGGTCTCACACCGCTGCTCATCGCCCAGCCGCTTCGAGCCGTGCTTATATCCCGAGCGCCGCCCTCTTCTTCGCTATGTGGGCCTCGATCCCGCCGGCGATCGCCGCAGGGTCTTCACCAACGGCGATCTTTCCGCCCGTTATCCCCTCGATGTCCTCTGTGAGCAGCTTCACCACGTCCGGCGCGCCGGTCACGGGCGGTACAGGGGAGACATGGGTGTAGAGACCGAAGGCCACGGCGAATATGGCGTCTATGGTGGCCTTCTGCTCCATGTACTCAGGGGCCGTGACAGCCACCGGGAGCTCCGAGGGGTCTACACCGAGCGCCCCGGCCACCGCGGTCACCAACATGGCGATCCTGCCCGTGTCCGTGCACGTGCCGAAGCTCAGCACCGGGGGGATGCCGAGGGTCTTGCAGACCGCCTTGAGCCCTTCACCGGCAAGCTCCTGGGCCTCGACCGTCTGAAGCCCCGCCACCTGAAGCGCGGCGTTGCCGCAGCCCGCACTCAGCACGAGTATGTCCCTCTTTATCAGCTCCTTTGCCACCGCCACGGTCAGGGAGTCCTGCGGGCCGTTGGTCAGGGTCGAACAGCTGACGAGCGCAGTCACACCCTTGATGGAGCCTTTCTTTATCACATCGAGCAGTGGGTCGAGGGTGCCGCCGAGTGCCCCGAGAATCGCCTCTGTCGAGAATCCCACGACCGCCTTCTGCTTGTTGGCCGGTATAAACGTCTCCTTGCCCTTTCTGTTCTTGAAGTTCTCCACAGCCACCTTTATCAGGTCCATTGCGAGGCCTTCGACCTTCTCCGGATCGTATTCGTAGTTGAGGTTGACTCCCGGAATCCTGACGAGCTTCGACACCGATGCCACGGTGGCGTTGTACCTGTCCGCGAATATCCCGAGTGTCGGCACAGAGCAGTTCATGTCGACTGCGAAGAGGTCGACCGCTCCGGTCGCGAGCACGAACTCCTGGTTGAGCCAGTTGCCGGTAAGACCGACGAATACGTCGTCCGAGGGGTATCGCTGGAGAAGCTCCTGTCCGGTCTCGATCGAGCCCACGACCCTTATGCCCTTGGCCCCGGCATCCTTGGCCATCTGCTGTACCTCGGGCCTGTGGGCGAGCTCTATGATTGCAGCACCCACGAACGGCTCGTGGCCGTTGGGGAGGATGTTCACATAGTCCTTGTCTATGATGCCCACGTCGACACTCGTTTCATGCGGAGACGGTGTGCCGAAGATGATGTCCTGGCATGCCTCGAGAACGAACTGCGCGCAGTACGCCATGGATATGCCCATCCTGAGTGCCATCTTCGCCAGCGAGACATGGTCTGAGTCGATGTTGGTCATGCACCTCGTCTCTGTGTCGAGCAGTTCGTGAAGCGGTCCTCCGGGGAATACGCCGAGCTCCCTCCATAGCTTCTTCCTGGACTCGGGTGCAAGGATATCGACGAGCCTCGACTCCTCCGACGAGTCCCTGTGGAGCTCTGCAACGAGGAAGTCGGCGACCCTGTCAGCCAACTCCTGAGTGCTTCCGCCGTTGTCGAGCCCGAGCGTTGCCGCGAACTCCCTCAGCCTCGGCTCGTTCTTGATCCCAAACGGTGTCTTGCCGGCGGCTGCAGCCCTGAGAGTCTTGAGGGTCTCCTTTGCGTGGTATGTGTATGCCGCAGTCCCGAACAGGTTGAGGTGTACGAGGTTCCTCATGACCATCCCGTTTGCGTCTATGCCGCAGACTCCCCTGTCGGCAAACTTGGTGATCCTGCACGGCCCCTGCGAACAGAGCTGGCAGCTCACCCCCTTTGTGCAGTATGAACACCGCGTCTTCTCCTGCGCGTCGAACCTCTCGGCGACGGTCGGCATGCCGTCTCTCTTCACCTTTTCATGAAGACTCCCGATGCTCTCATGCATACTCACCCTTTCCATAAGACACCTCCCTGAATTGATGCTTTGTGGACAGGTTGCTACAACCCCGACGATATCCTAAGGATCATGTTGACACCATGCTCCGCATACATCCATGCTTTACATGATATCATGAAAGAAGGCCTTTTGCATAAAAAAGTACATGCCCGCACCGGCTCCCTCTCCACTTGAGTGCAGAGGCCGCAGAACCGGCTGAGACAGAGGCGGGGTCACTCCGCCTTCGATGCAGTCGGCTCCTCGGGAGGGCTCAGCACCTGCAGCCGCTCCCTTGCAAGCCTGCCGAGCCTCGTATCAGGCGCCACCTTCACCTGCAGCCTGTACTCCCTTATTGCGGATCGTACATCCCCGGTCCTCTCGTAGCAGATGCCGAGGAGGCCGTGCACCTCCGGATGCTTCGGCGACCGGGAGGCGAATCTCTCCAGGTGGGGGACGGCCTCTCCGTACCTTCCAAGACGGTAGTAGCTCTTGCCGATGCCGAAATGTGAGCCCGGGTGTTCCGGATAGAGCCTGAGGCTCTCCCTGAAGCGCTCAACCGCCGAAGCATAGCGCCGGCGGCCCATCTCCGCCATCCCGAGGCCGTAGAAAGCGGGCTGGTAGCCGCCGTCCCGGTCGAGCGCCTCCTTGAAATACCTTGCCGCCTCTGTGTATCTCTTCTCCTTCAGCCGTATCATCCCGTAGAGGTTGTAGAAGGGGGCCTGCCGCTGGTTCATGGCCAAGGCCTTCCCGAGCGTCCTCTCGGCCTCGGCGAGCCTGTCCTTGTTGTAGAGCGAGACGGCCCTGTCGTACACGAAATAGACCCGGTTCACTCTCCGGAGCCGCTTGACCGCGGCCTGGAATCTCCTGCGGCCGCGGCCGTCGCCCTCGAGGCGGTAAGGCGGGAGCCGCCTTATCATGTCGAGCATCTCCTCCTTCCGGACCTCTTCCCTCGGATGGGTGGAGAGGATGGCGCTCAGGAGGTTGTCGTCCCGGGCCTTCTTCCCCTGCCGCTTCAGGTAACCGTCAACCGCCGCCTTGAGCCTGTCGTGGGCCTTTATCGCCTCGTATGGGTCGTACCCGAGTGCGGCCATGTATTTGACACCGAGGCGGTCCGCCTGGAGTTCCTGCTCCCTGCTGTACTTGAGCAGCAGGAGGCTGCTGCCGATTGCCCCGATTGCGAGCAGTATGTCGGCGTCCTTCTTTCCGGCGAGTGCAACCCCTCCGACGACGAGTCCGAGCTTCTGCAGGGTGCCGAGAGTGATACGCTTTGCGGTATGCCGCGCCATCACGTGCCCCACCTCGTGCCCCATCACCGCGGCGAACTGTGCCTCGTTGTCGAGTTCGGCGAGCAGTCCCCGCGTGATCGCCACGTACCCGGGAAGTGCGAACGCATTCGGCAGGGATGTGTTCTGGACGGCGAACCTGAGTGGAAGGTGCGGCCTCTCCGAGGCCTTCCATATCCGCTTGACGACCCCTTCGAGGTACTGCTTGAGTTCGTCGTCCCGGAACTCGCCGCCGTAGGTCCAGTTGAGCGACGGTGCAGCCTCGCGCCCGATCCTGACCTCCTGGGACTCCGAGACGAACATCAACTCGCGCTTGCCTGTGACCGGGTTCACCGCACAGGAGACAATCAGTGAGAAGACGAGGACAATGGCTGTGATTCTGGCGGCTGCTCGTGTCATTACCTTACCCTCCTCCTTCTGGTCCCGTGCCCAGCCGGGCGGAAACCGTCACCCCACATTTTATGATACAATATGAGATATGAAAAAAATCGCCCTCACATCAGTCCTCGTCCTGCTGCTTCCGCTTCTGACGGCCTGCAAGAACGAACCGGCCAATCCGCCCCGTGAATACGGCGGCGCTCTCATCGACTCGTACGATGATGCAAGGGATGCGGCCGCCAGCGCGAACCTCGACGTATTGAAGAGAGCTATCCGGCAGTACCGCGCCGCCAACGGCGGGTATCCGGCGAGCCTCGAGGAGCTGAAGGGATTCATCGGCACCGAGTTCGATGAGGAGAAGTACGAATACGACACCGGCACAGGGACCCTGACCCTCAGGTAATCACCCCCTGCCGCTGCTTGCCTCTTTGCCCCCTGCTGTGTCATATTAGGATCATCCAGCCATGTCCAGACTCTCACACACAGACCGCGAAGGCAGGGCCCGCATGGTGGACGTATCCGGAAAACCGCCCACCGCGCGCGAGGCCGTGGCAGCAGGCGCTGTATCGATGAGGCCCGAGACCCTCGCCCTCATCAGGGAGAACAGGGCGGCAAAGGGCGACGTCCTGCAGGTGGCGCGCGTGGCCGGAATAATGGCTGCGAAGAAGACGCCGGACATCATACCCCTCTGCCACCCCCTCGGCATAACGAGCGTCTCCGTGGACTTCAGCTTCGACGAGCAGAGGAGCAGGGTGCTTATCGAGTCGAGGGTGAAGACGGTCGGTCAGACCGGTGTCGAGATGGAGGCCCTCACGGCCGTGGCCGCAGCCGCCCTCACCATCTACGACATGTGCAAGGCCGTGGACAGGGAGATGTCCATAACCGGCATAATGCTCCTTGAGAAACGCGGCGGCCGCAGCGGCGGGTTCACGCGGAGAGGGGACACCGCCCCCTGAAAGGGCCCTCCTGCAGGCTTGGGGGGTGAGCATGGAGCAGGACCACTTCCGATGAGACCGCGCCTATGGCTCCGTGATCCTGACCTTCATCTCGATCCTCTCGATCGGATTGTCCCTTGCGTCCCTCGGCCGGCTCACGATCTTGTCCACCACGTCCATGCCTGAGACGACCTCGCCGAAGACCGTGTACTTTCCGTCGAGGAACGGGGCATCGGCGACACATATGAAGAACTGCGAACCTGCACTGTCGGGGTCAGCGGCCCGAGCCATGGAGAGGGTCCCCCTCTTGTGAGGCCTGTCGTTGAACTCGGCCTTCAGCGAATACCCGGGACCTCCCAAGCCGTATAAGGATTTGTCCGTGCCCTTCGTGTTCGGATCCCCGCCCTGAATCATGAATCCGGGTATCACCCGGTGGAAGATCGTTCCGTCGTAAAACCCCTTCCTTGCAAGCTCGATGAAGTTGTTCACATGGTTGGGTGCTGCATCGGGGAAGAACCTGAGCTCGATATTCCCGAACTTCGTCTCGATCACCGCCCTCGTCTCAGCCATCCTCCTGATCTCATCCTTGGTGAACTCCCTGTGTCTGCCCCCGGCATGGGCGGTTGCAGTCAGCATCAACACCACGGCCAGTACGAAACAGGCCTCGAAGACTCTCATATGCCCCTCCCGCCTGATAAGCTTCCCCGCCTCGTGTGCCTTCTGCGGCTGCATCACGGAAGTGCTGCACGATCCATGCAGCCGTACAGCGGTTCGCGGCCTTGCGGATACAGTAGTATATCCGTTTCGGTTCCGGCCCTTCAAGTGCTCGAGCCGGCCTGGGACCAGCGGTAGGAGTGACGGCTGTACGAGCCGGCTGCCTTGAATTTGTGGGCGGATGTCGTGTAAAATTGCAATGTAGGAAAGACTCTGCACATGCTGTTTCGCGCTGCGCGAGGCCGCGGTCCATTGCCCGGCGCACACCCCCTGCAGCTTTCTGTTCAGGAAACCATTAATGAATGTAAACGGCAGACACTATCGGACGATCTGGATCAAGGAAGACGACGAATCCGTAGTCCGGATAATCGACCAGAGACGGCTTCCGCACGAATTCATAATCGAGGACCTGACCACGGTCGACGACACAGCCACTGCCATCAAGGATATGCACGTCAGGGGCGCCGGACTGATCGGCGCAACTGCAGGCTATGGAATGTATCTGGCCGCGCTCGAGGCCGCAAGGGCGGCGTCGTTCGACAGCCACATGGAGGAAGCCGCCGAGAAGCTCCTGTCGACGAGGCCCACGGCGGTCAACCTCTCTTGGGCGGTGAAGAGGCAACTGGACGCAGTCATGAGAGCCGGCTCCCCCGCTGAACGAACGGCCGTCGCCCTCAGGACGGCCGTGGAGATCGCTGACGAGGATGCAGAGTTCTGCCGGAGGATAGGCGAGCACGGAGTTAGGCTCATCGAGGAGATCGCCGCAGCGAAGAACGGCCGTACGGTAAACATCCTCACGCACTGCAACGCCGGGTGGCTTGCGTTCGTCGATTACGGCTCTGCAACCTCACCGATATACGCCGCCTTCGACAGGGGTATCGACGTGCATGTCTGGGTCGACGAGACGCGGCCGAGGAATCAGGGCGCCAGCCTGACGGCCTGGGAACTCGGCCAGCACGGCGTGCCGCATACAGTGATACCTGACAATGCAGGCGGACACCTGATGCAGCACGGGCTCGTCGACATAGTGATCGTGGGGACCGACAGGACCACCTACACCGGAGACGTCGCGAACAAGACCGGAACCTATCTGAAGGCCCTGGCCGCAAAGGACAACGGCGTGCCGTTCTATGTGGCACTCCCCTCGTCGACCTTCGACTGGGAGATACGCGACGGCGTCAGGGACATACCCATTGAGGAGAGGGGCCCGGATGAAGTCATGTATATCGAGGGGCTCTGTGACGGAGAGATCAAGAGGGTGCTGCTGACCCCGCGGGAGAGCAGGGCCGCAAACTATGCATTCGACGTCACCCCTGCCAGGCTGATTACCGGGCTGATCACGGAAAGGGGGATATGCGCCCCCAATGAAGAGGCCATCCTCGGCCTCTATCCCGAACACAGGCGCTGACACCGGCGTACAACAAACTTCACTAAGGAGAGCGTATGAAGAAGGTGAAAGTCGGCATCATAGGAGGCTCCGGGCTTGACGACCCGAAGATAATCAAGGGGGCCAAGGAGAAGAACGTCAGGACACCTTACGGAAAGCCCTCGTCACCGCTTACCATAGGCAAGATAGACGGCGTCGACGTCGTGATACTCGCACGCCACGGGAAGAAGCACACCATATATCCGACGGCCGTCAACTACAGGGCCAACCTGAGCGCGCTCGAAAAGGAGGGCTGCACTCACATACTCGCCACCACTGCCGTCGGCTCTCTCAGGGCGAGGATAAAGCCCGCCGACTTCGTCTTCGTCGACCAGTTCATAGACTTCACGAAACACAGGCCCCTCACCTTCCACGAGGAGAAGGTCGTCCACACGCCGATGGCCGAGCCCTTCTGCAGTGAGCTGCGCTCCCTCCTGATCGAGACCGCAAAAGAATTGAAGTTGAGGCATCACAAGAAGGGCACGGTGATCACGATCGAGGGCCCGAGGTTCTCCACCAAGGCCGAGTCTCACATGTTCAGGGGGTTCGGAGCCGACGTCATAAACATGTCTACGGTGCCGGAGGTCATTCTTGCAAGGGAACTGGGCATATGTTACCAGTCCATTGCGATGTCGACCGACTATGACTGCTGGAAGGAGGGGGAGGAGCCGGTCTCCTGGGAGATGATCGTCTCCATAATGCACCAGAACGCCGAGAACGTGAAGAGACTGATACTGAATACAATACCGAAGATCAAGTCTTCAGAACACAGATGCAGCTGACAAGGAGGATGCCATGCCGATAAAATCGAGGATAAGGACGGTTCCGGACTATCCAAAGAAGGGGATCATGTTCAGGGACATCACCACACTGATCAAGGACCCGGTGGGGTTCAGGCTCGTCATAGACAACCTTACGCAGAGATACATCACTGGCTCTGTCGAATTCGACACGATCGTCGGCATAGAGTCGCGGGGGTTCATCATCGGAGGCGCCCTCGCCTACACCCTCGGAAAGGGGTTCATCCCCATAAGGAAGAAGGGCAAGCTCCCTGCCGACACCATAAAGCACGAGTACGAGCTCGAGTACGGCACAGATGTCATCGAGATACACAAGGACGCCCTGAAGAAAGGAGAGAAGGTCCTCCTCGTGGACGACCTCCTTGCTACGGGGGGCACTGCATTGGCGTCGGCCGCGCTCATCGAGAAGCTCGGGGCCACGGTGGCTGAGATGGCCTTCATAGTGGACCTGCCGGACATAGGCGGCCACAAGAAGCTGTCCGACAAGGGATACAGTGTGTTTGCACTGACGGAATTCGAGGGGGATTAGGCCCTGGGCATACTGGAGAAGACCTTCCGGCTTTCCGAAAACGGCACCTCCGTACGGACCGAGGTCTTAGCTGGGCTCACCACCTTCCTGACCATGGCATACATAATCGTGCTGCAGCCGATGGTCCTCTCGGGAAGGATGTTCGGGTTCGAGACAGGGATGGACTTCGGCGCCGTGATGACCGCTACGTGCCTCTCGGCCTCCCTCGCCACACTGATAATGGCGCTCTACGCGAGGTATCCGATCGCGCAGGCGCCCGGCATGGGCGAAAACTTCTTCTTCGTCTTATCCGTCCTCCCGGGCATCGCGGCAGCCGGTTTTTCAAACGCCTGGCAGGTGGGCCTCGGGGTGGTCTTCATCTCGGGCGTGCTCTTCCTCCTGCTCTCCTTGGCCGGGGTGCGCGAGATGATCGTGAACGCCGTCAGCCCGAGCATGAAGAATGCGATGGCCGTTGGAATAGGTCTGTTCATCGCGTTCATCGGGCTGCAGAACGCCGGCCTCATAGTGAGCGCGGCCTCGATAGTGACGACGCCGGAAGGTCCTGTCCTCAGTCCAGGCACGCTCGTCAGGCTGAATACCCGTGCTGCATTCATCGACGTAGCGGTGTTCTTCACCGGCCTGCTCGTCACGGCCGTGCTTCATGTACGCAGGGTGCGCGGCTCCATACTCCTGGGCATCCTGGCGACAACTGCCCTCTCGGCAGCACTGAAGCTCATCTCGTCGGCCTTTCCATGGAGCCTGCTTGCCGGCTCCCGGCTTGCAGCCGAGTTCAGGTTTGCCGACGGCGTATTCTCGATGCCGCCATCGGTCTCGCCGACCTTCTTCAGGATGGACATCGAGGGAGCCCTCTCTCTCTCCCTCATACCGTTCATCGTCATCTTCCTCTTCATGGACCTCTTCGATACCATAGGCACGCTGATAGGGGTTAGCGAACAGGCCGGGTTCATCAAGGACAACAAGCTTCCGCGCGCCAGGGAGGCGATGCTCTCCGACGCCATAGGGACCGTGAGCGGTGCCGTGCTGGGGACGAGCACGGTGACGAGCTTCATAGAGAGCGCAGCCGGGGTCGAACAGGGCGGCAGGACAGGGCTCACCGGGGTCACCGTATCGCTGCTCTTTGTCGCCGCGCTCTTCTTCAGCCCGGTTGTCGTGATGATGAGCAGCTACGCCGTCATCACCGCGCCCGCCCTCGTGGTCGTGGGCGCGATGATGATGAAGAACGTCTCGCGGATAGAGTGGTCCGATTACAGCGAGGCAGTGCCTGCGTTCCTGATGATCATCGGTATTCCGCTGAGCTTCTCCATAGCGGACGGGCTCACACTCGGGTTCGTCACCTATCCGTTCATAAAGCTGCTCAGCGGTAAGGGCCGGCAGGTCGGCCCCTTCATGTACGCGCTCGCCGTCGTGCTCGCCTTGTACCTCGTCTTCATCCGGTCGGCTACGGGTTGAGCGCGCCTACGCCTTCGCGATCCTTATCCGCGCCTCGGACTTCGCCTCTATGAGCTCCCTTGCATCACCGGCTATCCTGCCCACGATGTTCACCTCGCTTGCCGGGACCGGTTCGGCCCCTGTGCTCAGGGGCGTGGGACCGAAGAATATCGCCAGTGCGCGGCCCGGAGGCCAGTAGCCTATGTCACCGACCTTGACCTTGGTGGTGGCGGTCTCGTCGGGCGGCATATCAACGGGTATCTCGAAGTAGAACTCGTCGCCCCATACATTGAAGTCGGTCTCCACCGGAAGGACCTCGGCCACGGCGCGCGCCGTGGCCGTGTCGAAGAGTTCTCCATCGAGGACCACAGGGCCTGCCTCTATCTTTATTCTGACCGGCATCGTCGCCTCCGAGCATCTGATATCGAGCCGCTTCAAGTTTATTATAAGGACGGCCTGCCGTGAAAGGCAACAAGGATGCGGGACGCAGCCCCTCCTTGACATAAGCGCCCTCGAAAATTTATACTTCATATCCGTGAACTGAATCCGCAAATTCAAGTGTGAACAAGGGGAAGGATCGATGGGAGGAGCATACACGACATATCACCCTCACAGGACGAAGAGAAAGAGGTCTCTCGGCTTTCTCGTGAAGATGAGGACGAAGAACGGCCGGAAGGTCATAAAGAGAAGAAGGGCGAAAGGCCGAAAGAGATTGACCGTCTGAGGAAGAAGAAGGATTTCCAGAGGGTCTTCAGCTCCGGACGGAAGCATGTGTTGCGATACATCATCCTCTATGCCCTTCCAAACAGCCTGGACACCATCAGATTAGGCCTGGCCGTAAGCAAAAGGGTGGGAAACGCCGTTGTCAGAAACAGGACGAAGAGAGTCTTGCGGGAAGCGATGAGGCTGGCCCTCCGCGAGGCCCGCGCAGAGGGATGGAATCCGGAGGGCTGCGGCCACGACATCGTACTGATCCCGAGGCGGCGCTGTGCCGGCGCGAAATCAACAGAGATAGTGCCGGAGCTGGCCGGGAAGATGAAGAGCTGTCTGAAATGAAGAGACTGACCATTCTACTCATAAAGGTTTACAGGACCCTGCTCTCCCCTGTCCTGCCGCAGAGCTGCAGATTCGTCCCGACCTGCTCGGACTACTCGATAGAGGCGGTCAGCAGGTACGGCGCACTGAGAGGCGGCATCATGTCCGTAAGGAGGATACTGAAGTGCCACCCCTTCCACCCCGGAGGATACGACCCGGTGAAAGAGGTATCCGGCGATGGATGACAACTTCGAAAAGAGGATACTGTTAGCAGCCGTGCTCACCTTCGTGGTGCTGCTCGGGTATCAGTTCTTCTTTGCTCCACCGCCTCCACCTCCGGCCAAGAAGCCAGCGCAGATACCCGACGTCGTGAAGGAGATCCCGCGTAAGGCGACGGACTTATTCCCGGCCGAGGAGCCGGCCCTCTCGGTGCCAGAGGGTGCCGAGGGCTCGGAAGAGAGGCTGATCAACGTCGAGACCCCGCTTTACAGCGCGGTCTTCTCGTCAAGGGGCGGAACCATAAAGAAGTGGCGGCTCAAGAAGTACAGGGACGACGCCGGCCTCGAGGTGATACTGATGAGACCCGGCGCCAAGGTGCCCGCGCTCGCCCTCGGGACTGACGGAGAGAGTTTCGCCTTGGACGAGGTGAACTTCGCCGTCACTGGCGTAGACGGCGACATCGTGCTGAAGAACGAGGGAGACCAGGCCGTGATTACGTTCCTCTACAGGGGCGGCGGCCTGTCGATAAAGAGGACCTACACCATCTCGGCGGACAACTACGACATCAAGCTCGTGGAAGAGGTGGAGGGCACCGACGACTACTGGCTGACACTCGGCAGCGGCTTCGGCATCTCAGGGGCCGAGGGCTACGGCGGCCACATAGGTCCAGTCATTCTCAAGGACGCCGACAGGGTCGAGATCAAGCCCAAGAAGCTGAAGGAGCCGAGGGTTTTCGGCCCTGAGCTCAAGTGGATCGCCCAGGAGGACAAGTACTTCTTCGCCTCGATCGTCCCACTCGGAAAGGCTGCAGGTGCAAAGGTCTGGCGCAGCAGCAGCGGCGAGGTGCTCGTCGCAGTGAACCTGCCGGCAGGAAGGAACGAGCTTCTCCTCTATGCCGGCCCCAAGGAGCATGACCGGCTGAAGGGCTTCGGCGTAGGGCTCGAATACATAGTGGACTTCGGCTTCTTCTCCATACTCGCGCGCCCGCTCTTCTGGATACTCAAGCTCTTCTACAAGGTCATAGGCAATTACGGCTGGTCGATCGCTCTGCTCACGATCCTCGTGCGTATACCCTTCATTCCCCTCATAAACAAGGGCCAGAGGTCGATGAAGAAACTCCAGGCACTCCAGCCGAGGATGAACGAGATAAGGCAGAAGTACAAGAAGGACCCTCAGAAGATGCAGAGGGAGATGATGGAGCTGTACAGGAAGTACAAGGTGAACCCCATGAGCGGATGCCTCCCGATGCTCATACAGATCCCGGTCTTCTTCGCCCTGTACAAGGTCCTCCTTGTGGCGATAGAGCTGAGGCGGGCCCCTTTCATATTCTGGATACAGGACCTCTCGGAGAAGGACCCCTACTACATACTACCGATCATCATGGGAGTCACGATGTTCATCCAGCAGAGGATGACGCCGACGACCATGGAGTCCCAGCAGCAGAAGATCATGAACTTTCTCCCGCTCGTCTTCACCTTTCTCTTCCTGAACTTTCCCTCGGGTCTGGTGCTGTACTGGCTGGTGAGCAATCTCCTGAGCATACTGCAGCAGTACTTCGTCAACAGGAAGGTCGCCCGTGAAGGCGAGGCCGCTTAGTGGAGGGGGGCACGCGGCCGCGTCTCCTCCGAGACCGAGGGATCGCCTCACGTGCCGAGCAGCTTCAGCCCTCCTTCGGCTACCGTGGTGCCGTCGGTCTTCTTCACCGACGCCCTCCCCTCCAACAGTCTTCCCCTGAGAGGCCGTACAGAGGCCTCGACCACACACGGTTCGCCCGTCATCAGGGGATTTCTGAACCGCACACGCAGCTCGACGGTAACGGCCGTAACGCCGAGAGAGGATGCGGCCTTGACGCCGGCTTCGTCGATCAGTGCGGAGACGATGCCGCCGTGCAGGATGCCGCTGTATCCCTGGTGTGTCTTGTCGGGAATGTACGACGCGCGCGCTTGACCGTCCGATGCCGAGAAGTCGAGCCTGAGCCCGTGCGGGTTCGCCTTTCCGCAGACGAAACAGGCTCCGTCGTCAGTGATGTCCATCTATCGTTCTCTTCCCTTGAGTCGTTCGCCTGAAGAGCCGCAGGGTGTGAGGCCCTGATCGGAACCGATCCGGTGTGCTGAAGGGCGGATGCGCCAGGCATGTAGCAGGGGCGCGGCTCTACTTGTTC
Organism: Nitrospirota bacterium; assembly: GCA_011051565.1. GTDB lineage: Bacteria > Nitrospirota > Thermodesulfovibrionia > Thermodesulfovibrionales > JdFR-85 > BMS3Bbin07. The sequence goes on along the minus strand of DRKX01000059.1, from coordinate 1,918 downwards.
ATCATCTCGAGAAATTCCTTGTTCGTCTTGGTGCCCCTGAGCTTGCCCAGCAGGAATTCCATGCTCTCCACGGTTCCGAGGGGGTTGAGCACCTTGCGGAGTATCCACATCTTGTTGAGCACGTCCTTTGCGACCAGGAGTTCCTCTTTCCGGGTGCCGGACGAGTTGATGTTTATGCTCGGGAATATCCTCTTGTCGACGAGCCTCCTGTCGAGGTGGAGTTCCATGTTGCCCGTTCCCTTGAATTCCTCGAATATAACGTCGTCCATGCGGCTGCCCGTATCGACTAGCGCGGTGGCGATGATCGTGAGGCTGCCTCCGTTCTCGATGTTTCTCGCCGTACCGAAAAACCTCTTGGGCTTCTGCAGGGCGTGGGCGTCGAGGCCGCCGGAGAGGACCTTTCCGCTTGCCGGTATTATGGTGTTGTATGCACGGGCGAGACGGGTTATGCTGTCGAGCAGGATGACGACGTCCTTCTTTATCTCGACGAGCCTCTTGGCCCGCTCGATGACCATCTCCGAGACCTGCGTGTGCCTCTGCGGCGGCTCGTCGAAGGTGGAACCTATTATCTCCGCGGTCTCCACCTGCCTCCGCCAGTCCGTCACCTCCTCGGGCCTCTCGTCGATGAGGAGTATGATCAGGTGTATCTCCGGCTGGTTCTTCTTGATGGCCTTCGCGATCGACTGAAGGAGCATGGTCTTACCCGTCCTCGGCGCGGCGACTATCATGCCCCTCTGTCCCTTGCCGACCGGAGTGATCAGGTCCATGACCCTCGTGGAGAAGTCGTCCGAGCTGTACTCGAGGTTGATCTTCTCCGTGGGGTAGTAGGGTACGAGGTTGTCGAAGAGCGGGCGCGTTATGTTGTCGTCAGGCGGTTCGTGGTTTATCGCCTCGACCTTAAGCAGTGCGAAATAACGCTCGCTCTCTTTCGGCGGGCGTATCTGTCCTGATACGAGGTCCCCGGTCCGCAGGTTGAACCGCCTGATCTGCGAGGGGGAGACGTATATGTCGTCAGGACTCGGCAGGTAGCTGTAGTCTGGCGAGCGCAGAAAACCGAACCCGTCGGGCAGTATCTCGAGTACGCCCTCGGCGAAGAGGTTTCCGGTCCTCTCGGCCTGCGCATGCAGTATCGCGTATATCAGTTCCTGCTTCCGCATGCCCGATATCCCCTCGATATGGAGGTTGCGGGCAACCTGGGAGAGTTCCTCGATGGTCTTTTCCTTCAACTCAGAGATCGAGACATTGCTCATGATGCACTCCTTACAAATATCTGTCAAGCATCGATTCTTTCCAGATATGGATTACTTTAAGGAAGCCTACGGCTTCTTCGTCTATTTCTTCAACAAGCCTGAATCTGTCTGTCTAACCTGATTATGCCGGCAGGTTTTCGGAACCATGAATTTTTGTGAAAGAGGCTGGTATTCGTGATATTCTCAGCCGTTGAGAGCTACCTTTCATTTCCCGGGATTAGGGATAAAAGATGACGCCTCTACATGATGGAGCCAGACGCCGCCACAATTACCGCTTGTCAGGCAGAACCATCCATCAATTGACAAAGGGAAACCCGATCCAACCAGCTGAAGAAAACGATCCAATCTCTTTCGGTGTTTTTAGGTATGAACAGGAGCCTGCATCTTCCTCCCCCCTTGATACGGCAGGAGCTACGTGTACACAAATCAAAACCTGGTTATTGCCTGAAGTGACCCTGAATGCAGCGCTTCTCTCAAGATTCTACAGTATAGAGTACTATAATGGGAAAAGTTTGTCAACCTCGCGGCATTCCTCAAAAATAATCTACACGAAGGGGAGTAGTTTACTCATAATTGACAAATGGGGCAACCATCCCTTAAACCAAAAGGATTCAGCATCCAGAATCCCGGGAAGGAGGTTTGCAGGATGGTTGCCACAGTGCCTAAAG
>DRKX01000058.1 GCA_011051565.1 Nitrospirota bacterium | reverse complement strand
TCGTATCTCACTATGTCGTCCTCCTCCACGTACTCGCCGTTTTGGACCTCTATGATCTCGACAGGCACCCTGCCGGGGTTTTCGAGCCTGTGCACGGTGGACTTGGGCACATAGGCGGACTCGTTCTCGTGGATGAATCTCTCCACCTCACCGATCGTCACCTTGGCCGTGCCCTTCACCACGACCCAGTGCTCGGACCTGTGATAGTGCAGCTGCAGGCTGAGCCTTGCACCTGGGTTCACCTCAATCCTCTTTATCTTGTACCTCGGCCCCTCCTCCAGCACCGTGTAGCTCCCCCACGGCCTGTAGACGACCGTATGCTCAAGCACTTCGCGCCTGCCGCCGGCCCTTAGGGCCTCTACTACGTCCTTCACCCTCTGTGTCTGGTCCTTTGTCGTGATGAGCACCGCATCGTCGGTCTCTATGGCGACGATCCCTTCGAGGCCTATGGTTGCAATGAGCCTTCCGCTTCCGATCACGAACGAGTCGCGGGTGTCCACGGAGAAGACGTCCCCTATCTTTATGTTGCCGTCCTCGTCCCGCTCGAACGCGTCGTACATGGACTCGAAGCAGCCGACGTCGTTCCAGTAGAGGTCCACGGGCAGCACCGCCACCCGTTCCGACTTCTCCAGCACGGCATAGTCGATGGATATGTCCGGCATCGCGTCGAAGGATGAGAGTGCCTTGTCGAATCCTTCAGCAAGCCTCTCGTGTATCTCCGGACTCCACTGCCTCAGCTCCTCCAGGATCGTTCCGATCGTGAACACGAATATTCCCGCGTTCCAGAAGTGCCTGCCCTCGGAGAAGTAGCGCTCCGCGGTCCTGCGGTCCGGCTTCTCCGTGAATTCCTCGACCGCCAGACAGTCCGAGCCGGGCCGCACCCGGCTCCCGGCCCTTATGTAGCCATAGCCGGTCTCGGGCCTCGTGGGCCTTATCCCTAAGGTCACGAGAAAGCCCTCTCGGGCCGCATCAGCGGCCGTCCTCAGGTATTCCCTGAACTCGTCTTCAGGCCTTATGATATGGTCCGAGGGGAGCACGACCATCACCTCGTCCATTCCGCACCCGAGCCTCTCCATGCAGTAAAGGGCGGAAATGCCTATTGCAGGCGCGGTGTTTCTGCCGACCGGCTCGAGAATGAGGTTGCCGTCCGGCCCGCCGCCCACGCCCCTGAGGTCGGACAGCACGTGGAACCTGTGCCTCTCGTTCGTGACCACCACGAGGTCGTCCCATGTCGCGAGCGGGGCGAGCCTCGTCACGGTCTGCTGGAGCAGGGAGCGCGAGCCGTTTATCTTGAGGAACTGCTTTGGATACTCCTTGCGGGACAGCGGCCAAAGGCGCGTACCCGAGCCTCCTGCAAGAATCACCGCCTTCATACCGCCTCCATTGCGTCTTTCAGTTCCCTGTCGAGCAGTGCCTTGTACCTGCCGAGGCTCTCCTCGTCCTCTGCCTCCACCCTCATGACGACAACCGGCTGTGTATTGCTCGCCCTCACGAGCCCCCATCCCCTGTCGAAGACGACCCGCACGCCGTCGATGTCGTGCAGGCCCTTTATCGGCACACCCCCGCCGCCGGATGCCATCAGGTCCTGGAACCGGGCCACAACCCGCTGGACCACCTCTCTCTTCGACTCCTCGGGACAGTCTATCCTGATCTCCGGCGTACAGTGCATCCGCGGCACGTCGGACAGCAGTTCCCTTATCCCCCGGCCTCTGAGCTTCATTATCTCCACTATCCTCATGGTCGTATACACGGCGTCATCGTAGCCGAAGTAGCCGTCCGAGATGAATATGTGGCCGCTGAACTCCCCGGCGAGCACCGCACCTTCCCTCTTCATCTTGTCCTTGACGAGCGAGTGGCCGGTCTTCCACATTATCGGCCTGCCGCCGTGCCGCTCTATGTCGTCGAACATCACCTGGGAGCACTTCACGTCACCGACCACAACGCCGCCCGGCACCCTGCCGAGTATATCCCTCGACAGCAGTATCATTATCCGGTCTCCCCAGACGATCTCGCCCTCGTGGTCTACAACGCCGATCCTGTCGGCGTCGCCGTCGTAACCGACGCCGATGTCGGCCCCCTGCGCCCTGGTAGTATCTATCAGGTCCCCTATGTACTCCACGACCGTCGGGTCCGGGTGGTGGTTCGGAAACCTTCCGTCCGGCTCGCAGAACAGCGGCACCACATCGCAGCCCGCAGCGGACAGAAGCTCCGGAACAACGAGGCCGGCAGTGCCGTTTCCGGCATCCACAACCACCTTGAGACGCCTGTATCCCTCCTCGGATAGGTAGGAGAACCTGGACAGGATGAACTCCTTGTACGCGGCGGTGATATCGTACCCGCTCACGGCGCCCTCTCGCCGCGCCCCCGCCCACTGCCGATTGAACAGTATCTCCCTGAGCCTCTGGATGGAATCGCCGTATATGGTCTCCTTGCCTATGCTGAGCTTGAAGCCGTTGTACTCGGGAGGGTTGTGACTGCCGGTAACCATGATGCCGCCGTCGGCGTCGAGGTGGAATAT
>DRKX01000057.1 GCA_011051565.1 Nitrospirota bacterium | reverse complement strand
GCCGATTGAACAGTATCTCCCTGAGCCTCTGGATGGAATCGCCGTATATGGTCTCCTTGCCTATGCTGAGCTTGAAGCCGTTGTACTCGGGAGGGTTGTGACTGCCGGTAACCATGATGCCGCCGTCGGCGTCGAGGTGGAATATCGAGAAGTACTGAAGTGGGGTCGGGCAGAGTCCCACATCCACGACGTCGATCCCTGTACAGACCACTCCCCTGATGAGTCCCCTGGCAAGCTCCCCTGAGCTCAACCGCGCGTCCCTGCCCACGGTGATGCGCCCCGCCGCAGGATTCACGCTCCTGAGGTAAGTACCGAACGCCCTGCCGAGCAAGTAGGCGAAGTCCCCGGTCAGCTCACTGCCGGCGATCCCACGGATGTCGTACTCCCTGAATATCTTCTCGTTCATCGACTCCTTGTCGGTTCCGGAGTTCCGCAGAAGACCCACCTGCTCGTCTCCGGTGTGTTGCGGCGACGGCCTCCCTCTAAAAATTATAACTCACTTCGATGGAAAAGAGGTTGACCCTCTCCTCGCTCCCCGGCCGGCCGTCGTAATCCTCGAGGCGCGCGGTGACATAGCGGCACTCGATGCTCATGTCCCGCCGCACGTCGAATTTCACCCCCGCCGACATCTCGGTCTTGACAGGGCTGGCACCGGTGGTGTTCTCTTCACTGGTGCTCCCTGAGAGGTTGTGCTCCTCCTTGTCGTACGAGAGCTTGACCCAGCCGTTCATATCGGGCACGAGGTAGCTGAGTTCGAAGAAGAGGTCTCTCGAGTCGGTCCCGGTATGATGACCTATCACCTTGCCCTTGTACCGGTAGCCGGTCCTGTAGATGTCGTGGTTGTACCAGACGTGTGCAAGGTCCTTGAGATAGGTGCTTGCGTATTCGGCCCTGAAGCCGAGCCTCTCGAGGCCGAGGATGCGCGGAAGGTAGACGCCTCCCAGATACGCCCACTTGGTCGGCATCCCTCCTGCCTCGTCCTCTCCGGCGCCCTCGCCGTATATCTGTACGGGCTGCCATCTCATGGGGAGGGTCAGCCTGAAGTCGAGGCCCATCCTCTGGTCGCCCGCCTCGTTGTTTTCAGGATCTCCGGCAACGTCCACTCCGGGGTTTTCGCCCAGGCCCGTAAAGCTCTTCCACCACGTCCCGAGGTCTTCGGAGCGGCCCTCGCCGCCGAGGAGGGCCGTCCTCTGGAGCCCTACCTCGAAGTACGGTATGGGCTTGAAATCGAAACGCATGCCCCACAGGTACGGCTTGGGCACAACCCTGTCCTTCCCGAGCTCTGTTGCGAAGAGAGTGAACCTGAAGGGACCGAGGTACCTGAAGGTCCAGGGCAGAAGGACGGGATGCGGGTTTGAAAGCTTTGCTATCATCATCGGCTCGGGGTTGTTGGAAAGCAGTATGGAGCCGTGACTTCCAGGCCCCCACCACTGCGAATCCTTGCCGAGTTCGAGCGCCAGCCCCGCGAAACCGATCGTGCCGTACGCCCTCTTCATCACGATGTCCGTGTCGTCCTCGGAGTATCTCACCTCCGGGTTTATGGAGAAGGAGAACCTTCCGAGGACCGCCCTCGACGAAAAGCCGAGCCTTGCATTGGAGCCCTCGGCATAGTCGTCCCCGTCGTTGTTGTATACGACCTCGCGGGGATCACCGTCGGAGTAGAAGTATCCGGCGTAGAGCCTGTCGATGGGCTTTATGTAGTCTATGCTTACGTGTTTCGTCCCGATGAGTTCGTCCCTGAACCTGTACTTCAGCAACCCGATCAGGCTCCGTATGAACGGCTCGTCACGCCTCGGGCTCATCTCCGCCTCGTAGACGAGTCTCGCCACCTCTTTTCGGCTCAGGGGCCTCGTTGCAAGCAGGCTGCTCTGGATGACCCCTTCGGCCTCGAGCCTGAGCAGAATGTCGTAGGTCTCGTCCTCGACCGGCACGTTCGTGGAGGCCGTGGAGACCCGCACAAACAGCAGCGTACAGGCAAGGACTACCAGGACTCCTGTCATCCCCTTAGAAAGCAACGATCACCACCCCCGCTGAAACGGCTATCTGGTAGAGTATCTGCGTGATGTCCTTGATGTTTCTCATCCATGCTATCCTCTCGAGTTTCTCCGGCACGACGATGGTGTCTCCGGACTCCACCTGTCCGCTGCCGGCCTCCCACCTGAACGTGCCGCTGTTCCAGGAGAGGCCGAGGAACCCGCCCCTCACCTTCACCGCAACACCGTCGGCCTTCAGTATGTACACGCTCCCGGGGTCCGCGTTCTTCGTGTAACCGCCGGCCAGGTCTATGTAGTACTGGTAATCCCTCCTGTCCTTCTCGTAGACGAAGGCGTTCTGGCTGTATACGGACCCGAGTACCTGGACGGTCATCGGATCGGTCGGTATGTAGATGGCGTCACCGTCTTCGAGCTCGATGTCGTACGACGTACCCCTCAGCTTCTCCGGGGAGTCGAGCCTGACGGCTATCCTTCCCTTGGCCTTGACAGAGCCGAGCTTGGCGATGAGCCGCCTCTTCTGCTCGGCCTCGAGCTTCATCATCCGGGCCTCTGCCGGCGAAGCCGCGGTGGCGATCTGGGCCGTGCCCGTGCTGAGGAGTTCCCGTTCGAGCCTGTCCACCATCTCGTCGATCTGCTTCTGCTGCAGCTTTCTGACCCGCTCCCTCGTGAAGACGGCCCCTCTCAGGTAGGCCTTGTCGGAGAACCCGCCCGCACGCTCTATCAGCTCGGACAGCCGCTCCCCCTTTCTGATTATGTACTTGCCGGGAAACTTCACCTCACCCGTTATGGTGACGAACAGTTCCTCCTGCCACTCCGAGATGCGCTTAACGTAGACCCGGTCGTAAGGCTTGAGCGGCACGTCGTGCTCCGGATCGCCGTTCAGGGCCTTGCGCAGGTTTATCGTCCTGTACTCACCCCTGACGCTCTTACCATCCCTTATTACCTGGGATGATATCTCGACCTCGTCGAGGTAGGCCGACTCGAGGACATTGCCGGCCGCGAAGACGAGGTCGCTCACCTTCATCCCCTCGGTGTACTGGTAGATGCCGGGGTTCATCACGTCACCCTCGATGGATACCGTCCTCCTGTAATTCTCCTCCCATATGGAGTGGATGATGATCCTGTCGTTGGCCTCGAGAAGGATGTTCTCCTTGGGGTCCTCGGCCATCGCCTTCTCGACGTTGAAGTATATGCGAGAGAGCGTCCCGTCCTTGTCGCGCCTCAGTATCTCACCCTTTGCGAGGTAGGCGTCCTTCGTCAGGTTTCCTGCCGAGAGTATCGCGTCCCGGACCTTGAAGTTCTTCAGGAGATAGACCTTGACCTTGTCCGTGGTCTCGGTGGCCTCGAGTTCCTCCTTCTTGATCTTCAGCTCGAGCGCTTCGATACCGAGCTTCATCTTCTCGAAGTCCGCTGTCTCGCTCAGCTTCATCTCCTCGGCCTTGGCCTTGAGGTCCTCGAGCTCGGACTTCAGGTTCTCCAGTTTCAGCTTCATCCTTATGTTCTTAGCAGCCCTATCGAGCCCCTCACCAGAGTCCTTGCCGGCCTTGAGCTTTCTGACCTCGCCCTCCACGGTCACGTAGGGCTTCTCTTCGAAGAGCCACTTGGAGAAGACGTAGACCGAGTCCTCGGGCTGCAGCTCTATGTTGTTCTCTGCATCGCCGCTGAATATCACCTTTCCGAGGTCGAACGGTATCAGCTCCTCTTCGCGGCCCGGGGGAGTGAGGCGCTTGATCAGCGCGTAGTCGAAGTAGGTCTCCTTCAGCAGGTCGTTCTCATCCCTTATCAGGTCTCCGACCCTCATGCCGGGCTTGAGTTCGTACTGGCCGGGCCTCTTGACGTTTCCATTGAGGTAGACGACGTTCCTGATCTCTTCCACGATCGAGAAGACCTTCACGAGGTCGGCATCCTTGAGCATTATCTCCTTCGACTTGCTGAGGTCGCGGTCGTCTATATCGATCACCACCTGCCTCTCGTTGTCGAGTATCCTCTCGACCTGTATCTGCTGTGTATAAGCGGTCGGGATTATGCCGCCGGCGAGTTCGAAGAGGCTCCTGAGGTCGTACCTGTCCTTGAGCTCGTAGACTGCGGGCCTCTTAACGTTGCCGGCGATGCCGACCAGTGGACCGACGGTTGGAACGAAGACAACGTCACCTGACTGGAGCACCTCGTCCTGGGACTTGTCTCCCCTGAGCAGGAGGTCGTAGAAGTCCATCACCGCAACTGTACGGTTGCCCCTCTTGAGGGTGATGTTACGCAGGGACCCGATGCCGGTCGGCCCGCCTGCTGCCAGCACGGCGTTCGTTATGGTGGAAAACGGGTCGAGAAGGTAGCTGCCGGGCCTCCTGACCTCTCCGAGCACGAAGACCTGTATGCTCTTGAGGGCGCCCATGGTGACGGTCGCCTTGGCGCCGACGATCTGTTCGGCCTTGCGTACGAGGAGATCCTTCATCTCGGAGAACCGCATGCCCTCAACGGTGACCGGCCCGATCTCCGGGATGTTTATGTTTCCGTCCCTGTCGACGGTGAGGGCGTACTCGGCGTTTATCCTGCCCCACATCGTGAGCCTGACCTCGTCGCCCGGCCCCACGATGTAGTCGGACGCGACCGAGAGGTCCTGGCGCGGGGCCACAACCGCCTCTCTGAAGAACTCGTAGCCGAAGGGCTTCAGGTCGGTTGAGACGTCCTGGTAAGCCCCGGCCGTCCTGTACCTCTCAAAGAGAGACCCCGTGGGTATCTCCTTCACGGGAGCCTTCTCAGCGGTCTCCTTTGCGGCTTCCGGCACCTTCGTCTCTTCAACCTTTCGGGGGACGGCGGCCTTGACCCCCGCCTTCCTCTGCTCGAGGAGCCTCCTGCCCTTTTCGATCTCTTCAGGGGTCAGGCCCTCGAGACCGGGAATGTCCTTCAGTGTGTCGATGGCCTCGGGCGTGAGCCTGCCCCCCGAGCGGTCGAGTTCATTCTTTATGGCCGCCTTCTGGGCTGGGGTGAGCCCCTGGAGCCGCTCCTGCTGCTGCGGCGTCGGCTGCACCGTATCCGTCTGCAGGGAGGTGTCGGTGGTACCGTCGTCGGAGGCATGTGCCGCCGGCAGAACCGGCAGGCAGAAAGAGAGCACGAGCACTACAAGCAGCAGTGCAAGGGATACGGCCCTTTTTCCCGATGGCCCGGCTGTCGCACCGCGGATACTCCGCCTACTGAATTCAGGCATCCACGTCCTCCATTCTTATGCTGAGGGACCGCTCCTTCTGTCTGGCCCGCTCTATGTTCTCAAGAAAGAATGCAATGAATACTCCCGCAAATACCGAGAGGATGAAGCTGATGATCACCATCAGCGATCTCTTCGGTTTTATCTTCCGGTCCGGCACGGTCGGCGGGTCGAGCACCTTGAAGGCGAAGTTCTCCTTCACCTCCGCCATCATGGAGGTCTCGATCTGGCGGGCTATGAGGCTGTATATCTTCTGCTTTATGAACGGATCAGCCGTACGCTCAAGCTGTTCTTCGAGATACTTCCTGTTGGTCTCCGCCACCCTCTTGGCTTCCTCGCTCATGTGGCTGTTGAGCGTGGTCAGAAAATAGCCCGCAATGGCCGCCGCCTCCTTGGGATCGTGGAACTCCACGGAGACCTCGATGGTGTTCCTGTCGATATTATCGTTGATCCTGACCATATTATCAAGCGCCCTGAGCCCGTCCCACACCGAAGGGACCCCTTCTTCCTCCTCTCCTGCCGGCGCGCTCTCATCCGGCCTGAGCAGCCGCGAGACATACCCGACGAGGTCACCGACAAGCCTGAAGGGGTTGAACGAATCCTCCTTCTTCCAGTCGTTCTTCTCCTCGTCCCACTGCTCGTAGAATATCACGGGCAGGAGGTTGTACTTCTCGATGATCTTCCTCCTGAGGATGGTCGAGTTCAGCAGTGCAACGATCTCGGAAGAGCTTGCAGTGCCGGGCAGGTTTATGCGCGGCATGCCGGTAAGCCTCGATGCGAGGGCGGCGAGCCTCCTGCTCCTGCCCCCGCTGTCGCTGACAGGTGCGATTACGGCCTTCGACTGGTAGATGTTGGTTTGGAGGAGGGAGTATATCACGGTGGCAAAGACGGACACGATCACTATCACTGCAATGAGCCGCCTGTGCTTCACCAGTACGCGCCAGTAATCGAGGAGGGTCCTCTCGTCTTCCCCTTCAGACGGTATGCCTTTTGAATTGTATTGCATCAACTGTGTTTTAAACTATTCCACTCTGCCGTCGACATCACGGATGGTTCAAACAAACGGCCGGGTCGAATACCCTCCGTCGATATTGAAGAAGGTCAGGCATACACTACACCCTCGGAATTTAAATGAAATTATAAAACTACTCTCCATGTACTGTCAACACGACGAAGGCCCCGGAAAACCCCGCACACAGGGCGGACTTGCAAGCCTTGACAAGCGGCCGCACGTTATCGGAAAATTAGAATACAGGGCGGACCGTTCGGTCTCAAGCGGAGGCACGTCCACGCTGATCATGCAGGAGCGGCCCCCTGTAGGTGCTTGGGGCGTCGACAAACGGCAAGTCAGGAGATTTTGGATCTCCCATGTGGTGGTTCGAATCCACCCGCCCCAGCCATGACAATGCCTGACACGCCGAGAGACGCAGGGCTCGGCGTGGTGTCTGGTGTCCAGGCCGGGAAGCGGCGCTTGAACTCACTGCTCCTGCATTAAGCCCGCGAGAGTCCCGGCGATCAGAGGCCGACTTCCTGACCGTGCCGCCTCCACCAGAAGGAACCGCGTGAAAAAGGATGCCCTGTTCAAGTTCATCGCCACGATCGGCCCGCTGGGGTACGCGCCTGCAGCACCGGGCACCGTGGGCAGCGCATTCTCCTGCCTGATCTTCATCCTGTTCCGTCCGGACACACTGATGCTCGCCGTGGTCATACCTGCGGTATTCATCGCCGGGGTTGCGGCATCGGACAGGACAGAGGTGCTGCTCGACGAGAAGGACAGCTCTCACATCGTCGTCGACGAGTTCGTCGGCTACCTCGTCTCGGTCTTCCTCGTCCCCTTCAGCATGACGAACGCCCTGCTTGCTTTCGTACTCTTCAGGGTGTTCGACATCGTCAAGCCCACCCCGGTCAGGCAGGTCGAGAGGCGCATACGAGGTGGACTCGGGATAATGATAGATGATATACTTGCAGGAGTTTACGCCAACCTTGCATTGAGACTGATCCTCTTCATGGTCAGGGGCTGAACAGGACATGGACGACAGTACGCTGCAGGCCGTATCCAGGATACACGAGATATTCAAGGAGAGGAGGCTGACCCTCTCGGTCGCCGAATCCTGCACCGGCGGACTCGTCAGCCACTATATAACCGTCCTGCCCGGGGCGAGCGCCTTCTTCGAGGCAGGAGTCGTCACGTACTCGGTCGAGGCCAAGGAGGGCATACTCGGCATACCGCACGAGGTGATATCCGCCCACGGGGTGGTGAGCGAAGAGACGGCGCGGAGCATGGCCGAGGCCGTGAGGCGCCTCACCGGGACCGCGTGCTCGGTATCCACAACCGGGAATCTCGGCCCCCAAGTGCTCGAGGACAAGGCGGCCGGACTCGTGTACATGGCGGCCTGTGCCGGGGAACGGACCATATCGAGGGAGGCGAGGTTTAAGGGCGAGAGGTGGGAGGTCAAGAAGGGGGCCGCGCTTGCCGCGCTGAGGCTCGTCCTCGAGGCTGTATCAGCATGAACGCCGGCCGGCTGCCCGTGACCGTGAGATGCTTCATCGCCATAGACATCGGAGAGGAGACGAGAAGGGAGATCGAGACCCTGATCAGAGCCCTCAGGAGGTTAGGTCCCGACCTGAAATGGCTCACCGGCGGGCAGATACACCTGACGCTGAAGTTCCTGGGCAACACGGAAGAGACCATGGTGGTGAGGATAGAGGAGGCCCTGAAGGCCGTCGCCTCGGCCCACCGGAGGTTCACCCTGACGGCGGCCGGCACCGGAGTGTTTCCCGACTATTCGAGGCCGCGCGTGCTCTGGATCGGGATCAGCGGCCCTGAAGAGCTGGATATCCTGTATAATGATATCGAGACAGCCATGGAGCTGCTCGGTTACAGGCGGGAAGCAAGGACCTTCAGGCCGCATCTCACCATCGCAAGGGTGAAGACCCGAAAGGGACTCACGCCCCTCCTGAGAGAGCTGAGGGGATACAAAGAGAGGGAGTTTGGTAAAATAGAGGTATCCGAGATTCTACTGATGAAGAGCACACTTAAACCCACAGGAGCTGAATACGAGCGGCTCTTCTCGGCAGCCCTGGGGAAGGAGGAGTGATGGACAAAGACAAGGCCAAGGCCCTTGATGTGGCCATATCACAGATCGAGAGGTCCTTTGGAAAAGGGGCCATCATGCGCCTGGGAGCAAAGGGGACGGTCGAGGGCATCCAGGGCATTCCGACGGGCTCTCTCGGACTCGATATCGCGACCGGCATAGGGGGGTTTCCACGCGGCAGGGTGGTCGAGATATACGGCCCCGAGTCCTCGGGAAAGACGACCCTCGCGCTGAACGCAATCGCTCAGGCCCAGAAGGCCGGGGGAGTGGCCGCGTTCATAGACGCCGAACACGCCCTCGACATCACCTACGCGCAGAAGATCGGGGTGAACATCGAGGACCTGCTCGTGTCCCAGCCCGATACCGGTGAGCAGGCGCTCGAGGTGACCGAGGCGCTCGTGAGGAGCGGGGCCGTCGACATCATCGTGGTCGATTCAGTGGCCGCCCTCGTCCCGAGGGCCGAGATCGAGGGAGACATGGGCGACAGCCTCCCGGGGCTCCAGGCGAGGCTCATGAGCCAGGCCCTCAGAAAGTTGACCGCAGCCATATCCAAGTCCCTCACCACCGTGGTCTTCATCAACCAGATAAGGATAAAGATAGGCGTAATGTTCGGCAACCCGGAGACGACCACCGGCGGGACCGCGCTGAAGTTCTACTCCTCCATGAGACTCGACATCAGGAAGATAGACACCATAAAGAACGGCCAGGAGATGGTCGGCGGAAGGGTGAGGGTGAAGCTGGTCAAGAACAAGGTTGCACCGCCCTTCAAGCAGGCCGAGTTCGACATCTATTACAACGAAGGGATATCGAGGGAAGGCGAACTCATCGATCTCGGGGTCCAGGCCGGCATAGTCGACAAGTCGGGTGCGTGGTACAGCTACGGCGGCACGAGGATAGGCCAGGGACGGGAGAACGCCAAGGAGTACCTGAAGAAGAACCCTGAGACGGCCGCCGAGATCGAGAACAGGATCCGTGAATCCTTCAATATCGCTGCCAGGAGGAACAATGGAGATTAACGAACTTCTGAGAGAGGCATACTCAAGGCATGCATCCGACCTCCACATCAAGGTGGGGTCTCCGCCCGTGTTGAGGATTCACGGCCAGCTTGTCCCCATGCAAGGCGTGCAGAGGGTGACCCAGGACGACGCCCTCAGGATAGCCTCGGTGGTCATGAGCCCGAACCAGCGGGAGGTCTTCAAGAGGAGGCACGACATCGACCTCGCCTACAGCGTGCCCGGACTCGGCAGGTTCCGCTGCAACATACTCATCCAGCGCGGAACCATCGGGCTCGTCTTCAGGGTCATACCGATGAAGATACCCACCATAGACGAGCTGAACCTCCCGGAGGTCCTGAAGAAGGTCGCCCTCGAGTCCCGCGGCCTGATACTCGTCACCGGTACGACGGGCAGCGGTAAGTCCACCACCCTCGCCGCCATCATAGACCACATAAACAACAACCGCACGAACAACATAATCACGATAGAGGACCCGATAGAGTACCTCCACAGGGACAAGAAGAGCATCATCAACCAGAGAGAGGTGGGCTCGGACACGGAGTCCTTCAGCAAGGCCCTGAGGGCCGCCCTCCGCCAGGACCCCGACGTAATCCTCGTCGGTGAGATGAGGGACTTCGAGACCATACAGACGGCCATAACCGCTGCAGAGACCGGTCACCTCGTCCTGAGCACCCTCCACACCACGGATGCCACCGAGACGGTGAACAGGATAATAGCGGTCTTCCCCCCGTATCAGCACAAGCAGATAAGGACTCAGCTCGCATCCGTGATAAGGGGCATCATATCGATGAGGCTCGTGCCGAGGGCCGACGGCAGCGGCCGCGTGCCCGCCGTAGAGGTGCTCCTTGCGACCGAGACCATCAGGGAGTGCATCTTCGACCCGGACAAGACGAAGATGATACCCGATGTCATCGCAAAGAGCAAGGTCCACTACGGGATGCAGACGTTCGACCAGTCCATTTACGACCTGTACAAGGCGGGACTCATAACCTACGAAGAGGCACTGATGCGGGCGACCAACCCCGACGACTTCGCACTCAAGGTAAAGGGGATACAGTCGACGAGCGACCTCACCTATGAAGAGATCGATCAGCAGAAGCAGGGGCCGAAAGACAGCATCCCGATCGAGCGGTTCCACCAGTAATGCAAAGGGATACGCACTGAGGCTCCTCGGCGTAAGGGGCCGGAGCGAGCGCGAGCTCCGCGAGCGCCTGAAGAGAAAGGGGTTCGACGAGGATGCCGTGACCGAGGCGGTCGCGGCGGTGAAGGAGCTCGGTCTCGTCGACGATGAGGCACTGGCAAAGGAACTCGTATCGTACGGCGCCTGCACCAAGGGCCTCGGCACGGCCGGCATAACCGCCCTGCTCAGGAGGAGGGGCATCCCCGAAGAGATCATCGGCTCTTCCGGCATCATCGATGAACTCGATGAACTCGACGAATACAGGTGCGCGGAGGAGCTTGCAGGCAGGAAGGCACGGCTCTACAAGGACCTGCCAGCGGAGAAGGCGAGAAGGAGGCTCTACGGCGTGCTGAAACGGAGGGGACACTCGAGCGAGACGATAAAGAGGGTGCTGGATGGCGTGATGGAGGACTGGAGAGGGGCCTGAAGCCCTGTTGCCAGGGCCTGAGGCCTCGCCTGAACACGGAATTCACAGCATCATACATAAACAACAGAGTCAGGAGGTTTCATCATGAGGAGGTTTCTACTGCTGTTCCTGCTCTCTTTCGTGCTCCTGTCCGGCTGCACGAAGGAGATCAAGTACACATACGAGGAGATCAAGGACTATCCGCCCGAGATCCAGGAGAACATCAAGAAGGCCGCCGTGGTAACAGGCATGACGCTGCAGCAGGTGAGGTATGCCTGGGGTGCGCCTACCGTGGTAAAGGTCCTCAAGCCGACACCGGATGGTAAGGACCGGGTCCAGTGGGAATACCACAGGTGGGGCGGGGCATTCAAGACCATCCTCAGGTTCACCGACGGCAGGCTGACCGAGATAGTGAGCACGGAGCCGGGCATTGCGAAGTGAGCCGTGTGATGAAGACAACGTGATGGAAGACAAAGGACGCATATGACAAGCAGAGAGATACGCGACGGCTTTTTGCGCTTCTTCAGGGAGAAGGGGCACGAGATCGTGAAGAGTTCGCCCCTCGTCCCGCACGACGACCCCACTCTACTGTTCACCAATGCAGGGATGGTCCAGTTCAAGGGGGTCTTTCTCGGGATGGAGAGCAGGCCCTACAGCAGGGCCGCCTCATGCCAGAAGTGCATGCGGGCGGGCGGAAAGCACAGTGACCTCGAAAACGTCGGACACACGGCGCGACACCACACGTTCTTCGAGATGCTCGGAAACTTCTCCTTCGGCGACTACTTCAAGCGGGAGGCCATAGCCCTCGCCTGGGAGCTGCTGACCGGCCGGTTCGGGCTGCCAGAGGAGAGGCTCTACGTCACGGTGTACGAGGAGGACGACGAGGCCGAGAGGCTCTGGAAGGAGGAGACGGGTATCAACGGCTCGAGGATAGTACGGCTCGGCGCAAAGGACAACTTCTGGCAGATGGCCGACACCGGGCCCTGCGGGCCGTGTTCCGAGATACTCATCGACCAGGGCGAGGAAGTGGGCTGCGGCCGCAGTGACTGCGCTCCCGGCTGTGACTGCGACAGGTTCCTCGAACTCTGGAACCTCGTCTTCATGCAGTACAACAGGGCTGAAAACGGCGAGCTGACGCCCCTGCCGCATCCGAGCATAGACACGGGCATGGGGCTCGAGCGCATCACCGCCGTGCTCCAGGGCAAGCTGAACAACTTCGACACAGACCTGTTCGAACCGATCATAAACGGCATATCCGGGCTCTCGGGCGTAAGGTACGGCGCCTCTGCCGAGACGGATGCATCCATTCGGGTCATAGCCGACCACATGCGTGCGACGACCTTCCTCCTCTCCGAGGGGGTCATGCCCTCGAACGAGGGCAGGGGATACGTGCTGAGGCGGATCATCCGCAGGGCGTCGAGGCACGCGAGGCTGCTGAACCTCCACGAACCGTGCCTCTACAGGGTGGTGGCCACGGTGATCGAATCCATGTCGGATGTCTATCCCGAGCTCACCGACGAGAGGGAGAGGACCGAGAAGCTCCTCAGGATGGAAGAGGAACGCTTCACGAGGACTATAGAGATGGGAATGAACATACTCGACGAGGTCGTTGCGAGGATCAGGGAGCAGGGAGAGACCGTCATCCCCGGTGAAGAGGTCTTCAAGCTCTACGACACGTACGGGTTCCCGCTCGACCTCGCGCGGGACATCGCGATGGACGCAGGGCTCAGCATAGACGAGGAGGGTTTTCAGCGCGAGATGGAGATGCAGCGGAAGAGGGCGAGGGCCGTATGGAGCGCGGAAGATCGTACCGTCACGTCCGCCTACGGCGAGATCGCCAAGGAGTGCGGTGAGACCGAGTTCACGGGCTACGAAACCCTGAAGACGGAAGCCCTTGTCAGGGCCGTCCTCAAGGACGGCCGCCGGGTGGACGAACTGGCAGAGGGCGAAGAGGGAGAGCTGGTGCTCGACAGGACGCCCTTCTATGCGGAATCCGGCGGACAGGCAGGCGATACGGGCACGATCGATACCGAAGGGGCCCACTTGACGGTCTTGGACACGCAGAAACCGGTCCGCGGTCTCCACGTGCATCATGTGAAGGTCATGCGAGGGAGGGTGCGTGCCGGCGAGACGGTCTCATGCAGTGTCGACGAGGAGAGGAGAAAGGCCGTCATGCGGAACCACACCGCCACCCACCTGCTGCACAAGGCCCTGAAGGCCGTACTCGGCGAGCACGTCAGGCAGGCCGGCTCGCTTGTCACGCATGAAAGGCTTAGGTTCGACTTCACACACTTCTACGCACTCCAGAGGGATGAGATCGAGAGGATCGAAGAGACCGTGAACGAGAAGATACTCGCCGACATGCCCGTCCGGACGGACGTCATGCCCCTTGACGAGGCGGTAGAGAGGGGGGCGGTCGCCCTGTTCGACGAGAAATACGGCGAGACCGTCCGCGTGGTGTCGGTCGGAGACTTCAGCAGCGAGCTATGCGGCGGTACGCACTGCAGGGCCACGGGCGAGATAGGGCTCTTCGTGATAGTCTCGGAAGGGAGCGTCGCCTCAGGCGTAAGGAGGATCGAGGCTCTCACCGGCAGCGCGGCCTTCAGATTCCTCAGGCGGAAGGCTGACGAACTCGACTCAATAAGGGAGCTGCTCAAGACCGACAACCCGGTACAGAAGACTGAGAGACTGCTCTCCACGGTCAAGTCGCTCGAAAAGGAGGTCCGGAGGCTCAAGACGGGAACAGCCGCCGATGCAGTCTCCGAGGCCGTGGAGTGCGCACGGGAGCTCGACGGCGTGAAGGTCGTGAAGACGAGGCAGGACGGCCTCAACCCCAAGGAACTCCGCCTCCTTGCCGACAACATAAGAGACCGGATCCGCTCGGGCATCGTGGTGGCCTCGTCGGCCGTGAACGGCCAGGCCGCTGTTGTTTGCATGGTGACGAAGGACCTCAAGGACCGTTACAACGCCGGTGAGATCGTGAAGAGGCTCACCGCCCTCGCCGGCGGCAGTGGCGGCGGCAGGCCGGACATGGCACAGGGCGGCACAAAGGATGTGGGCAAACTTGATTCTGTACTCGATAAAGTGTACGATATAATAAAGACGACAAGGACCGGGGAGACGCGGCACCCCGGCCGGAAACCATGAGGGGAAAGGAGGTCTGCAATGACGATATTCGATGTTGTCAGGAATGCGCTGCTTGCCGGTTTCGGGATCCAGGAAAAGATAAAGGAGTCGATCGACGAGCTCGTTAAAAAGGGTGAGCTGAGCGAGACCCAGGGCGCGAAGCTCGTGAAGGAGTGGACCGAGAAGGCGGAGAAGAGTTCCGACGAACTGACGAAGAGCATCTCCGACGTCCTGGCAAAAACCCTCGAAAAGATGAACCTACCGACAAAGGAAGACGTCGAGGATCTGAACAAGAAGATCAAGGCCCTCTCCACGCGTGTCAAAAAGCTCGAAGCTGCGGTTGAAAGGCCCGAGCAGAAAGGTTCTTGATGCTTCTCGAATTCCTCCGGCTGAAGAGAACATACAGAAACATCAGCAGAATCCGCCAGATAGTCAATGTATTCCTCAAACACGGCTTTGGACAGTTCATAGAACAGCTCAACCTCCAGCGGGTCGTCCCGTTCAGGAAGAGACTCAAGGTACTCGGCGCACCCCCGGAGCTGGCCGGACACTCGATTCCGCAACGACTCAGGCTCGCCTTCGAAGAGCTCGGCCCGTCCTTCATAAAGCTGGCGCAGGTGCTTGCATCGAGACCAGACCTCATAACGAAGCCCTTTGCCGACGAGTTCAAGAAACTGCAGGACGAGGTGCCGCCCTTCTCCTTCCAGCACGTGCGGCAGACCATTCTGGAGGACCTCGGGGCTCCTCCGGAGGAACTGTTCGAGAGCATCGAGGAGACACCGGTTGCAGCAGCCTCTATCGCCCAGGTCCACTATGCGACCCTCAAGGACGGCACCCCTGTGGTCCTGAAGGTCCAGAGGCCCAACATCGGGACCATTATAGAGACCGACATCACCATCCTGAAGGCCCTCAGCTCGAGGATGGTGAAGTACATACCGGAGACGGAGTTCTTCAACCCCACGGGCATCGTAGAGGAGTTTTCAAAGACCATCCGGAAGGAGCTCGACTTCACCGAAGAGGGAAAGAACGCCTGCAGGTTCCGCAGGAACTTTTCAGGCCACCCCAACATCTTCATACCGTCCATCTTCCCCGAGCTCGTTTCGAAGAGGCTCCTCGTGATGGAGAGGATCGAGGGCGTGAGGATCGACGACATCGAGGGCATCAGCCGCCTCGGCCTCGACAGGACCGAGATCGCGCGGATCGGCGTGGATGCCTACTTCAAGATGTTCCTCGAGGACGGTTTCTTCCATGCAGACCCCCACCCCGGCAACATGTTCGTAATGCCCGACGGGCGCCTCGGCCTCGTGGACTTCGGCATCGTGGGGTGGCTCTCCCCGGACATGATGGAGAGCATAGCGTCGGCCCTCGTGGCCCTCGTAAAGAAGGACTTCGACGCCCTCATAGACGAATACATTGCGCTCGGGCTCGTCACCGAAGACGTGGACATAGAGGCGTTCAAGCGGGAGTTCAAGGCCGACATCATCGACTTTCTCATCCCCCTGTACGACCTGACCATCTCCGAGATAAACATCGCCCAGTACCTCGACACCCTGATGCACGTCGCCATAAAGCACCGCATGAAGATCCCCTCGGACCTGCTCCTCCTGAACAAGTGCATGCTCATACTCGACAGCATAGGCAGGGAGCTCGACCCCAACTTCAACTTCATAAGCATCGCCGAACCATATGCGTCGCGCCTTATAAAGAGCAGGTACAACCCGAAGAAGGTTTACAGGCAGGTGCAGAAGCAGATCAACGACCTCACCGACTTCGCCACCACAACGCCGAAACAGATGAGGATACTCATGCGCAAGGCGCTGAAGGACGAACTCCACTTGAAGATGACACCCGTGGGCCTCGACCGCCTCATACGCGACATCGACCGCTCAACCAACCGCCTCGCCTTCAGCATCGTGATAGCCGCCATCATCCTGAGCTCCGCAATCCTGACCCTCTCGGATACCGGCGGCCGCGTTTTCGACATTCCGCTCCTCGGCCTTGCAGGATTCCTGATGGCGTTCATGCTCGGCCTCTGGCTCCTCTATTCGATCATACGCTCCGGCAGACTCTGAAGGGGGTGAGGCACCCCCACCAAAACCGTAAGCCCCGCCCTGAAAACCGGAGAGCAGGGTGCATCCCCTGTCCGGCTGCCCCCCAATCCCCGGGATACACCTCCTTGAAGCCGGAGGAGAGGCAGGGGAGGCTTGCAGGGGGATATTGGGACGAGCTAACGGAGCCTGTAACTGTAGCCGAACCCGAG
>DRKX01000056.1 GCA_011051565.1 Nitrospirota bacterium | reverse complement strand
TACTCACCCGTCCGCCACTGGGTACACGGCGCTTCGGACCGAAATCCTCCGCCCCGTGCACCCCGTCCGACTTGCATGTGTTAGGCACGCCGCCAGCGTTCGCTCTGAGCCAGGATCAAACTCTCATCTCTTTCCACTTTCGCTCATTCGAGCATCCGTTTCTCGAACAGACGGGACCTGCTCTTTAGTTCTCAAAGAACAAAGACAAAACTCCGAATCAAACAATACCCAAGCGGATAAAGAGGTCGACAGGACTCCAAGACACTTCCTTGCAGACAGTCTTGACTCATCTATTGCTTGATCCCCGCGCCACCCCCGGGTATCCCGGTCCTCAGAGGCCTATCTGACAGGTGGGTGTCTTGGTAAATGCTTAGGCTTTCCCTCCGGCCTTTCAGAGCCTTCGGGCCTTGCTCACCACATTTACCGCTGACTCCCTTCCTCTGGATGTTCTCTCGAGCACCTGAGACCCCTCGACAGGGCGGCGCGGAGAAAGTGAGCATTACATCAACCCCTTCAAAGAACCCCTCTTTCTCCTCTTCCTGATTATAGGATACCGCGTTTTGACAAATTAGTCAAGTAATAAACTTAACATATCGAGGCGGGAAAAGTCAAATTTCCACCGATAAAGACTCCTTCTCTTCTTCATTCATTTGAAATCATGCAAAAGCGACCGAAAGTATCGCCCGTCAGCCCGCGGCCAGGCGTGCGAAGGAGAGGAGCGGCGAGGGGTACACGCCTATGAGGATGACCACGAGAGTCGTTATCAGGAGTGCGAGCCCGAGCGAGGGGGAGAGTGAGAGGGTGACGGCCTCGCCTTCGGGCTCGAGCATGTACATGTACATGACGACCCTCAGGTAGAAGTAGGCGGAGATCGCGCTGAATATGACGGTGACCACCGCAAGCCATGCATAGCCGGCGCCGACCACGGCCTTGAAGAGATAGAACTTGCCTATGAACCCGGCTGTGGGCGGAATCCCCGTGAGGGAGAACATGAAGACGAGCATGACGGCGGCTGCAAACGGATGGGTCTTCGCGAGCCCCTTGTAGTCCTCGAGGGCCTCGCCCCGGACCCCTTCGCTCCTCAGCATTATGACTACGGCGAAGGCCCCGAGGTTCATGAACCCGTATATGAAGAGATAGTTCATCATGGCGGCGAGCCCTTCCGCCCCGCCCACGATGATCCCAAGCACTGCGTACCCCGCATGCGCCACCGAGGAGTAGGCGAGCATCCTCTTTATATTGTCCTGCTGTATGGCCAGTATATTGCCTACGGCCATGGTCAGTATGCTCAGCACGACGAGTATGCCGGTCCAGTCCGTGCTGAGCGAGCCGAATCCGGTCAGGAAGACCCTACCGAACGCGGCGAACGCGGCAGCCTTGGGCCCCACGGACATGAAGGCGGTGACGGACGTCGGCGCCCCCTCGTATACATCCGGTGCCCACATGTGGAAGGGGGCGAGGGCCGTCTTGAACCCGAAGGCCGCCATCAGGAACACCACGGAGAGGAAGAGCGGGGTGCTGAGCCCCTTCTCGACCACCGCCGCCCCTATCAGGGAGACGTCAGTGGTGCCGGTCAACCCGTATACCAGGGTTATGCCGTAGAGGAGCAGCGCGGATGAGAACGCACCAAGCAGGAAGTACTTGACGGCCGCCTCGCTGCTCCTTGCGTCATGACGTATGAAGCCGGCAAGCACGTATGAGCTCAGGGCCATCAGCTCGAGGCCGAGATAGAGCACTATCAGGTCTCCGGCAGAGGCCATCAGCATCATCCCGAGGGTCGAGAAGACGACGAGCGAGTAGTATTCACCGTGGTTCGACTTCTCGATCACGAGATACCTCATCGAGAGCAGCACGGTCAGGATCAGGTTTATGAAGAAGATGAACTTGAAGAATGCGCTGTAGCCGTCCGACACGAACATCCCTCCGAACGACTTGCCGAAGGAGTGCGGCACGTAGTATGCCGCAACCGCAACGGCCGCGATGCTCAGGAGCCCTGCCGTCTCCTTCCTCCTCGCGACGAGTTCGACCAGGAGGACCAGTATGCCGGCAGAGGCCATTATGACCTCGGGCAGAAGCGGCGCGAGCATGGAGACGTTGATCTCGTTCATCTCAGTAACCTCCCGTCAGGCCCTTGACCGCCATCATGGTGTCTGAAGCACCGTAGTTGACGCCCTCGAGCAGGTGATTGACGCTCTCATGCATGAAGCCCAGGAATGTATCGGGATGAACACCTATCCAGAAGACGAAGACCGACAGGAGCAGAAGCGGCAGGGCCTCTCTCAGTCCCATCGGCTCGATCCTGGCGATGTTGTCGTTCACTCCGGTGAAGAAGACTCGCTGGTAGAGCCAGAGCATGTAGCCAGCCCCGATTATGATGCCCGTGGCAGCAAGGACACCGGCGAGCTTCTTCGCCTTGAACCCCCCGAGTATGACGAGGAACTCGCTGACGAAGCCGTTGAGCCCCGGCAGTCCTATCGAGGCGAGGGTGAAGAGCATGAAGAAACCGGCATAGACCGGCATGACGCTGGCAAGGCCGCCGTAGTCGGCGATCTCCCTCGAGTGGGTCCTGTCGTAGACTATCCCCACGCAGAGAAAGAGCGCACCGGTCACGATGCCGTGGTTTATCATGTACAGTATGCCCCCCTCCATGCCCTGGGGATTGAGGGCGAAGATGCCGAGCGTCACAAAGCCCATGTGACTCACCGAGCTGTAGGCTATCAGCCTCTTGAGGTCGGTCTGCGCAAAGCAGACGAGTCCGCCGTAGATGATGGCGACCACGGAGAGGCCGATCATCACCGGCGCCATCGCCTTTGCCGCCTCTGGAAACAGGGGCAGGGAGAACCTCAAGAAACCGTAGGCACCCATCTTTATGAGGATCGCCGCCAGGACCACGCTTCCCGCGGTCGGGGCCTCGGTATGCGCATCGGGCAGCCACGTATGAACCGGGAACATCGGGACCTTGACGGCAAAGGCGGCGAAGAAGGCCCAGAAGAGCCACATCTGCAGGTTGAGGGGCAGAGACGCCTGCGAGAGGTCGAGGATGTTGAACGTCCCTGCCTTGAGATAGAGGACCACGATACCGACGAGCATCAGCACGCTTCCGACCAGCGTGTAGAGGAAGAACTTTATCGCCGCGTAGACCCTCCTCGGTCCTCCCCACACACCGATCATCAGATACATGGGGATCAGCATCGCCTCCCAGAAGATGTAGAAGAGGAAGAAGTCGAGGGAGCAGAAGACCCCTATCATGGCGCCCTCGATCAGGAGGAGGGCGACGTAGAACTCCTTCACCTTCGTCTTTATCGAGTTCCACGAGATGAGGACACAGAGGACGGTGATCAGGGTGCTCAGAAGCACGAAGAGCACGCTTATTCCGTCGACCCCCACATAGTACTCTATGCCCCAGTCGGGTATCCACGGCTTGCGCTCCACGAACTGCATCATGTAGGTCGACTTGTCGAACTCAGAGAAGAGCGGAAGGGAGAGCACGAGGTTGAGCGTGCTGAAGAAGAGCGCGGCCCATTTCACCACGCCCTCCTGGTTCCTTCCTATGAGCAGCATCAGCAGCCCGCCGAAGATCGGCAGGAATATGAGGGTCGAAAGCAGAGGATATCCTATCTCCATTTATCCATTCCCCGTAACGTCGGTATTTGTCATTCCGGAACAGCCCATCTCCAAGCGATCACTTGAGGACCATCACGACCACGGCCATTAAGAGAAAGAGCCCCAGTGCCATCACCGCGGCATAGCTCTGCAGCAGCCCGCTCTGCAGCCTTCTGAGCCGTGCTCCGAAGCGGTTGATCAGCGCGGGCACACCGTTGACTACACCCTCGATGATGACGCCGTCGCTGAGGCCCACCAGCACATACCTCGCAATGAGCATGGCCGGCCGCACCACCGTCGCGTTGTATATCTCGTCCACGTAGTACTTGTTGAAGAGCAGCCTGTACAGTATGCCGCACCTCCTTGCAAGCACAGCCGGTATCTCGCGGTTCCTGATGTAGAAGACCCACGCGACCGCAATCCCGACAGCCGCCACCGCCACGGAGAAACCCATGACGAGCGCTTCTGTGGAGTGCGGCGCCTCGATCTCCGGATGGCCGACCACGGGCTTCAAGAACTCCGCAAACCAGTTGGCGTCCTCGACACCGAAGACCGATGATATGATCGGCGGTATCCCGATCCACCCCGCTGCAACCGCGCCCACGCAGAGGACGGCGAGCGGCACCGTCATGACCGCGGGGGACTCGTGCAGGTGGTGTCTCTGCTCCTCGGTCCCCCTGAACTCACCGTGGAAGGTGAGGTATATGAGCCTGAACGAGTAGAAGGCCGTCAGCACGGCGGCCAGCGTGCCGAGAGCCCAGACGGCCCTGCCCACGCCTCCACCGTTGAACGCCACCCAGAGTATCTCGTCCTTGCTGAAGAAGCCTGCAAGCGGAGGTATACCCGATATGCTGAGGGAGGCGATCAGCATGGTCCAGTAGGTCAGGGGCATGTATCTCTTGAGTCCTCCCATCTTCTGCATGTCCACCTCTCCTCCCATCGCATGCATCACGCTGCCGGCGCAGAGGAAGAGGAGGGCCTTGAAAAATGCATGCGTGTAGAGGTGAAAGATCCCGGCGCCGAAGGCTCCGACACCGCAGGCTATGAACATGTAGCCGAGCTGGCTGATGGTCGAGTAGGCGATGACCCGCTTTATGTCGTTCTGGACGAGCGCTATGGTCGCAGCAAACAGTGCGGTCACCGCACCGACGACGGCCACCACATCCATGGCCACGGGCGAGAGGCTGAATATCGGGTTGAGCCTCGCGACCATGAAGACACCGGCCGTCACCATCGTGGCGGCGTGTATGAGTGCGCTGACAGGTGTGGGACCCTCCATCGCGTCGGGCAGCCAGACGTGCAGGGGGACCTGCGCGGACTTACCCACCGCTCCGCAGAAGAGGAGCAGTGCGATGAGGGTTATGAGGTTGACGTCCGCGCCGAGGATGTTTATGGTCTGAGCCGCGACACCGCCGGCACCATCGAACACGGACACGTAGTCGAGAGTGCCGAACGTGAGGAAGACCATTATGACGCCGAGGCCGAAGCCGAAGTCGCCGAACCTGTTGACTATGAACGCCTTCTTACCCGCATCCGAGGCGGACCTCTTCTCGTACCAGAAACCTATCAGCAGGTACGAACACAGCCCCACGGCCTCCCATCCGAAGTACAGCTGCAGGAAGTTGTTCGCCGTGACGAGCATGAGCATCGAGAAGGTGAAGAGGCTCAGGTATGCATAGAACCTGTAATAGCCGGGGTCGTCCTGCATGTAGCCAATGGAGTAGACGTGGACGAGGAAGCTGACGGACGTGACCACCACCAGCATGACCGCGGTGAGCTGATCGATCATGAAGCCCACCGACACCTTGAAGTTCCCCGATACTATCCACACGTAGAGGTCCTCGTTCAGGGTCCTGCCAGACATCACATCGAGGAGGACCATCACCGTGACAACGAGCGAGCCTGCCACGGCAAGGGTCGACGGCCAATGGGCCTGTCTCCGGATCACCCTCCTGCCGAGCATGATGTTCAGCAGGAAGGCCCCAAGCGGCAGGAGCGGTATCAACAGGTAGTATTGCATCTCTTGCACCTCTCTGGATCGACCGTCGGCATCTCCGTCATCCCTTCATCTCCGCCATCTCGTCGGCATGCAGGGTGTCCCTGTTTCTGAACATCGCTATTATGATCGCCAGTCCGATGGCCGCCTCTGCAGCGGCCACCGCTATTATGAAGAAGACGAGTATCTGTCCCCTGAGGTCCTGCATGTAGTGGCTCAGGGCGACGAGTGATATGTTCACGCCGTTGAGCATCAGCTCTATGGACAGAAACATTATGATTATGTTACGCCTTGCAAGGAAGCCGAAGACTCCGATTGCAAAGACCACGCCGCCAAGCCATAAATACCAGTACAGTGGCACCATAAGAGAACCTCCGCTGTTCGTCCTGTTCTACCCGCCGCCCTCCGCGTCACCTCAGCCGCTTCTTTGAAAGGAAGACGGCCCCCACTATGGCCACGAGGAGGAGCAGTGAGGCGATCTCGAAGGGCAGTATGTACTCGGTGAAGAGCACCTGCCCGAGCGCCCGCGTATGTGTCGCCCGCCCGACGGCCTCGATGCTCCAAGGCCCCTCGAACCCGACCCTGAATCCCTCGAGACCACGGCGCAGGACGTATATTATCCCGAGGGCTGTCAGCCCCTTGAAGAGCCACCCGCCCGTGAACCGCCTGATCTTGATCTCCTCCCTCAGGTTCAGCAGCATGACCACGAAGAGGAACAGGACGAGTATGGCCCCGGCATAGACGATCACCTGCGTGGCCGCCAGGAACTCCGCATTCAGGAGCAGGTAGAGCCCTGCCACGTGCAGGAACATCAGGAGCATCCACAGAACGCTGTGGACCGGGTTCCTGCTCGCCACGACGAGGATCGCCAGCAGTATGACGGCCCCGGCGAGGTATCCGAAAAACCACTCAACCACTGAAACCTCCTATGATCCTTCCCTTGAACATCGCCTGTCCCCGGGGGGGCTTGAAGTGTGCCTCCTTCGGGTTCCAGAAGGAGTCGAAGTAACGCAGGCCCTCCTCGCCCATGTACCTGTCCCAGTTGTCGAGGAGCCTCTCCTTGGTCATGAAGAGCGCCTCCCTGCTGTAGTCAGCGTATTCGTAGTGCGGCGTCAGGGCTATGGCCCCGTAGGGGCATGCCTCGACGCACAGGGCGCAGAACACGCACCTGAGGACCTCTATCTCGTATCCGTCGACCACCTTCTGGTGTTCCGGGCCCTCCGAGGTATAGACGTTGATGCACCTCGACGGGCATACGGCCGCGCATAGACCGCAGCCCACGCACTTCGCATCGCCTGTGGCGGGATTGCGCACGAGCGCGTGAAGCCCCCTGAATCCGGGTTCAGCCGGCCTCTTCTCCTTCGGATACCGCCTCGTCACAGGCCTCGTGAAGAGCCTGCTGAAGGTCAGGGCCATGCCCTTGACGATCTCGACAAGAAATACTTTCCTTATGACATCCTTCAGCGTCATATCATCTCCGGACCGCCATCGGCGGCCTGCAACCCCGGCGGCGACACTCAGTGCACCGCCACCTTGATTATCCCGGTTATCAGCAAGTTCAGCAGCGCAAGCGGGATCAGCAGCTTCCATCCCAGACCCATCAACTGGTCGTACCTGAACCTCGGCAGCGTGGCCCTTATCCAGTAGTAGAAGAATATGGCTATGTAGAGCTTCAACAGGAACCAGACTATGCCCGGAACCCCCCCGAGGAAAGGAACGGCCTGCGTGACGAAACGCGGAATCGTCCAGCCGCCGAGGAAGCACGTGACGGCGAGCGATCCCATTATGATCATGCCTATATACTCTGCAGCATAGAAGAGCGCGAACCTCATCCCGCTGTACTCGACGAAATACCCGGCAACGAGCTCGTTCTCGGCCTCCGGGAGGTCGAAAGGGGCCCTGTTCGTCTCTGCAAAGGCCGCAACTACGAAGACGAAGAAACCGAGTATCTGGGGGATCGCATACATGCCCATGGGATAAGCCTCCTGGGCACGGACTATCTCCGAGAGGTTCAGGGAGCCCGCCATGATTATGACGCCCACGAGGCTGAGCCCCATGGCCACCTCGTAGCTGATGACCTGGGCCGACGACCTAAGGCCGCCGAGGAAGGAGTACTTCGAGTCTGACGCCCATCCGGCCAGTATTATGCCGTACGTGCCGATCGACGAGGCGGCGAGTATGAACAGGAGCCCGACGTTTATATCGGCTATGACGAAGCCGTCGAAGAAGGGGACGACCGCCAGGGACGAGAGCGCCGCCGTCAGGGATATGACCGGTGCGAGGTAGAAGACCGGCTTGTCCGCCTTGGCGGGGATGATGTCCTCCTTGAAGAAGAGCTTGAGCATGTCCGCAACCGGCTGGAGCAGCCCGTGCGGCCCGACCTCCATCGGCCCCATCCTCACCTGCATATGGCCTATGACCTTGCGCTCGAAATAGGTTGCGTATGCGACGTGAAGCATGGCGGCCGCGATGAC
>DRKX01000055.1 GCA_011051565.1 Nitrospirota bacterium | reverse complement strand
GGCCAAGGAGCACTACGGCGTTATGGCGCGAAGCGACCTCTGCCATCCTGTCGAAGTTTTCGCGTAGACTCCTGCCGAGAGGCTCTTCCCAACCGTAATCAAGAAGGTAGATGCAGTATCCGCGAGTCGCTTCAGCGGGCAGTTCCGCAATCGAGTGAATCTTCAGCCCCATCGCCTACTCCCTGTGTGCATAACGTGGCCGCGAGGTTCCCCGGACGCTGCGCGTCCGGGGACGTTCTCTTTTAAGTTTATTCTATGGTTACATAAAAGCTTACCATTAAGTGCGGAGGATGTCAAGCAGAAACAGAAGAAACGTGAGGTTTTGGGCGAATTTGTATATAATCGTTCGATTTCCTTGACATCCCTGATGAAGTCGGCGTTTCGGAAGGGCAGGGAAGGGAGTTTCTCGTGGATGTGTCGAAAGGCCGCCTTGTCGCCAAGGCGGGACTTTTCTGGATCGGCTTCACCTCTGGGCCGCGCCTAAAGAAGCAGGTTCCTGAAGAAGATGATCACCGGGAATATCAGGAAGTCCGTTATCCTCAGGAAGATGAGGGCAAGGAGTATGAAGAAGCCGTAAGGTTCGATCCGGCTGTAGGCGATCGCCTGCCTTGCCGGCAGGAGGCCCATCAGTATCTTGCTCCCGTCGAGGGGCGGGACCGGAATTGTGTTGAATACTGCAAGCCCTATGTTGATCACCACGCTGATCTGCAGCATCATCGAGAGCGGGAGGAATATCTTCTGCAGAAGAAGCGGGTCTGTCACGGGAAGCATCAGCATGATCTTGTACGCAAGGGCCGACGCGACCGCGAGGGCCATGTTTGCGGCGGGGCCCGCGATAGAGACCCACATCATGTCCCTGCGGGGGTTCCTCAAGTTGTACGGGTTGACGGGGACAGGCTTTGCCCAGCCTATCATGCGTGTTACGAGAAATACGAGCGTGCCCACGGGGTCGAGGTGCTTGAGGGGGTTGAGGGTAAGCCGTCCGGCATGCTTGGCGGTCGGGTCCCCGAGCCTGTAGGCCACGTAACCGTGGGCGAGCTCGTGGAAGGTGACCGCCAGCAGTATCGGCACAGCCATCAGGACGACCTGTCTTATGATGCCAACGATGTCCATTTCGATCAAGCGGAAGCAATCGACAATCCGGGGCCTCCGCTGCAGCGGGTCTCCTTGCAGACGGCCCGTATAAAGGTCTAAATCGGATGGAGGACCTTGTCTATCACCGTCCTCGCCTCCACCAGCGGGTCAATGAATGCACTCTCCATGTCGTGGTCGATGTCTCTCCTGTTGGAGAGGTAAGTTATCCTGTCCTGCATCCTGGCGCGCAGGTATTCGAGGTATTCTTCGTCCTTGGACGCGGGTTTGTACTTTTTGTCGTAGTCGGCGCCGAAGAGCTCCTTGCCGTTCTTGGGCAGTTGCAGTCCCTGGAAGGACTTCCAGTCCCTCCACTCGATGTTCTCCCGGACGAGTTCGGTGACGATCTTGAGAGAGAGCTCCTTGGGGATGTCGGTGAGGCGGCCCGGCATGCCGAAGGCGTACGTGTTCATGATGTAACACTCCGTGCCCATCTTGAAGAGCTTCTTGAATTGCTGGCAGTCCCAGATGAGCGGGTGGACGCTGAAGGGATTGGCGAATGGCTCGATGACGAGTTTCTTGAGTTCCTCGGGATCGACGTTCTCGACCCCCTTGGCACGCATGGTGGAGAGGGAGGCTCCCATTGTGACCGCGAGTCCCACGGACTTCACCCTGCATATGGGTGGCAGGCTCGGGTCTTTCTGCAGCCAGATGACCTTGCCCGGTCTTTCGCAGGCGTTGTCGTGGTTGAACATGTCGCGTGACTTTATGCAGCGGCCGTTACGGTTCCTCACGTCGTAGGGGACGAGCCTCCTGGTGCCGTCCGGCAGCATGGTCACGGCCACGTTCTGCGCGGTGTAGAAGTACTTTATCTGGGGGTCGCGGAACCCGACCGAGTCCGTCTTGTCGAACAGGCTTGGTTCGAGCGCGACGGAGACGTTGTTGTCGAGGTCTATGAGGAAGGCGTCGTCGTGAATGACCGTCACCTTCTCGGACTTCGTGAGGGTGCCTGCATGGTCGTGACTGTTCGTTATGGACGACTTGCCCGAGCCCGACAGGCCGAATACCGCCACAGGGGGCCTGTCTCCAATCTTCTTGATGCCGCCGTGGCAGGCCACCATGTTGTGCCTCACGCCGCAGGTCCATGCAAGCGTGAGCGTGGCCTTCTTCCGCTCCCCGAAATAGCGCATGCCGAGTATCGCCACGCAGTTCTCGGACTCGTCCACGATCACGAGCCCGTCGGGAAACTCGGGGTGCCGCCACTCGGGGTCTGCAAAGACTAAGATGTCCGGCTCGTCGAGGGGCCGCGATCTCTTGTATAGCTTTATCCAGGGCTCCATCCACGGCGTGAAGTTGAGGCCCCAGTCGAGCATGTTCTTAGCGTCGGTTGCCGGGCTGAGGAGGTGGGCCTTGAGCATGAAGTCGGGGTGCAGCCCGACAATACCCTCGAGCCATAGGCCCTCTCTGCGGTTGAAGTGATAGACAGCCTCGCGCAGGATGCCGAGGTAACGCTCCTTCTCCTTGCCCATCTCCCTGACGAGCTTCCTCGCCTTGGCGGTGCGGCCCACGACCCTGCCGTCCTGCGAGACGAGCACGCGGGCGTTCTTCGGCAGTCCGAACTCCCCGGGCCTGTACATCGGCTCTGACGTGACGATCACCTCGGGCTGCCTGATCGAGAGCTTGTAGAGCTCGGCCATCGAGGTCTTTCTTGCTGAATTGGCATGCAGGGCCGTCTCGAGGATCGCCCTGCATTGACCGGCAGGGAGCTTGTGCGTGCTTGCCATATTTTTCTCCTTTTCTGAAAATCCGGGCTGTCGAGGTGCCATATACTATAAAATTTTGCATGGCTTTCTTGTCAAGGCAGCGGCTCCCCTGCCGCCGTGCCCGGCTTTTGGAATTTCTCTCGAGCAGGTATCGCCAGGGATTCATGCACCGAGAGCAGGCCCCGTGTTTGCGGAAGCCCCTTCCCGATGGGCTCATCGTGGGGGGCCGGTCAATCGAGTTCCCTGCCCCAGGCAGAGACGAACTCGTCGTACGAGATGGAGAATGCGGAGTTGAAGGCCTCGTTGAGGTCTGCACCTCCGGAGAGAGAGAGGAGGAGTTCCTTGATCCTGAAGAGGCCGTATCTGTCTACGAGGTAAGAGACCGCGGAGTAGCTCTCCCTGTAAGCGATGCCGACCACCCTCCGGTCGAGGCCGAGGAAGGGGCCCTCGAGGGACCTGAGCGGGATGACCTGACCGACCCTCTCGGAGTATCCGCCCGAGAAGTAGTCCGCGAGGCCCTCGTTTATCCACTGGGGGCAGTTCCTGGTGATCGAGTGGACCAGGGCGTGGGTGTATTCGTGGAAGAGCACCCTCCTGAGCACTTCCTCGTCGCCTCGCAGTCCCTTCACCGGGACCCGTATCTTGCCGTCGTATATGCCGCCTGTCCAGCCCGGCACGCGCGTGATGTCGAAAAAGTCCTTCCTTGTGTAGAGGATCACGGTCACAGGGTCCGAGGGGAAGTAGTTCAGCTCCTGCCCTATCGTCCGGTATGCATCCTCCAGTATACCGATGATCGACCTGCTGAGGCCGCCGTGTTCATAGCCGTTGAAGAGGACCTTGAAGTGTAGTGTCTCCTCCTTGACGTATCCGTCCTGCGTCGCGAG
>DRKX01000054.1 GCA_011051565.1 Nitrospirota bacterium | reverse complement strand
CCGTGAAGACCACTCCCTTCGCCCTCTGGAACTTGTCCTTCAGTGCATCGAGTTCCTCGGACTTCTGCTTTCTGGTTTTCAGGTTCTACCTCCTTTCCCAGAGACAACAACGCCGACTTCGGACTGAGAATCCACGATCAACGGCGCGAGGGCCGCTGACCGCAGACGAGGTCAATCCCACCGGTCTCGGCAGGCCGGCAACTACACCGCCCGGTTCATACCGCCGGAGCCGGGGCTTGCCGTTTAATATCCCAACCTGCTGTCTCTGACCGAAAATTCGACCGGGTAATACCCGGCAATCAATGAACAACACAAAGAATCAAGCCGCTTACGGATGCCCTGCGGCGATGTTGATGTAGCATGGAGTAGTGAGAGTCAAGGTTGCCACCCCCCTGAGCAGCGGACGCGATGAGCGACTGATCCGGTGTATCAATATCAAGCGGCCTTTTTCACGACGGTATTTATATCGACCTTAATCCCGGGTCCCATGGTCGTAGAAAGCACGACACCCCTTATGTACTTGCCCTTGGCGGCCGGGGGCTTCGCCTTCATTATGGCGTTCAGTGCGGCCTGCACGTTCTCTGCAAGCTTCTCCTTG
Organism: Nitrospirota bacterium; assembly: GCA_011051565.1. Classification (GTDB taxonomy): domain Bacteria; phylum Nitrospirota; class Thermodesulfovibrionia; order Thermodesulfovibrionales; family JdFR-85; genus BMS3Bbin07. The sequence continues at coordinate 2,411 of DRKX01000054.1, read as the reverse complement.
TCGAATGAGACCTTGCCGACCGACATGTGCACTATGCCGCCCTTCTCGACCCTGAAGTCGACCTTACCCGCCTTTATCTCCTTCACCGCCTTGCCGACGTCGAAGGTGACCGTGCCGAGTTTCGGGTTCGGCATCAGCCCCCTCGGGCCGAGTATCTTTCCGATCCTGCCCACGAGTCCCATCATGTCCGGAGTAGCCACGGCCTTGTCGAAATCGAGCCACCCCTTCTGTATCTTCTCGACGAGGTCTTCGGCCCCGACATAGTCGGCACCGGCATCGAGCGCCTCCTTCTCCTTCTCTCCCCTGGCGAAGACGAGGACCCTCACCTTCTTTCCGGTCCCGTGCGGCAGCGTGACCGTCCCCCTGACGATCTGGTCCGACTTCTTCGGGTCGACCCCGAGCTTCACCGCGAGGTCCACGCTCTCGTCGAACTTTGCAAAGGATGTCTCCTTTATGACGTCCAGGGCCTCGTCGAGGTAATACTCCCTCGTGCTGTCCACCTTCTTCTTGGCCTCTATGATCTTCTTACCCATAAACCTCTATCATCCTCCTTTTTGCTTTACGGTCGACGCCCTCGGCGACTCCCGACCGTCAACTCTCGACCACCTCGATCCCCATGCTCCTGGCCGTACCCTCTATGATCTTCACTGCATCGTCAACCGTGTAGGCATTGAGGTCCGGCATCTTCGTCGTGGCTATCTCCTTCGCCTGCTCGATGGTTATCCTCCCCACGGTCTCCTTTCCTGTCTCGGACGCCCCCTTGATCACTCCCGCAGCCTTCTTGATCAGCTCGGCCGCAGGCGGTGTCTTCGTGATGAAGGTAAAGGACCTGTCCGAGTATATGGTGAGGACAGCTGGAATTATCGTGTCACCCATGGACTCGGTCTTTGCATTGAACTGCTTGCAGAAGTCCATTATATTTATCCCGTGGGGACCAAGGGCAGGACCTACAGGGGGCGCGGGTGATGCCTTGCCCGCCTGTATCTGCAACCTGACTTCCGCTATTACTTCCTTGGCCATCTCATTCCTCCCTTTCGATCTTTGCGTGTTGCACGGCGATGCGCCCCGGAATCGGGCACCGCCGTGTCCTGTCTATATTCTCACGTCTTCTCGACCTGGTAGAAGCTCAGCTCAACAGGGGTCTGCCTGCCGAATATGCTCACCATGACCTTCAGCCTTCCATGGTCTATGTCTATCTCGTCGACCACACCCACGAAGTTAGCAAACGGCCCGTCGATTATGCGAACGTTCTCACCCCTCTGGTACTGCGTCTTCGGGGGCTCCTGCGGTGCCCTCTCCAGCTGCTGGAGCACGATGTCGACCTCTTCCGCAGGCAGGGCTATCGGCCTGGTTCCGCCGACGAAGCCGGTCACCCTCGGGATGCTCCTTATCAGGTGCCAGGTCTCGTCGTCGAGCACCATCTCAACCAGTATGTACCCGGGATAGAACTTCTTGTCCGTCTCCTTCTTCTTGCCGCTCTTGAGCTCGACGACCCGTTCCGTCGGTATGAGCACCCGGGTTATCTTCTCCTCCAAGCCCTTTCTCTTAACCTTGTCCTCTATCGCATCCTTCACCTTCTCCTCGAACCCGGAATATGTATGCACAACGTACCAGTTTTTCTCCATCACCCCTACCTTAAGATAAATTTCACGAATTTTGACAGGACAAAATCAACCAGCCCAAGGAATACCGCTACTATGATGGTGGATATGATGACCACCCAGGTGGAACCGATCAACTCATCCTTTGTGGGAAACAGGACCTTCTTCGTCTCCAGCTTCACCTCTCTGAGGAAGTTCTTTATCCCTTTCAGCATGCGCTGGTTCCCGTTCCTGCAGTATGTTCAATCACTCGTGACATCTCGGTCCTTTCTGCATCCGTCTGCTGTTTGTATATAAAGAAACTCAAAATAAAGTGCAAAATATGGCAGGCCAGGCAGGATTCGAACCCGCAACCCTCGGATTTGGAGTCCGACGCTCTACCAATTAGAGCTACTGGCCTGTAAAAAAGCGCTTCATGCGACGATTGATAATTTTATATTTTTCACCACCAATAGTCAACACTCAGCGGGGCGCGTTCACGCCTTCGTCTCCTTGTGCGCGGTGTGCCTCCTGCAATGACGGCAGTACTTACGGAGCTGAAGTTTGTCCGTCGTGTTCTTCTTGTTCTTCATCGTCGAATAGTTCTTGTTCTTGCACTCCGAACACTGTAAAAGAATGATATCCCTCATCTCTCCTCATCCTATTCCTCGAGTAACGACCGCCTTCTACTCGATTATCTTGGTAACGACACCGGCACCCACGGTACGGCCGCCTTCCCTTATTGCAAACCTCACTCCCTCTTCCATCGCCACCGTCGTTATCAGCTCCACCTCGACGTTCACGTTGTCTCCGGGCATCACCATCTCCACT
>DRKX01000053.1 GCA_011051565.1 Nitrospirota bacterium | reverse complement strand
TGGACGTATACGTATGCCGTAACCTCACGATGGAGGACGAAGAGGTCATCGAGGTGAGAGGCCCCGGGGATATAGAGGGCATCGGGACAGGGAGAAGGGAGATCGTGCTGTTGATCAAAACAAGCAATTCGGAATCACGTCTGCAGAGGTGATCGATGCCAGTATACGGCATGACAGGACCTTCAGTCATTCCCGGCGGGCATCCAGCCCGTCTCCGAGGCAATTTTGTGATTCACCATCCAGGTGAATCCTATACAAGACTTAAAACCCATCAGGCCCGGTCATGCCGTTACCTGTATCGCTGCTTCCCGCTTCCCAGTGTCTCGCCGCCCCTGCGGTCTCAACCGGATATTCCAGCGATATGATGAAGACAGCGGTAATAGCGATAACCAAAAAAGGCGCCGAAACGGCACGGCGGATCGCCTCGGCAACGGGCGCGGACCTCCACATCCGGGAGGGGTGCCTGAAGGGGGCTGACGGCGCCGTCGCCTTCGACAGCCTCTCTGCGCATGTAAGGGGCATATTCCATGAATACGACGGCCTCGTCTTCGTCATGTCCCTCGGCATAGTGAACAGGGTCATCGCCCCGATGATAAGGAGCAAGCACACGGACCCGGCCGTGGTCTGCCACGACGAGGTCGGAAGGTTCGTGATAAGCGCCCTCTCCGGCCACGAGGGCGGAGCGAACAGGCTCGCCTACCTTGTGAGCTCAGCCACGGGGGCGGAGCCGGTCGTCACCACGGCCACAGAGGCGAACAGGCTCTACACGTGCGGGATCGGCTGCAGGAGAGGGGTCTCTGCCGGAGAAATCGTAAGGGCCGTAAAAGGGGCCTGCACGATGGCCGGCATCTCGGTCGGGGATGTAAGGTGCCTTGCCTCGGCATGGATCAAGCGAGACGAGCCCGGCCTGCTCGAGGCAGCCGAGGAGCTGGGCCTCCACCTGAGGTTCATACCCCGGTGGATGATCGAGGACTATTACGAGAGGAACCCGCGGGCCGCGAGGTCCGAGTTCGTGCATGAGAGGATCGGGGTGCATGGTGTATCAGAGCCGTGTGCAGTGCTGTCGTCGAGGAATGCATCCCTGGTACTGAGGAAGACGGGCTTCGGGGGCATAACCGTTGCAGTGGCAAGGGAGCGACTCACCGGAGGCAGCGCTGATGCCGGTGTCACGAAGGGGAAAGGCAGGGTCCTCCTCCTCGGCGGCACCACAGAGGCCACGGGTGTGGCTGAGCGGCTGGCGGACGAGGGCAGGGAGTTCTTCGTAACCACAGCCACGGAATACGGCCGGGACCTCTTTGCAGAGAGGTTCGGCGGCAGGGTGATAAAGGAACGGTTCACCGAGGAGTCACTCCGCAGATTCATAAGGGAGAAGGGGATAGAGACGGTGATCGACTGCACGCACCCCTATGCCGGGCTCATCACTGCGGCGGCGAAGGGCGCCTGCAGGTCGGAAGGAATAGAGTACGTCTCCGGGATACGCGACACCGGGAGCGACGAGGAAGCCGCCGCTTACGGCAGGACGGTGACCGTCTCTTCCCTCAGGGAGGCTGCAGAAAGGATCGCCGCGCTCGGCGCCAGGAGGCCGCTCTTCACCACGGGGAGTAAAGACCTCGGCTTTATTGATATACTTAACGGCATGGACGTCTTCGTCCGGGTGCTGCCGTACGAGGACTCCCTGAGGGCCTGCCTCGAGGCCGGCCTCAGGAGGCGCAACATCATAGCCATGCAGGGCCCGTTCTCCGCAGGGCTGAACGCCGCGCTGATAAGGCAGTACGGCATAGACTGCCTGGTGACCAAGGAGACCGGCAGGCAGGGCGGCTTCCACGAGAAGCTCGCTGCAGCACGGGAGTGCGGAATATGGTTCGTTGTGGTCGAAAACAGGGAGAGGTCGGAGATGTGACGATGTCGAAGGTATACTTCATAGGCGCAGGTCCAGGAGACCCTGAGCTCATGACGCTCAAGGGCAGGCGGCTGCTCGACGAGGCCCAACTGGTCATCTTCGCCGGAAGCCTCGTCAATCCCGAGATCGTCAAGGGCCTGAAGGCCGAGGTCCACGACTCATCGGGCATGTCCCTCGACGAGATCGTAGGGCTCATGAGCAGGGCCGCGGAGGAAGGCAGGACGGTGGCGAGGCTGCACACCGGCGACCCGGCCTTCTACAGCGCCATATCAGAGCAGATCGAGAGGCTCCGGGCCCTCGGCATAGAGTACGAGGTCGTCCCAGGCGTCTCCTCTGCCGGCGCCGGGGCCGCCGTCCTCGGGCAGGAGCTGACCATACCCGAGGTGAGCCAGACGGTCGTGATCACGCGTCTCGAGGGCAGGACCCCGGTGCCGGAGACCGAGAGGCTGAGGGACCTCGCCGCGCACAGGGCGACCATGGTGATATTCCTGAGCGTATCCATGATAGAGCGGGTGAGGGACGAACTGTTGCACGGCTATCCCCCGGACACACCCGTTGCAGTTGTGGAGAAGGCGTCCTGGCCTGAGGAGAGGGTCATCTACGGCACGCTCGGTGAGATCGCCGGGGCTGTGAACGCCGCAGGCATAAAGAAGACGGCCCTGATCTTTGTCGGAGAGGCCCTCAGGGCGTCGAGGGAGGCAACGGGCAGGGAATCCAGGCTCTACAGCAGGGACTTCAGGCATGGGTACAGAAGATAACACCACGGCTGCAGCATCGCCGTTCTTCAGCGGAGACACCGGGCATGGGCACTGAAGAGAGGGGCAGGCTCTACATAGTCGGGATCGGCCCTGGCGGCAGGGAGCACGTCACACCTGCGGCCCTGAGGGCGATCGCGGCCTCGGAGGTCGTCGTGGGCTACACGACTTACATCAGGCTGATAGAGGATATCGTCACGGGCAAGGAGGTCGTCACCACGGGCATGACCAGGGAGGTGCAACGCTGTACAAAGGCCCTGGAGGCCGCCTCCTCGGGCAGGACCGCGGCCCTCATATGCAGCGGAGATCCGGGCATATACGCCATGGCAGGCCTCGTGTTCGAGCTGGCGAGGAACCGCTC
>DRKX01000052.1 GCA_011051565.1 Nitrospirota bacterium | reverse complement strand
CGCAGATGCCGGCTGGCGCGGCATCTCCGATGGTACTGTATCTGGCGTCGTGGGTGGCGGGGTCGATATCGATCCTGTATATGGCACCCCTCTTGGCCCGCATGCCTGCCCTGAATATCCCGCCTTCGAGTGCAGGGCCTGCGGCTCCGGCACCCACGAAGAGCCACTCCTGCATGCCGATCACTATCTCTGCATTGGTTCCAACGTCTATGAGTATGGTCGGGGCTTCGGCCTTGTGAATCCCGGTTGTGAGTATGCCTGAAATGATGTCTCCTCCTACATAGCTGCCGGCATTCGGGAATGCGTATACAGTCGCCTCGGGGTTGGCCGATAGGCCGAGCTCACCGGCCTTGTGGAAGCCTGGAGAGTGAACGACCGGTATGTAGGGTTCAACCGGTATGTTGGCCACATCGAGTCCGAGCAGGAAGTGGGTCATCACCGTGTTTGAGGCAACGGATAGTGCGAAGACCCTCGATGGGTCGGTTCCAGCCTCGTCGGCGAGTGAGGCGATCATGCTGTTCAGCCCGCCGACCAGTGCATGCCGCAGCCCGGTGACGCCTGAGCTCATGGCATGGTGCATCCTGCTGAGGATGTCTTCTCCGTAGGCGGTCTGGGGGTTCGTCATGGCCCTCTCCGCAACCCTTTCCATCCCGTTGAGGTCGAAGATGGAGGCGACCACGTTGGTGGTGCCGATATCGACGGCGACGCCGAAGACCTCATCCGAGTCGCACTCGAGCAGCCTGACGCAGTCGCCGGCGATACCGAAGACCGGCCTTATCGAGAACTTCCTCTCCCTGAGCACCGAGGGCAGGGCGGCCATCCGCTCGAGAGGCACGAGGAGGCCCTCGATGCCCGCGGTCTCGACGAGCCTCTCCACGTCCGCCCTCTTGTCGTCAGGGGAGGGCAGGGGGAGGTCGAGGTGCAACGAGAAGCTCAACGGTTTCAACGCTGTATCGGTCACGCTGTCACTCTCACCACACGAAAGACTGTATCAACGGTCATCTTGCGGCCGTGCCCCATGTTCAGGCCTCGAGACTGAAACAGGCCGCAACGCCTTTCCGCGGTCACTATAATAACAGGTTTCGTACCGGTGATTGAAATCTCAGGCACGGGGAGTGCCTGGGTGCGAGTAGACGACCTCGCCCATGTCGCTCAGGTCATAGCCGCCGAGGCCGGTCACGAGGCTCCTGAACTCTTCGTCGTTTCTGAGGATGTCGAGCAGTGACTGTATCTTCGGGGTCTCGACGTACTCACCCCGTATAATCAGGTCGTACCGCTCCTTTGCCACGGGTATGAACTCCTGTCCGAGTGCCGCTGCGGCAGGAAGAATGCCCATGCCTGCATCCGCCACCCCTGTGGCGACCGCTGAGGCAACGCCCATATGGGTATACTCCTCACGCTCGTAGCCTTCTATCTCGCGGGGGTCTATCCCGTTGTCTCTCAGGCACTTGTCGGTCAGGAGGCGCGTTCCCGAGCCGCGCTGACGGTTTATGAAGACCACCCCTTTTCGGGTGAGGTCTCTGACGCCGCGGATGCACTTGGGATTGCCCCTCCGGACTATGAGCCCCTGCTGGCGGTAGACGAGGTTGACGAGCATGAGAGGCACGTCGGCAAGAAGCCGCCTTATGAACGGGACGTTGTACTCGCCTGTCGGTTCGTCGAGGAGGTGTGTGCCAGCGATATGCGCCTCCATTTTCTTGATCGCCATCATGCCGCCCATCGACCCTACGTGAGCGGAGGAGAGGCTGTAGGAGTGGGTGCGCTTCTTCAGGATGTTTGCAAGTACGTCGAGGGTGTTGTCGTGGCTACCTATGCACACGACCGTGTTCTCTATCTCGTCGCGGGACCTCAGAAGCGCAACCTCGACCTCGGTGTTCTGCGCGATGCCTTCGCTCATTGCCGGGATGCGGACGATCCCGTCGGCCCTCTGGAGCGTCATCAGGGCACCTGCACCCCTGCCTGCCGGTGTGGCGATATACGTCCGGCCGACCTTTCCCACCTTCACCCTCAGGAATTCCTCCTGTCCGAGTGACGAGGCGGCAGGCCTGGACAGCCGTGCCTTGAGCGTGTCAGGTCTCTCAGGCTCGATGCCGAGCAGGTGATGAACGAGCGGTTTTGCAAAGAGCTCGAAGGTTATGTATGCACTGACCGGATAACCGGGAAGCCCGATGACCGGCCTGCCTTCGACGATGCCGAGGAGCACCGGCTTGCCCGGCCTTATGCCGACGCCGTGGACGATCACATTGCCGAGTTCACCTACGGCATCCGGGGTGAAGTCTCTCGTCCCAGCAGATGAACCTGCTATGACGACCACGAGGTCGCTGTCTTCCAGAGAGTCGAGGATCTTCTCCTTCAGCAGGTCCTTGTCGTCTGAGACGACGTCTTGTCTCCTGTATTCCCCACCCCACTCGTTAACCATGGCACCGGTCATGTAACTGTTGAAGTCGATTATGTTGCCCGGCCTGAGGGGAGTAGTACCCGGCTCCACCACCTCGCTTCCCGTCGGTATCAGGGTCACTACGGGCTTTTTCCTGACAGAGACCTCTGTATGGCCGCCGGCGAGCATGGCGCCGATGTCCACAGGCCTGATCCTCTGGTTCTCCGGCAGTATCAGCTCGGTCTGAACGATGTCCTCTCCTACGGTTCTTACGTGCTGGTACGGTGTGACTGACTCGGTTATCTCTATGAAGGGGCCGTCGATGCTCACATCCTCGACCATCACGACCGCATTGAACCCCTGCGGCAGGGGCTCGCCAGTGTTGACGGGTATCGCCTCTTCGTCGATTCTCAGGCGGAGCGGGTTTGTCTCGGTTGCACCGAACGTCTCGTGGAATCGGACCGCATAGCCGTCCATCGCAGAGGAGTGAAAGAAGGGGGAGGATATCCTGGCGTGTACGGCTGCAGCCGTGACCCTACCGGCGGACTGAGGCACCGGTACGATCTCACCCTCTTTGGGAACAAGGTGGGCGACTGCCTCGATCCACTTCCCGACGGCCTCCTGAAGCGGGGTGTTAGTTTGATATATTCTTCTTCGCGACGGCTTCACCCGTACTCTTCGGCTGATCTGCCTTCTGCCCCTTCGGGAGCTCGAGCACCTTTGTCTCTTCCTTCTGCATCTTCGAGCGCCCCTCGAAGACCCCGCCCTCGATGATTACCAGTTTCTGTGTCTGGACGTCTCCGACCACCCTGCCGCTCGAGCTTATCTCCACGGACTCCCTGGTGGAGATGTTGCCCTCGACGGTTCCGCCGACGATCACGCCGTTTGCAAACGCATCACCCTTCAAGTGCCCGCTCTCACCGATCACGATCCAGTCGGCCTTGATGCTGCCTTCGAACCTTCCGTCGATGCGTATGGTTCCCTTGATGTCAAGCTCTCCCTTGATGGTGGTGTGGCTGCCGATAAGGGTCTCGATACGGTCGTTCTTCTTATTGAACATTTTTCTTCACCCCCAGATAGGTTTTGGCGTTGACGGGTTTCTTGTCTATCCAGACCTCGTAGTGGACGTGAGGCCCCGTGGTGTTGCCTGTTGATCCCACATATGCGATGATGTCGCCCCTCTTCACGCGTTGGCCGACCTTCACGGCGATCTTCTTGTTGTGGGCATAACACGTGGTGAAGCCGAAACCGTGTTCGATTACGACGAGCTTGCCGCTTCCGCCGCTCCATCCGGCGAAGCTGACTATCCCGTCGGCGGTCGCCCTGACCGGAGTGCCGGGCCAGGCAGCCACGTCCAGGCCTGAATGGAACGTCCTCTTGCCGGTGAGCGGATGGGTCCTCCAGCCGAAATTGGAGCTTATGTAGCCGTCATCCACGGGCATGCCGAGCGGGGTCGCAAAGTAGATGTCTCTCTGCTGCCTCAGGTAGTCCCTTATCTCGCCGACGGTCTCCATGCTCCTCTCGATCTGTTTCTTCAGCAGGTCCATATCGATGGAACCGGTGTCGGAGACGTCGAGACTCTCGAGGATGTCTTCCCTGTTCTCCAGAGAGAAGAGCTTCTTGAACTGTGTCTCGGCCTTCTTGAGTGAGTTGATGGTGGTCCTCAGCTCTATGAACTGGCTGTAGTAGAAGTCGAGCTTCTCCTTTATGTCCATGTACTTGGCGGTCGTCACGCCCACTGAGATAACATACCCGGTGAACAGGAGCCATGAGAGGAATAGCAGGATGATGCCAATGGAGGGCAGCCTGAAACTGAACGGCCTCTTTTCACTGCTGGATACAAGGATTATAGTGATCGGTTTGAACAGCCTTCGAATGAATTTTTTCAACCTGTACATCCTAAACATACCTCACTCCTTTTGATCCCTTTCGTATCTCTCCTATGATGAAACTCTCATAGCCGGAGGTGTTCAATATGGAGAGGGCTTTGTCGCCCTGCTCTGGTGAGATGATCATGATGAACCCGATGCCGAGATTGAAAGTCTTTCTGAGTTCAGGCTCGGAGATGTTTCCGAGCTCGCGGATGACCTGGAAGACCGGCAGTTCCGGCCATGTCCCCGCACGTATGACGGCTTCCATTCCCTCGGGCAGCGCCCTCGGGAGGTTCCCGGGTATTCCCCCGCCGGTTATGTGGGCCATCGCCTTGACGCCGATCCCTGCGTCCCTCAGCAGGTTGAAGGCCTTGACGTATATCCTGGTCGGCTCGAGGAGCTCTTCGCCGAGCGTCCTTCCGAACTCCTCCACATAGGTGTCTGGACCGAGCCCCTTCAGGTCGAAGAAGACCTTTCTGACCAGGGAGTATCCATTGCTGTGGAGGCCGCTCGATGAGAGCCCTACGACGAGGTCGCCGTGGCGGACCGTGCTTCCGTCTATTATGCCGTCCCTCTCGACCACACCTACCGCAAACCCGGAGAGGTCGTACTCGTCCGTCCTGTAGAATCCGGGCATCTCGGCGGTCTCGCCCCCTATGAGCGAGCATCCGGCCTCCTTGCATCCGCTCACGATCCCCCTGATGATCTCGCCCGCCTTTTCCGCCACGAGCCGGCCGGTTGCCAGGTAGTCGAGGAAGAAGAGCGGTTCAGCCCCTGATGTGACGATGTCGTTTACGCACATCGCGACAAGGTCTATGCCGACGGTGTCGTGCCTGTCACACATGAATGCGACCTTCAGCTTGGTACCGACCCCGTCGGTACCGCTCACGAGCACGGGCCTCTTGTACTTGCGCGTGTCGAGTTCGAAGAGCGCGCCGAATCGTCCAAGGCCGGTGAGGACCTCCTTCCTGAAGGTCTCCCTCACCTCGGGCGAGATGAGCCTCACAAAGCGTTCCCCCTCGTCTATGTCGACGCCGGCCGATTTATAGGTCAGGTCCTCGGGCATTGAGCTCCTTCAGCCTCGAATCCGGTTTAAATTTATTTAATGTTCACTCACGCAATCTGTGAATTATAAAGCAAAAAATGTACCGATCCGCAACCCGGCGTCCCCTGCTTTGAATCTCGATGGCCGGGGAATGCAGTCTGGCCCTGATCATGACGCAGGATGACACAGCCGTGACATTATTTGTAATTTTGTATCCCGTCCCGGACCGAGTTGCAGAGGGCCGCACCGGCCGGATCGTATATGCTATAAACGTGTTCGCTACCGGAGGCATTCGGTCGGATGCCATATATTTTGCATATTTACTTTAATTAAGGCAAGGTTTTATAATCTCCTGACGACATTCACGGCCGGCTGCGCGGCCGATCGGGCAACGTGGACCTCGATATCCTTAAACAGTGGTACGAGGAATATCCGTTCAGGAACTCCGTTACACAAAATGTTTCGCTCTTTTCATGATCAAAAGCGGTGGAAGAGCATGCTCTGAGCCTGTCTAACGAAATTCTTACAGAAGGGTCTGATGCTTGTATTCAAGGGTCTCCACACACTCGACAGGGAGTTTGAGTATCCTGTCGTCACGATCGGAAACTTCGACGGGGTCCATCTCGGTCACCAGAAGATATTCCGGAGGGTGATCGAGGCGGCACGCGGCCGAGGGACCTCGATGGTGCTGACCTTCGATCCCCATCCGTTGAAGGTGATAGCCCCGGACAGGAGG
>DRKX01000051.1 GCA_011051565.1 Nitrospirota bacterium | reverse complement strand
TGCTCGTGATGAGGTTGAGGGCCTTGAGCTTCTTCATGTTGTACCTGATCCTCTCGGCTGGGATCCTGAGCCTCTTTTCGAGGTCCTTCGAGGGCAGGTAGTCGTACTCCCTGAGGAGCCGCAGCGTCTTTATGATCCAGGGCCTTGCGTTCTTCTGGTCGTCGATGATGAGCTTCTCCTTCAGGTTGTAGAGCTCCGAGTCCTTCACGTTGCCCATCGCCTTCTTGTAGTTCTCGATGTCCTCGCCGATGTATTCGAACTCGATCCTCACGGCCCGTTCCCTCTCGAAGTCCACCCCCCTGTCTGCCATCTCCTCGAACTCCCTCTGGAAGGTGGCCAGGGAGCTGTAGCCGCACCGCTTCAGTTCCTCGGGGGTTATGTCGGTGAGCCGCTTGAAGTCGACGTCCAGCACCCTCAGAAGACCGAGGTTGTAGGCCCTGTATATCTTGCCCCTCAGGACCCTCAGGGTGTCCCATGGCTGAAAGGTGAGGGTGATCTTCCCACTCTTTATGTCGTCATGGTACTTTTTCAGGAAACGAAACATCTCTTCTTGACCTCCGTATCTCGTGTTCTCCTCCTCCGGGTAAGCGAAGAAAGACAAATCAGCAGCTAATTATATATAATACTATATTTTACGGAAAAATTAAAGTGCGGTCCCCTGTTTCCGGGCCTTGTTTGACAATATTCATGTATTCATTTACAATAACTGACAATGGAGAAAACCTTGTATGAGCTACAGGCAGAGGTCTGCAAGACCCTTGCGAGCCCCAAGAGGCTCGAGATTATAAACGCCCTGAAAGAGGGGGAGAAGAGCGTCAGCGAGCTCGTGGATATCCTCGGTGTTCCAAAAGCGAACGTGTCGCAGCACCTTGCGGTGATGAGGCACAAGGGTATACTCAAATCGAGAAGGGACGGGGTGAACATCTACTACAGCATCGCCAACGAGAAGGTCGTGAAGGCCTGCACCCTGATGAAAGAGGTCCTTACCGAGCAGCTCAAGGAGAGGAACAGGATTCTGTCAAAGCTCTGACGTCCTCTCCTGCTCAGCCAGCGCATCTCAGCAATAGGGCCTCCGACCGCCCGACGCCTGTCAAAGCTGCAGTATCCTCTCCTTCAACCTCTTTATCCGGTCCCTGAGGACCGCCGCCTTCTCGAAGTCGAGCCGTCTTGCGGCCTCTCTCATCTCCTCCTCGAGTCTCCTGATCTTCGTTTCGTCGGGAGCGTATTCCTCGGCGGGCTCCTCCGCCGCCGGAACGGTCCAGTAGTCGGCCTCGTAGATGGAGCTCAGTATATCCTTGATATTGCTCTTCACGGTCTCCGGCGTTATGCCGGCCTTCCGGTTGTACTCCATCTGTATCCTCCTCCTCCGCTCCGTCTCCTCGATCGCCCTCTTCATGGACTCTGTGATCCTGTCGGCATAGAGGATCACCTCGCCGTTTACGTTCCTCGCCGCCCGGCCGGCCGTCTGGATGAGGGACCTCTCGGATCGGAGGAAGCCCTCTTTGTCGGCATCGAGGACGGCCACGAGTGAGACCTCGGGGAGGTCGAGCCCCTCCCTGAGGAGGTTCACGCCTATGAGGACGTCGAACCTGCCGAGCCTCAGGTCCCTCAGTATCTCCACCCTCTCGAGCGTGTCTATGTCTGAGTGGAGGTACCGGGCGCGCACGCCGAGCTCCGTGTAGTAATCGGTGAGGTCCTCGGCCATCTTCTTCGTGAGGGTGGTGACGAGGACACGCTCGCCCCTCTCGACCCTCTTCTCGATCTCACCGAGGAGGTCCTCGACCTGTCCCGCGACCGGCCTGACCGTCATCTTCGGATCAACGAGGCCGGTCGGCCTGATGATCTGCTCCACGACCCGCCCACCCGACTTTTCGAGCTCGTAGCGGCCCGGCGTGGCGGATACGTAGATGGCCTGGTTGACCCGCTCTTCGAACTCGGTGAATGTGAGCGGCCGGTTGTCGAGGGCGGAGGGCAGGCGGAAGCCGTGATCTATGAGGGTCTGCTTCCTCGATCGGTCGCCCTCGTACATGCCTCCGATCTGGGGGATCGTGACGTGGGACTCGTCTATAACGAGCAGGTAGTCGGCTGGGAAGTAGTCTATCAGGGTGTACGGCGGCTCTCCGGGGGCGCGGCCGCTGAGGTGGCGCGAGTAGTTCTCGATGCCGTGGCAGTAGCCGAACTCCCTGAGCATCTCCAAGTCGAACCTTGTGCGCTGCTCGATCCTCTGCGCCTCTACGGTCTTTCCGAGCCTGAGGAAGTACTCGATCCTCTCCTCGAGCTCCTCCTCTATCGCCTTTAGCGCGGGTTCGAGCCTCTCGCCCGGGGTTATCCAGTGGCTGTTGGGGTAGATGGTCACCCTCTCGATCCTCCTCAGCCTCTCACCTGTAACCGCGTCGAACTCGTAGATGGCGTCTATCTCGTCCCCGAAGAACTCCATCCGTATCCCGCTGTACTGCGAAAAGGAGGGGTATATCTCCACGATGTCCCCCCTCACCCGGATGTTTCCCCTCCTGAACTCCGCCTCGGTCCGCTCGTACAGCATCTCGACGAGCCTCCTGATCACGGCGTCCCTTTCCGTCTTCATCCCCTCCTCCACTGTCAGGTGCATGGCCATGTAGTCCTCCGGAGACCCGATTCCGTAGATGCATGACACGGAGGCGACGACTATTGTGTCCCTCCTCTCGAGCACGGCCCTCGTCGCCGAGTGGCGCATCCTGTCGATGTCGTCGTTTATCATGGCGTCCTTCTCTATGTAGGTGTCGGTCTGGGGTATGTATGCCTCGGGCTGGTAGTAGTCGTAGAAGCTGACGAAGAACTCGACCGCGTTTTCCGGAAACAGTTCCCTGAACTCGCCGTATAGCTGCGCGGTGAGCGTCTTGTTGTGGACGATAACGAGCGTGGGCCTGTTCAGGTTGGCTATCACGTTTGCAATGGTGAACGTCTTTCCCGACCCCGTGACGCCGAGGAGTACCTGGTGGTCGAGCCCCTTCAGGGCCCCCTCGGTGAGCTCGGCTATCGCCTTCGGCTGGTCGCCCTTGGGCTCGAAGTCCGTCTGGAGCGTGAACCTGTCCATTTCAGTGTATTTTAGATGTGCTTGTACATGCAGGTCAAACGCACTCACCATCCTCGCTCAGTTGATTCTCGTAAAAATCCAGGGGGCCGGGGAGTCGCGCACCTTTATGTATGTCCCTGCATCTTCGTCCGGATTTTCGATGGGGACCCCGCCGACTAATCAGAAGAAGTCACCGGGGGAGTCAATGCAGTGCCGTCTTTCCTCAAAAATAAAACTACTTGAACTAGATAAGTAATTAAGCATGATTTTTTCTTTTTCTAAGTTTCTTTTCATAGGCAGCAGAGAGTTCTTCAGAGAGATATTCTATTTGCTCCGCAAGTTCAATTATGTCTAAGG
>DRKX01000050.1 GCA_011051565.1 Nitrospirota bacterium | reverse complement strand
GGGATGGCGTCAAGGAGCATCTCGGTGTATGGATGCCGCGGGTCTTCGAATACCTGTTCGGCTTCCGCCTCTTCTACGATCCTTCCGAGATACATGACGGCGACAGTGTCGGCGAAGTAGTTTACCACGTTCAGGTCATGGCTGATGAATACGAACGAGAGTCTCTTCTCCCTCTTCAGGTCCCCCAGCAGGTTTAGTATCTGGGCCTGGATGGAGACGTCGAGCGATGAGAGGGGCTCGTCCGCCACTATGAGTTCTGGTGAGAGGGAGAGCGCCCGTGCTATGCATATCCTCTGCCTCTGTCCCCCGCTGAACTCGTGTGGATAGCGGTTCATGTGCTCGGGCTTCAGTCCCACGGTCTCAAGGAGTTCCGCTACTCTACCCCTCAGGTCCTTCTTTCGAGCGAGCCCATGGATCACGAGGGGCTCGGCGAGTATGGAAAAGACGGTCATCCGGGGGTTGAGCGAGGCATAGGGGTCTTGAAAGACGACCTGGACGGATTTCCTGAAGTCCTTGAGTCCGCGTCCGTTGATCGTGTGTATGTCGTTGCCCTTGAAGAAGACCCTGCCGGCAGTGGGCCTGCTCAACCGGAGTATCAGGCGCGCAAGCGTCGACTTGCCGCAGCCGCTCTCGCCGACCACGGCGAAGACCCTGTCAGGGTCAACGGAGATGCTCACGCCGTCGAGGGCCTTCAGGGTCTTGGCCTTGCCGAATACGCCTGTCTTTATCGCGTAGTACTTCCTCAGGTCTTCGGTCCTCAGGAGCTCCATCTCAAACCTGCCTGCCGATCTCCTCGGCCCTTATGCACCTGACGCGATGGTCCTCTTCGATCAAGCGCAGCGCGGGTTCTTCAATGTCGCATGCAGTAGTCCTGTATGTGCACCTCGTCGAGAACTTGCACCCCGGGGGCAGTTCGTCGGGGGCCGGTACCGAGCCGGGGATCGGCTTCAGCTTAATCTCCCTTGAAACCGGCAGCGACTGAATGAGGCCGAGAGTGTAGGGGTGTGCCGGCCACTGGAACAGCCTCTCGACAGGGGCGGTCTCCACGATCCTTCCGGCATACATGACGGCGACCCGCTCGGCGTTCTCGGATATTATCGCAAGATCGTGCGTGATCAGCAGCACCGACATGCCCCTCTCCTCCTTCACGTCGTGCAGTAGGTTGAGTATCTCTGCCTGGATGGTCACGTCGAGAGCGGTCGTCGGCTCGTCGGCGATCAGCAGCGAGGGGTTGCACGCAACAGCCATTGCGATCATCACCCTCTGGCGCATGCCGCCCGAGAGCTGGTGCGGATAATCCTTTATCCTCTGCCCGGGCGAAGGTATACGGACGAGACGGAGCAGCTCCACAGCCCGCTCGGTCGCCGCTCTCTTTGAGAGCCCTTCGTGCGTGGTCAGGACCTCCGCGATCTGGTAGCCTATGGTGAAGACCGGATTCAGTGAAGTCATCGGCTCCTGGAAGACCATTCCGATCTCCTTGCCCCTCAGCGAGCGCAGTGCCGCCTCGTCGAGGCTCAGCAGGTCGATCACCTCGCCGGTCTCCGGCATTCTGAAGAGTATCTCACCTGTGGCACGGGCGGCATCCGGGAGCAGGCCCATGATCGACAGGGCCGTGATGCTCTTGCCGCAGCCGCTCTCACCGGCGAGGCCGAAGGTCTCTCCGGGCCTGATGTCCAGTTCGAGGCCGGAGACGGCTGCATCCGAGCGGTCCTTTTTTCTGAACAGGATGTCAAGATCCTTTATTTTCAGGAGGGTTGATTCACCGACAACGGTCGTCGGCCGTTTGCCGCCGGCAGCCATGACTTCTATCTTTCTTCCTCTTTTCTTATCAGCTGGATGTAGTTCTGGGCCTCCTTCAGGTGGGGGTTCCGCTCGAAGGCCTTCTCCCACTCCTCGATTGCGAGGCCCGTGAGACCCTTCATGTAGTATGTGATTCCGAGCTGTATCCAAGCCTGGCTGTAAGAGGGGTTGATCTCCTTGGCGGAGTTGAAATGAACGATCGCCTCCTCGAACCTCTCCTTGTTCCTGAGGGCGATACCGAGCTTCGTATGCACGTCCGGCAGTCTCGGCGAGAGCTTCAGGGCCTTCCTGTACTCTTCAATGGCCTCGTCGTCCATGCCGAAGTCGAGGTAAATGTTGCCGATCTTGTAATGCTCGTTTGCGAGCTTGCCGGCGACGAACGGATCGAGGGTCCCCGGTGCTGGATGCGCCACCTGAGCGGCGATCGAGAAGACCTCCTGCGCCCTCTGGAACTCACCGAGGTCGTTGTACGTGATGGCAAGGTTCAGGGACGCCTCGGTGTAACGCGGGTTCAGCTTCAGCGCCTTCTCGAAACACTCCACCGCGTCTTTCAGCTCTCCCTTGAGATAGAATATGACGCCGAGGTTGTGCAGTACGTCCGCGTAGTTGGGCTTTTCCTTCAGAACCTCCTTCAGGATCGGCTCTGCCTCGGAGTACTTTCCCTCCTCGAACAGCCGCATGCCCTCGTTGTAGAGTTCTTCGAGTTGCTCGTCCACCGGATCCCTCGTCAGGCCTGAAGTTGAACCGGAAGCCTGGATCAGTTTTTGGTGATTACATGCTATGCCGCTTCATAAAAGTATAGGTGCTCAAAGGATTTTTTGTCAACAGGCATGCGCTTCCACCCGATGACGCCCCTGTAGGGCGTCTCATATGCTCGCATACAGGAGCATCAGGTTGATCATGTATACCAGCAGTATACCGAGTGAATCCCAGGCTATGAAGAACGGCTTGCGCGTTGAACGGAAAGTCAGGCCTATGATCGCAATGGTCGTCATGGCGGCGGCCGACAGGGCTGAGATTATATGGCTGGTATCGGCATAGGATAGGATCGGCCCCTTGGTGAGGAAGACGTCGTCGACCGCCAGAATGAATATGTTGAAGATGTTGCTTCCGAAGAGATTGCCGATCGCCAGGTCTATCGCGTCTATCCTGACGGCGGCCATCGAGACCACGATCTCCGGCAGCGATGTCGAGAGGGCGATGAAGATGTTGCCGACGAATGTCTGTCCCAGCCCGGTCGTCTCTGCGAGCCCCTTGCCGATCTCCGGCAGGAAGACCGCCGCTGTGATGACGGCCGCTGCATTGATGCCGTAATGGATGGCGGCGGTCCGTGTCGTTATTTCCTCGTATCTCGGGACCATTGCGGCGGTCTCCTTCATGAAGGCAGCGATCTTCCTCTTTTCGTAATAGAAGACCGTCCTCATGGCTATGAAGTAGATGACTATGATGAGCAGGGTGTAGGGCCCGATCCATCCGATCGGATCCATGGTGGGAGAGATGAAGAGACTCATGGCGACCAGTGTGATGAGCAGGAGCCCGAACCCGGCTGAAAGGATGTGTCCCTCGTGGGCCTTCGCGGATATGGGCATCGGGCGGTATACGGCGTCGAGAATCGCGAGTATCAGCATGTTGAATACACAGCTTCCGAGGACGTCGCCCACGGCGATGTCCGGAGCAGCCGTGTAAGTGACCGAGCTTATGCCTGTGACGAGTTCAGGGAGTGACGTGACAGAGGCGATCAGTATGAGGCCTATCCACGTCCTGCTGAGTCCCGTCTTCTCGGCTATGATGTCACCGTACTTCGAGAGCTTCGTCCCCGAATAGACGATGACGAGAGTGCAGAGCACAAACCCGATCCACAAGATCATCTCTTCCCCAAGGTCCCGGCCGCAGGAGGCGGCGTCCTCAGTTGCCGGCGGTGAACATCAGGTGAATGAAGCACACACGGCAGATGCACCCGGCTGCATGATACGGCGCCTCTATTCTTGACCGTCTCTCCACCCTCTTCGTGGAATTACCCTTATCCCCGAGGGATCGATGTGGAGGCCGAACCTCTCGTCTTCACTGGCGAACCCGATACGCGAACCCTCTTTGATGTTGTTCAGCTTGTCCACTATCACGCCCTTCAGGTGACATCCCCTTCTCAGGACCGAGTTGTCCATCAGTATGGAGTCCTCGACTACCACGTCCTCCTCGATCACCACGCCCGTCCGTATTATCGAGTTCCTTATCACGGCGTTCTTTATGGTCACGCCCTCGGAGATCATGCTGTTGACTATCTCGGCGTTAAGTATCTTGGACGCAGGGGCCTTCTGTCCCGAGGGGTAGATCGGCCACTGCAGGTTGTTGAGCTCGAAGAGGGGCTCCTCTCCGAGCATGTCCATGTGCGCGTCGAACAGTGCCTTGATGGTGCCCACGTCCCTCCAGTAACCGGTCTCCTCGTAAGGCTTCGTTCCCGGGATGACGTTGGTTGCGAAGTCGTAGGCGAAGAGCCTTCCCGTCTTCACGAGATCAGGCAGTATGTGAGCGCCGAAGTCGTGATGCTTCTTCTGTTGGGCCTCGACGAGGGCGTTTATGAGCACGTCCTTGCTGAATATGTAGTTCCCCATCGACACGTAGGCCTTGGTGGGGTCTGAGACCATGTGTGCGGGCTCTTTCGGCTTCTCCTGGAACCCGATGATCCTGTTGTCCGCATCGGTCTGGATGACTCCGAATGCGGATGCCTCCTCGATGGGGACCGGTCTTGCCGCAACGGTCACATCGGCGTTCTTGGCGAGGTGGAAGTCTATCATCTGCCGGATGTCCATCCTGTATATGTGGTCGGCCCCGAACACGACGACCAGCCTCGGGTTATGTTGGGTTACAAGATTGATGTTCTGAAGAATGGCGTCCGCCGTGCCCTGAAACCACTCTGGTCCCATCCTCATCTGGGGAGGCACCACCGCTATGAAGTGGTCCCTCACGATGGGCGACATCACCCAGTGCTGCCTGATATGCTCTATAAGCGACTGGGACTTGTACTGGACAAGGAGATAGATGGAGAATATCTGAGAGTTGACGAGGTTGCTCAAGACGAAATCGACTATCCTGTAGCGCCCTCCGAAAGGCACGGCCGGTTTTGAGCGAAAGGCCGTCAATGGAAACAGCCTCTCGCCCTTACCGCCTGCGAGAACAAAGGCGAGAATCTTCTGGTGCGGCATACCCCCTCCTACATTGATTATATTTTTATTGCATAAGCTTCTACAGCCTGCCGGGCCGAAACAAACCTGTCGCGGGGAAGGAAGCTTTAAAGCGGTTCTATTTTAACAGGAATAGAGCGGTGTCGGCAATTCACCCATCCATTACCGTGAAAAAGTTGACAATCCAAGCCGCTAATCTTTAGAATAATACCGTACACCGCAATGGATGGGGAGTCGTCTAACGGCAGGACGGCAGACTCTGGATCTGCTTGTAGGGGTTCGAATCCTCTCTCCCCAGCCATCTGCAACATGGATCGTGCCGAGAGTCTCAAGTAGCGCAATGTGTGGTCCCATCGTCTAGTGGTCCAGGACGCCGGCCTCTCACGTCGGTAACACGGGTTCGACTCCCGTTGGGACCGCCAAAACAACCCCCTGCTCTGCCGCGCACGGACCTTTCCTGGGATCACCCGGTCAGGAGCCTCTTCAGCTCCTTGATCAGGAGGACGTTGTCCCGGTGTGCCTTTACGGCGATCCTCATGAATCCGCTCCCGAGACCCCTGAAGTCGCTGCAATCCCTGAGGAGCATACCCTTTTCCGCGAGTGTCCGGACTATCTCAGCCGCCCGTGGGTGCTTGAGCAGGTAGAAGTTGACCGCCGAGGGGTAGAAGCGGATGCCGGCCTCTCTCAGGCCCTTCTCGATGAAGGCCTTCTCTCTCCCGATGTATTCAAACGTAGCCGCCGTGTATGCCCTGTCCTTGAGTGCCGTGACCCCGGCTCTCTGGGCGAGGGTGTTGACCGTCCACGGTTCCTTGACCTCTCTCAGCCGTGCGGCGGTCTCTTCCGCCATGACGCCGTAGCCGAGACGGAGGCCGCTCAGGGCGTAGAACTTCGTCATCGACCTGAGCACGATGAGGTATGCATTCTCCGGAGCCTCGGCCGCTACGCTCCCGCCGGGGACGAAGTCGATGAACGCCTCGTCCACGACGAGGAAGCAGCTCGACGCCCTTGCGGCGGATGCGATCTCGGAGACTGCCTCCCTGGGGAGCAGCTGGGCGGACGGATTATTCGGGTTGCAGAGGAACGCCATCCGGCATCCCTGCATTGCATCGGTGAAGGCTCGGACGTCTATAGCGAAGTCGTGCTCCTCCCTGAGGGGCAGAAACCTGATCTCGCTCTGGGTGGTCTCGACAGAGGTCGCGACCGCCCTCTCGTACTCGGAGAATGTGGGGGCGGGTATCAGGACCCTGTCGGGCTTGAGAGCCCTGACAGCGAGGTATATGAGCTCGGTGCTTCCGTTTCCGCATATAATGTTGCCTTCGGTTACGCCCACGTGCCTCGACAGGTGCCGTCTCAGGCGCCTGCAGTCAGGGTCGGGATAGTTGCCGAGATACTTCAGGTGTCTCCTCAGTTCCGCCTTTATCTTTTTCGACACACCGAGGGGATTGATCGAGGCGCTGAAGTCGACCACCTTTCTCTCCGGTATCCTCAGGGCCTCCGAGATACTGTATATGTTTCCACCGTGGGTAACCATAAGAAGACGATGATAGCACTGCCGGCAGGGCCTTCTTTCACAGCCGCCGACCGGCATGGGGCAGGAGGAGAGGAAAACGGCCCCGAGGGCGGTCGCCGCCGGGGCCGATCTCAATGCTCTCGGTCTCTCTCAGTCTGCCAGCTTCAAGTCCTTCAGCCTGTCCTCTTTTATCTCGACCTTGTAAGAGGCCCTCAGCTTCTCTATGTAGCCGTCGAATGCCTCTCTCCGCTTCTCGTTGAGCAGCCTCTTCGTCAGGTCATCCTTCACTTTGTCGAAGCCGACCGCCTTCCCCTTCTTCACGTCGGTCAGCTTTATGATGTGGTAGCCGAACTGTGTCTTTACCGGCTCGCTCACTTCACCCTTCTTCATCGAGAATACGGCCTGCTCGAACTCGGGAACCATCTGTCCCCTGCCGAAAAACCCGAGGTCACCGCCCCTTGCCGCCGACCCCTTGTCTATGGAGTTCTTCTCGGCCAATGCGGCGAAGTCCTCACCGGCCTTTATCCTCTTGAGGAGGCTGTCAGCCTCCTCCTTGGTCTTCACGAGAATGTGGCTCGCCCTCGCGCGGTCCGTGGAGAACTCGCCCGGATTGGTGTCGTAGTACTTCTTCACTTCTTCGGGAGTGACACTCACCTTGTCCTCGATCTCCTTTGTCAGCAGCATGCTTATCAGGCTCAGCTTCTGGAACTCCTCGAGCTTTTCCCTGTAGGCCGGAGACTTGTCCATCCCCTGCTTCTTCGCCTCGAGGTAGATGAGTTCCTTCTTCACGAGTTCGTCAGTGAGTTTCTTGACGCCTTCGGCGTTGTCGTAGATCGCCTTCATGAAGTCGGGCAGGGCCTTGAACTGCCTCCTCAGGTCCTTCTCCATAATGTAGGAGCCGTCCACCTTCGCGATGTAGTCCTTGGTGGATGACTCGCCGTCGGCCGGTGACTTCGTGCAGCCTGCCATGATCAGCAGGACCAACAAGATACTGGATAGTGTTTTCATCTCTCCTCCGGTCTGTTTTTCTGGTTGATGCTGAATATTAGCATAACATAACGACAGGGACAAAAAGTATCAACGTCGGGCTGCGTGCGCCGGTCCTGATGGCCAAATTGACAAAAGATATGAGCTTGAATTATATTTAGTTTCTTTTGGTGACCGCCATGTATTTTCAGGAAATAATAATGAGGCTGAACGAGTACTGGGCCGAGAGGGGCTGTCTCCTGCTCCAGCCTTACGACCTGGAGGTGGGGGCCGGGACCTTCCATCCTGCAACGTTCCTGCGCGTGCTCGGTCCCGAGCCCTGGAGGGTCGCCTATGTGGAGCCCTCGCGCAGGCCGACGGACGGCCGTTACGGAGAAAACCCCAACAGGCTCCAGCACTACTACCAGTACCAGGTCATAATCAAGCCCTCGCCGGCCGACAGCCAGGAACTCTACCTCGAAAGCCTCAGCGCCCTCGGGCTCGACCCCGCGCGGCACGACATCAGGTTCGTCGAGGACGACTGGGAGTCGCCCACGCTCGGGGCCTGGGGGCTCGGCTGGGAGGTGTGGCTCGACGGTATGGAGATCACCCAGTTCACATACTTTCAGCAGGTCGGAGGCATCGATCTCAGCCCTGTCTCCGTGGAGATAACCTACGGGCTGGAGCGGATCGCAATGTACCTGCAGGAGGTCGACAGTGTATTCGACATCCAGTGGGCCGACGGTATAAGCTACGGGGAGCTTCATCACCGGGAGGAGGTGGAGTTTTCGAAGTTCAACTTCGACTACGCGGATACAGACCTCCTCAGGAGGCTCTTCGATGATTTCGAGGCCGAGGCGAGGAGGCTGGCCGGGTTCGGCCTCGTCCTGCCGGCATACGAGTTCTGCCTGAAGTGCTCCCATGTGTTCAACCTCCTCGACGCGAGGGGGGCGTTCTCGGTTACAGAGAGGACCGGGTACATGGCGAGGGTCAGGGGGCTGGCAAAGCTTGCTGCAGAGTCGTTTCTGCGGCAGCGTGAGGAGATGGGCTTTCCGCTGCGCAGGCT
>DRKX01000049.1 GCA_011051565.1 Nitrospirota bacterium | reverse complement strand
CTTTAGGCACTGTGGCAACCATCCTGCAAACCTCCTTCCCGGGATTCTGGATGCTGAATCCTTTTGGTTTAAGGGATGGTTGCCCCATTTGTCAATTATGAGTAAACTACTCCCCTTCGTGTAGATTATTTTTGAGGAATGCCGCTGGATTGATTTTTGCCCCCTGCTCGCAATAAAATAGGTGATTCTTTACACTACGGGGGAGTCGGCAGATGAAGGTCACATTCACAGATGGCCGGGAGATCACCGTCGCCGAGGGTGAATCTCTATACGAGGCCTTCAAGCGGCACGAGGTCTACATAACCGCATCCTGCGGTGGCAAAGGCACATGCGGCAAGTGCAGGATAAGGATCGTCGACGGCGACTGCAGCATCCGCTCACACGGGAAGCTCTCGCAGGAGGAGAGGGACAGCGGCATGGTGCTCGCCTGCCAGAGCTTTGCAGAGGGAGACCTGGTCGTCGACATCCCAGTCGAATCGAGGCTGACCGTCGGAGACAAGATCGCCGTGTCGAGGTCCAAGGACCTCCTTGATCTCCTCAGGTCATACAGTGCTGCGATATCGCCCCTGGTGACGAGGACCACCATCGAGCTGCCTCCACCGACGATCGACGACAACATAAGCGACCTTGAGAGACTGAAGCGCGGGCTCGATGCAGCGGGAGTGGAACTCCGGTACCCGCGCGACTTCGTCTCGAGGATGGTCGGTGACCTGAGACGATTCAACTGGAACGTCACACTCGGCTACCAGGAGGACTCTGCCGAGGCCCTCTTTATCGAGGCGGCCGAGACAGAAGGCGGCCGCTACGGGATCGCCGTCGACATCGGCACGACCACGGTCGTCCTCTATCTCGTTGACCTCTCGGACGGACACGTGGTGGACGTCGCATCGACCTACAACTCACAGATGCGCTACGGCGACGACGTCATCACAAGGATAGTGCACGCCACCGAAGGAGGGGGGCTCGCCGACCTCAGGAAGGCCGTGGTCACGGACATAAACGACCTCATCGCCCCGCTCCTGAAGAGGCACGGGCTGGAGACCGCGCATATCGAGTCCGTCGTGATCTCGGGCAACACAACAATGGCCCACCTCTTCTGGGGCTTCAACCCCGCCTACATAAGGGAGGAGCCCTACATACCCGCCGCAAACTCATTCCCGGTCTGGAAGGCCTCGGAGACCGGCATCAGGCTGGGTAAGAACACGCCGGTCTATACAGTGCCGTGCGTGGCGAGCTATGTCGGCGGAGACATCGTCTCCGGTGTGATCGCAACGAAGATGCACAGAAACCCGGAAATATCGCTCTTCATGGACATCGGCACGAACGGAGAGATAGTGATAGGCAACAACGAGTGGATGATGACGGTCGCCTGCTCGGCCGGACCATGCTTCGAGGGAAGCGGGATAAAGCACGGCATGAGGGCGACCGAGGGGGCGATCGAGTCGATAAGGATCGACCCCGACACGCTCGAGACCGAGATAGAGGTGATCGGCGAGTCGAAACCCCTGGGCATATGCGGCTCCGGCATGATCGACGCACTCTCCGAGATGTTCCTCAGGGGGATACTCGACCAGCGCGGCAAGTTCGTGAGGGAGACCCAGTCCCCGAGGGTCAGGGAAGGCGAGGACGGCATGGAGTTCGTCGTCCACCATGGCGAGAAAGGGGATATCGTGCTTACGCAGGTCGACATCGAAAACATAATGAGGGCGAAGGCGGCCGTCTACGCAGGCGTCTCGCTCCTGCTCAAGGAGGTCGGCTTCACCCTCGACATGATCGACAGGGTGTACATAGCAGGAGGTTTCGGAAACTACCTCAACGTCGAGAGGGCGATCCTGATAGGCATGCTACCCGACCTCCCGAAGGACCGGTTCCACTTCATGGGGAACACATCGATCGCAGGGGCGTACCTATGCCTCCTGTCGAAGGAGATGCGCAAGGAGGCCGAGGATGCCGCATCGAGAATGACCTATATCGAGCTCTCCGTTAAGGGCGGCTTCATGGACGAATTCATGTCAGCCCTCTTCATACCGCATACCGACATCGAACAGTTCCCCACCGTCAAGGCAATGCTCTCGGGCGAGTGAACC
Source organism: Nitrospirota bacterium (assembly GCA_011051565.1). Taxonomy (GTDB): domain Bacteria; phylum Nitrospirota; class Thermodesulfovibrionia; order Thermodesulfovibrionales; family JdFR-85; genus BMS3Bbin07. The sequence goes on along the minus strand of DRKX01000049.1, from coordinate 762 downwards.
CGGGGCTCAGTCCCAGCTCACGACCTTGAAGAAGTGCTCATAGAGGCGCGGCTGCTTTGCAGGACTCAGTTCCTCGTCGAAGGCGATGCCGATGAAGTACAGCCTCCCCATGCCCGACAGCCATACGACCCTGCCCTCCGTGGTATCCTTCTCCTTGACGCCCTTCACGGATATGAACGTTATCTCGATCCTCACCCTGGTACCCGTCTTCAACGGCGAATATGAGTACACCCCGAGGCCCGACTGTGAAATGCTCGCCACCATGGTCTCGATGGGCTGCACGTCTCCACCCTCACGCGGACTCACGTGCGCGGTGGCCAGGATCGGATACCTGTGATGTCTTCGGAGATTTCTCTTCTTCATAAAGTCAAGCGCCTCCGGACATGCCCGTACACTCTACCGGTGTACACTGAGTAAAGGCTGCTCTCGATCACGGCTGTTCAGCGGCGATCGCCCCCCCTTTACCGGCCCTCAAGCTATTTTAGCATACTCTGGCGGAAATGGCATGATTCCATCCTTAACCTACGTTGCAAGGCACAGGAACTTAATCCTTCAAGTTCCCACCGGAATGTGATATAATCCAAGATATCATCCAGCGCCGTAGGGAACGAAAAGGCCCGGCCGAGGGAGGAGAAATGGAGAAAAGGAATTTCTGGTCACCGTACATTGCAGGAGCCGGCATAGGCCTGGCCCTCCTTGCGGCATTCTACGTCATGGGCTGGGGACTGGCGGCCTCGCGCGCCTATGCACTGGTCGCAGCCG
>DRKX01000048.1 GCA_011051565.1 Nitrospirota bacterium | reverse complement strand
TTCTCCGGGATCAGCTCCTCGTCAACCACATCTATACGGTATCTCTCCTCCAAGAAGGCTACGAGTTCGAGCACTCCCGTGGAGTCTATGATCCCGCTTTCGAGAAAGGAGTCACTGTCCGCAAACCCGTTGTTCCGGCCGAAAAGAAAGTTGTCTATCACAAACCGCCTGAGTTCCTGCTCAATCGTATCCATGGCCGGTGCCTCCCGTAAAGTTCAAGTTTTCGATGAAGTGGTACACGAACAACTGGGTGGACAGGATGCCGACGAGCGCCATGTCATCCTTGGTGCCGATCGCCAGTCCCTTCCTGAACTTTTTGACGAGCCGCTCGACAGCGTCAGGGTCGAATATCCCGAACTCCTCTATACACTTCCGGGACAAGAGCTCATCAATGTATTCAAACCGCGCCCTGCCGGTGCGCGGCTCGAAGAAGCTCGCCCCGCCGGGCGCCCTGTAGGGCTGCTTCGGCCTCTTCTTCACCGTAGTGGGCACCATGTCGCCGGCACAGAGCTTCAGGATGTACTTTTCGTCCAGCACCTTCAGCTTGAGATCGGACGGAAGGCTGCAGGAGAACTCGGCCACCCTGTGGTCCAGAAAGGGGAACCGTCCCTCCACCGAGTGGGCCATGGAGACCCTGTCTCCCTGTGACGACAGTATATATCCCGGAAGCAGGTACGCTGCCTCGAGGTATCCCGCCTGCGAGAGGCCGTCCCAGGCATGATACTCCGGCGGGAGGAGGGCGCGCATCTCTTCATAGGCATCTCGGCTGCCGGTTTCAGACCTTACGGCGTCGGAGAAGAAGACCTTCAGCCTCGATGTCAGCTCCCACCTCGGCAGGTGCGAGAAGAAAGGGTTGGAGAGGTCTTCCTGCCGTGCGTGGAAGAAGGCCCTCAGGTACTCGAGCGGCTGCCTCTTGAGGTTCTGCATGTACGGGTAGAGCCGTCTGAGGAGCAGGGGCCTGAGCCTCGACCGGGGCTGTCTCGCCCAGAACCTCCTGACCTTGGCCTCCTTGAAGATGTCGTATCCGCCGAACATCTCGTCTGCCCCCTCGCCTGTAAGCACAACCTTGTAGCCCCTCTCCCTCACGAGTCCGGAGAGGAGATAGAGCGGGGCGGGAGCCGTCCTCAGCACAGGCTTCTCAGTGTGCCGGACGACGTCCGGAAAGACCCGCGCTATATCCTCTCCGCTGCAGCGGATGTCATGATGCTCAGTCCCGAAAAAACGGCTCGCCTCCCTCTGATAAGCGCTCTCGTCAAACTCGGCCTCTTCGAAAGTCACGGAGAACGTCTCTACAGGCGTACCCGCATGGCTCCTTATCATGGCCGTCACCACGGCAGAGTCGAGCCCTCCGCTCAGGTACGCCCCCACAGGGACGTCCGAGCGGAGCCTTATGCGCGTTGCATCGCCGAGGAGGTCCCTCAGGGTCTCTGCGTAAACCTCCTCTCCTCCGGCCGCCTCCCCTGCCTGCGCGCCGGTATAGTCGAGCCGCCAGTATCTCCTGAGACTGACCACGCCTCCCTCTACAGTCATGCAATGCGCGGGGGGAAGCTCCTTGACGCCGCGCAGCATCGTCCTCGGCGGCAGCGTCACCCAGAAGGTGAACACCTGGTCGAGGGCCTGAAGGTCGATCTCCCTCTCTACCGCCGGATGGACGAGTATGGACTTGATCTCAGAGCCGAATATCAGACGCCCTGAGGTGAGCGTATAGAACAGGGGCCTTACACCGAAACGGTCACGTGAGAGAAGGAGCCTTTCTCCGGCCCTGTCCCAAAGGGCGAAGGCCCACTGGCCGTTGAAGTACCTGAGGCACTCATCGCCCCTCTCCTCGTACATGTGGATGATAACCTCCGTATCCGTATCAGTGGCAAACGTGTGCCCCCGTCCTTCAAGCTCCCGCCTCAACTCCACATAGTTGAATATCTCACCGTTGAAGGTGATCCAGATCGATCCGTCCTCGTTGCTCATTGGCTGCCGCCCCCCGGCAGGATCGATTATGCTCAGCCGGACGTGGGCGAGCCCGACGCGGCGGTCCGCGTAGAGGCCTGTGCCGTCAGGTCCGCGGTATCCGGCCGTAACGACCATCCTCCTTAACAGGTCACGGTCCACCACGTCTTCGTTGAAGTTGTAAACGCCCGCTATACCGCACATAAACGTTCTCTTGTCAGCGAAGTGGCGTCGATGCAGCCCCTCACCGAACCGCGAGGGCGGCCTCCCTGATCACAGGCAGTCGGACCGTGAAGACCGAGCCCCTGCCTGCCTCACTCTCGACCTCGATCATGCCGTCATGGGCCTCCACGATCTGCCTGCACTGGTAGAGGCCGATGCCGAGCCCCTTCTTCTTGGTCGTCCTGAAAGGCCTGAACAGATGGTTGTTCATGAACTCGTCGGTCATCCCGGAGCCGTTGTCCTCGACCCTGACATACGCCGTGTCGCCGTTACAGCCCGTCTCCACTCGAATGCGGCCGTCATCGCCAACCGCCTCCACGGCGTTGAGCACTATGTTGAGTATGACCTTCCTGATCTCCTCCTCATCCAGCATGGCCGAAACCGGTACACCGCGGTACTCTATTCTCGCCTCCGGCCTCGCCTTTACGATCTCCTCGACGGTCCTTCTCGCGATGGAATCGAGGTCGAGCTGTCTGAGTTCCAGTTGCTGTTTCTTGGGAACGTTCTTTAGTCTCTGGATAAGGCGCTTCATCTTTGCCAGAGTGTTCTCTATCGACTCGATCATCTCCTTCTGAAACTCGGGCTCGTCGAGATAGTCCTTGGCGTTGTCGAGCATCAGCGAGAGCGTCGATGTGAGATTCTTGAGGTCGTGTATCACGAATGACGAGACCTTCGCCACGGCTGCGACCTCGCGGGTCTCGGCGAGTTCCTCTGAAAGCCTGAAGTCGAGGAGGGCGAGTGCTGCATGCCTTGCGATGGTCTTCATCAGGTCGAAATCCTCGTATATGAAGTTCTCCTCGACGAGCTGCTCGCCGAATACGACGATACCTTCGACGTTCCTGTTGTTCACGAGCGGTACGAGCAATCTCGCACCCGTCCGCCTTATGAATAGCGACTCATCTGCATCGGGCGTATACTCGCCGTCGAGAGGGTTCAGGACCCTGAACCGGTCCCTGAAGTAGGATATAAGCGCTTCAGAGGGCTTCAGCTCGGGTTTTTCACCGAACATGGACTGGCTTGCCGCATGCACATACCGTTGCTTGTTGCCGGCTGGAATATACAGGGATACTCCCTTGAGACCGAAGGCCTCCCTGTATGTGGTCAGGATCACATCCCGTACGTCGGCCGCCGTCGTGCAGGAGCTAAGGCGGTCGGTGAACTTGAGCCACTCGGCCCTGTAATCGTGCTTGCTGGCATAGAAGTGCTTGCTGATCAGTACCTTGACCCTCCTTCTCAGCCTCTCGGAAAAGAGTACGACGAGCATCGCTATGCCGGTGGTGAAGGCGATGAAGATGGCGAGGTCCTTGCTGAACGAGGCCCCTAAATATCTCATGCCCTCGCCGATGAGTCCAAGAATCAGGAGGTATATCCCGACCACAAGGAGGGACAAGGACCGGTAGAGTACGTATCTCGACACCGTGAGCCTTACGCCGTTTCCCCTGAATATCCTCGAATATCCGACGAGCACGGAGGCTACTATGAATGCGCCTGAGCGGACCGGTATCAGGTTCATGTCTATGCTCCTGTAGAGCAGGCCCTGGCTGTAATAGAAGATCATGACGGCGAGTATACCGCCCATCCCTATGACCTCAAACTTTATCCTCCACCTCTCGGACATTGACGTCATCGAGAAGGCGGCTTCGAGGTGTATGAGTGCGGCCACGCAATAGACCATCAGCCCCATGTAGAACCAGTATCCCGCGGCACCGAGAAACAGCAGCCTCTCTGTCTGGAGGTCCGGCGAGTAGAAGAAATCATCGAGCTGATACACGAAAGTGCTCACCGGGAAGAGTACGGCACCGGCTGTCAGCAGCCACCAGAAGACGGATATGGACCTGACGGACCGCCAGCGTGAATGGAGGAGGGTAAAGAGCATGAGGAGAAGCGGCAGGAACGACTCGAGAAGGAGGGACACATCCTTGTAGTACATAGCCGAGCCCTCCCGGCTGAGAGCAAGCTGGTCGGCTGCCTCGATCAGCGCAAGGAGCGACAGGAGCGCGGAAAGGGACATATCCGCAGTCCCCCTCCTTCTCGACAAGATATACAAGGAGAGGGATAGGAGTAGTACGGTTGCGACTATTGATACCGTGACTTCAAACATGCTGTTGTCAAACGCCGGTGACGACGCGTGCTCCTCGTGTGAAAGGCACTGCGGCCCCAGGCTTCATGAGACCCTGCCTCCCGGGATGCGGGGTCATGCCTTTACGACATTGTCCCTGTCTTTCACTCCCTTTGTGGCGTTGCGTGTATCCACGACAAGAGACGAGTTCCTGACTATGAAATCATAGTCGTAGTCCGAGTGGTCTGTGGCTATGATCACGCAGTCATACCTGCCGAGATTCTCTTCCGTAAGGGGCACGGACCTCATCCTGAAGTCGTACTTCCGCATCTTGACCGTACGAGGCACATGGGGATCGTTGTAGTCCACACGCGCGCCTCTCTTCATGAGAAGGTCTATGAGCTTCAGTGACGGCGACTCCCTCGTATCGTCGACGTCCTTCTTGTACGCGAGTCCGAGAACGAGAATCCTCGATGAACTTATGCTCCTGCCCCTCTGATTAAGGGCATCGGCCACCTTGTCGACCACGTAGTACGGCATGGACGTATTGATCTCGCCGGAAAGCTCTATGAATCGCGTGCTGAAGTCGTACTCCTTGGCCTTCCAAGTGAGATAGTAGGGGTCTATGGGAATGCAGTGACCGCCGAGCCCGGGCCCCGGATAGAACGCCTGGAACCCGAAAGGCTTCGTCTTCGAGGCCTCTATCACTTCCCAGACGTCTATGCCCATCCTGTCGAAGAGGACCTTCAGTTCGTTTACGAGGGCGATGTTCACCGCCCTGTATATGTTCTCGAGCAGCTTCGACGCCTCGGCAACCCTCGTCGATGACACGGGCACGGTCTTCTCGACTATCGTGCTGTAGAGGGCGTCGGCAAGTGCGAGGCACCTGCTCGTACAGCCGCCCACCACCTTCGGTATGCTCCTTGTGGAGAAGTCGCTGTTGTTCGGGTCCTCACGCTCCGGAGAATACGCCAAGAAGAAGTCCCGCCCCACCTTCATGCCGCCGGCCTCGAGCACGGGCCTCACCTCCTCATCGGTCGTGCCAGGATAGGTAGTGGACTCGAGCACGATCAACTGCCCTCTCCTAAGGTGCGCGGCGACGGTCTCCGCAGTGCCGTGGACGTAGGACAGGTCGGGATCCCTGTGCCTGTTGAGGGGCGTGGGCACGCAAATGATGATACAGTCGGTTCCGCTCAGGAGGGAAAAGTCAGCTGAAGCAGTGAACACCCCCTTCCTCCTTAGCTCCCTGATCTCCTTTGAAGGGATATGCTTTATGTAGGACCTGCCGGCGTTGAGGGCCTTGACCTTCTTCTCGTCCGTATCGAAACCAGTCACACTGAACCCCGCACGGCCGAACTCGATTACAAGCGGCAGGCCAACGTAACCGAGCCCGATCACGCCGACTGCGGCCTTACGCCCTCTGATCTTGTCACGCAGACTGATAGGCGCCTCCCTGCAGAATGCCTTGCTTAAAGAAACCGTTTCAAATCGAAGGAGTGTGGCTGTGCCGATAAACGTTCCCCTGCTCTATGCACTGCTTTCACCGATGGTGGCCTCTGGCACGATCTCCTTGAGCACACTCAGTATCCCCTCCACGTCTCCCTCGGCGACATGCTCCTCCAACACCCCTATCTTCCGGAAGATGTCGTCGTGTCCATCACCGTTTGGCCTCAGCATGGTTATCTTCTTGTTCTCGGTAGGCACGATCCCCTCGCCCTTCCAGTATAGCTCTTCATACAGCTTCTCGCCCGGGCGGAGCCCGGTGAACACGATATCGATGTCCTTTCCGGGCTGCAGTCCTGAACGCTTGATCAGATCCATGGCAAGGTCTATGATCTTGACCGGCTCACCCATGTCGAGCAGGAATATCTCCCCTCCACTGCCCATTGCTCCAGCGGTCATCACCAGCTGCACAGCCTCGTTGATGGCCATGAAGTACCTCGTTATATCAGGATGCGTAACCGTTACCGGCCCCCCCTCGGCTATCTGCTTCTTGAACAGGGGTATTACGCTGCCGTTGCTCCCTATGACATTGCCGAAACGGACGGCCATGAACTTGACGCCCTCACCGTTCAGCCCCTGCACGACGAGTTCGGCCACACGCTTGGTAGTGCCCATCACGTTGGCGGGATTTACCGCCTTGTCCGTGGAGATCATCACAAACTTGTCCACTCCGTTCTTCACGGCGAGCCTTGCAACGTTGAGCGTTCCCATCACGTTGTTGCGTACAGCCTCGATCGGCTCGCGCTCCATCATGGGCACGTGTTTGTATGCAGCCGCGTGATAGATGAGCTCGACTCCGTTGGCCTGCAGTGTTTCGTCCAGCTTCTTCGTATCGAGGATGTCTCCCACGACGGGCAGTATCTTCTGGTCGGGAAATTTCTTTCTCAGTTCCAACTCGAGGTCATAGAGGCTGTTCTCGTGCCTCTCGTACAGTATCAAAACCCGCGGACTGAAGTAGGCTACCTGACGGCACAACTCCGAACCGATGGAGCCCCCGGCTCCGGTAACGAGTATCGACTTGCCGTTGATCTCCCTGTTCAGCAGTTGATAGTCGGACTGCCTGCGAAACTTCAAGACCTTACGGCCGAGCAGGTCGTCATAGGAGACCTCCTTGAGCCGGTTCATATAGACGTCGCCCTCGATCAGCCTGCCGATGCTCGGAAACACCCTTGTCTCGACCCCGGCCCCCCTGGCGATATCCATAATCCTGACAAGGTCCTTGTAGCTGCACGAAGGAATGGCTATGATGACCTCGTCGATGCCGAGTCTCTTTACCAGGGCCGGAATGTCCTCGATGTTTCCAAGAACCGGTATTCCCTGGATGTTGGTCCCCTTCTTATACGGATTGTCATCGACGAAGCCGACCACCTGAAGCCCCAGGCCGGGATTGCTCTGTACTTCCCTGAGCATCATGACGCCTGCCCTGCCAGCGCCGGCGATGAGCACATACTTTCTGACCTTGGGCGCCACCCTATGCTTGAACTCGTAACTGTAACGGATCGTGAACCTGCTCCCGCCCAAGAGCATCACGCTCAACACGGCCTCGAGTATGAACACCGAGCGCGGAAACTCTTCAAGCCCGTAGACGAACACCATGCCGATGACGAAGAGCACCGAACCGAGCAGGACCGCCTTCAGTGTGTCCACGAGGTCCGACATGCTCACAAAGAGCCAAGAACCGGTGTGTATCCTGTAAATGTAATAAGAGGCCATCCGGCAGACTACCAGGATGGGCAGCGTCTCGTAAAACATGCGGAAGTACTCCGCCGGCATCGTGAACTCGAACCTAAGGTAGAAGGATGCTGTATACGCCAGAACCGTGACCATCAGCTGAAACAGCAGTATGAAATAGGTCCTGTACTTCATCAAAAGTCTTCCTATAGCTCCATCTGACGCCATATGGTTATATAGTATCTTCGTCGTCATCTTTGATACCGGGCTTCAAGCTTGTTCTGTTTGTACCGAGTGCTCTACATCGCCAGGTTTCATTAGCAATATCCGTGCTAAAAATTAAACTATTTTAATCTTTTGATTGTAACTGCCTGTTTTTAAAGAATATTCAGTCAACAAAAAAACATCCAGCAAGGGGATGCTCTGTGGCAAAATCAGCTAAAATGTATCCAATGGTTACACTCATGTCAGAAAACCCCTTGTTATTAAGCATCAACACTGGTATTAAACCTTATGCAACAACTGTATCCACATGACACAACTGCATCTAAAGAACCCAATCCAAGATGGAAAATCTCCATACATGGCGTGGGGGGCATGTCCAGCAACATCAACTACTGAAACCGATACCGCGTGGTTTGGATATCCGACTTTAAGGCCACCACCTCTTCGTACAGTCTGTTCATCTTTCGTCCTATTATCTCCCAGTCGTACTTTTCAACCATCAACCTTCGGCCCTTTTCAGCCAATGACGCTGCATATTGCGTGTTTCTCAGAAGTTCAACCGTTCTATCAGCAAAATCAATCGGATCATCGGCAATTATGAGATGTTCTCCGTCTATGACATCTATCCCCTCCGCCCCCACGGATGTCGTCACCACGGGCTTGGCCATCGACAAGGCGTTAAGCACTTTAAGCTTTGTTCCCCCACCACTCTTGATTGGCGCAACATATACAGCGGCCTTACGAATATAGGGCCTTACATCGTCGGCATAGCCTGCAACCTCAATATTTTTGTTCCCATCCGCCAAATGGAGCAGTCTCCGTGTGGGTGACTTACCGACAACCGTAAGTTTCACATCCGGGATTCTTCCCAATATCAGGGGAAATATCTCTTCCAAGAAAAAATCAACGGCTTCTCTATTGTACATATTATTCATGCCGCCCACCCATACAAGACTGTCTGGAATAGCATGCGTGTCGTCGGGAGCAAAATAGTCTGTATCAACACCATTTGGAATGACCACAAGATTCGCACCGGGACACATCGACTTCAGAACCCGCATGTCATCGTCCGATACAGCGGCACATGCATCGAATCTCGCACAGGCCCTTTTCTCGAAGTTCTTAAGCTTGAAGTACTGAAGGTACATGAATGCCTTGAAAACCATGCTGTTACTGTTCTTCAACAACCTGTGGATTCTCAACGACTCGACGTTATGCTCCGTAAGCACAGTTGGAACATCAGACATCAAGGTTTGATACCTCGACATATGAAGCATGTCGAAATGAACAACGTCGATCTTGTTTTTCCTCAGTATTTCTTCTACTTTCAGTTTCATGCTCTTCCGGTAATATTTCTGCGCTATGTACGGCAGTGGTGAAAAAAGATTTAGAAAAAGAGACAGGTAGAGCCTGGCTCTTGATACATCATCGGGCATAATGAATACATCGGCCGTCTTGCACATCTCTCTAATCGGTTCGACATTTTTGAAGCCTTCCTTGCTCTTTATAAAACCGAGAAAGTGGACATTATGGTGCCGCGAAACATGTTTCAATACATTATAGGTCCTGATATAATGTCCATGGTCCGGTGGATAGGGATTTTCGGTTGACAGGAAAAGAATGTTCATTTTAAGCTCTCCGCGTCAAAGTCGATTCAGACTTTCCTCAGATACTTGGACCAGAGCGCATAGTATCTCTCGCTTCCGAGAAGTCTCTTAATAGCGGACTTTACATAGTGTTGTGCCTTGCATGCCGCGATATATCCCGGCTCCTTGTTTACAATAGCCTTAAAGTTCTGAAAAGAAGTCTTTCTCGTAATCACGAAACGATCTAAGATTAAAAGACCTTTCGCCCGAGAACCGAGTTTATTCAACCCCGGCACTGAAGTACACACGCATCTATAACCAACCTCCTCCGCCATACGTAAAACTTCTCTCGAGAAAAAACCACCGGGTATTGAAATGGTATCGACGGGGATATTCAGTCTCGATTCAAGTACTTTCTTGGACTCGTAAAGCTCCTTGTACATATCTTCCCGGCTCAGGCCGGACAGGAATGGGTGGGTTAAGCTGTGTGACTGTATGGACATTCCCTCTTCACTCATTTTTCCGAGATGGGACCAATCAACGTAATTTTCTGTTCCGATCCAGTTGACCGTCACGAAAAAAGTGGCGGTAAACCCATATTTTCTCAACACGGGGAGCGCCATGGAGTAATCACTGTAACTTCCATCATCAAATGTGATTACGATCCCTTTTCCATCAGCTGCTGCAGAAGAACCATCTGTTTTGAGAAAGTCGTCGACCAGAAAACTCCGATATCCATTGTCGGAAAGATACTTGATCTGCCTTTCAAACTCCCTGACGTTAATCTCATACTTCTTTCTATTCGAGTCCTTATCAAATAAAGCGTGGTAAAGTAATACAGGCATTCTCATGAGGCTTTCTCCAAAAAGAAGCAAGAAACCAGATCGTGATATAAATCGAGATACTTCCTGCACATGTTTTCTGAAGAGTACTCGTCTTTAATCCTTTTGTAGCCGTTGGCCGCCAATTTTTGAAATTCATTTTTATCTTCCAATAGACTGCTAATCGCTTCTTTCAATGCGTAAACATCTCCGGGCTCAATCAATACCCCTGTTCCATCGCCTATCACCTTGGGAACGGCTCCCACACGAGTGGCGATAACCGGCTTCTTTGCTGCCATCGCCTCGAGCAGGACCATGGGCAGTCCTTCTTTCACGGACGGCAACACGAAGATGTCCATCACCGACAGAAGCTCCTGTATGTCCTTCCTGTAGCCGGTGAAGATGACATTGTGCTCGATACCCAGTTCCGCCGCCTCCCTCTTCAGCTCATCCCTGAGCGGGCCGTCGCCGACTATCAGGAACTTGACGGACCTGTCAGTCTCTACGATGCCTTTTGCCGCCCTCAGGAGATAGCGGTGCCCCTTTTCGTGCCCGAGGCTCCCGATCGTCCCGACGACCTTTGAGGTTCCGTCCAGACCGAGTTCCTCCCTGAGGCTTTCGGTTGAGACTTCCCTGCTGAACCTGTCGAGGTCTATTCCGTTGTCGACCACCACTATCCTTTCTTCAGGGACTCCGAACCTGAGCATGTCCTCCTTGACGCCTTCCGAGACGGCGACAATCCGCCCGAAATACCGTATCCAGAGGCTGTCGAGGAAGCAGTAGACCTTGAGCCTCCAATGCGATCTGAGCCAGTTGTGGTTGGTCGTGATCGAAGGGATGTTCTTCACAGAGGCAAACAGGCCGTAAAAGTTGGATTTGTACCCGTGGCAGTGTACGATGTCTATCCCCGTGTCCCTGACGAACTTCCTGAGCGAGAGTGCAAGCCTGAAGTCGAACTGACTCCTGCATGAAAAGACAACGGTCTCGATGCCGTTCGCCCTCGCCTCCTCGGCGACCTCTGCATGCGGGTTGTACTCGTTCATTATGACGCCAACGACGGGATGACAGTCGCCCGTCTTCAGAAGGCCCTTGCACAGCTCTACAACCACCCTCTCGGCCCCGTACAGGCCCTTGCTGCTTATCAAGTGCAGTACCTTCAGTCGTTGCATCGCTCTCAGTGCCGCCCTTCCCTACCGTCACCGGCGGTCCCGGCAGCCGAGACCGAAGATGGACGGTTGAAGACGACACGCACCGTTTCGATTATCAGCCTGAGATCGTACATGAGCGAAGACCTCTCGACGTACAGCCTTGCAAGTTTGATCTTTTCCGGCAGCAGAACAGTGCGGTAGAAAGTCTCGGGGTCGTCCCTGTCTCTGAGCAGCCCCTCCTCATCGCGGTATGTTATCGATGAGATGTCGGTTATTCCAGGCCTCACCCGAAGTATGTACTCATAGTCCTTCCTGTAGAGGTCGACGTACTTGCCGACCTCGGGTCTCGGTCCGACAAGGCTCATGTCGCCTTTCAGTACATTGAAGAGCTGCGGCAGCTCGTCTATCTTGTATCTTCTCAGGAACCTGCCGACGCGTGTCACCCTCCTGTCACCACCGACTGTTATCTGGGGGCCTCTCGCCGGGGCGTCAGCCGTCATAGTCCGGAACTTGTAGATACGAAACGGCCTGAAGTTCCTCCCCATCCTCTGTTGCGTGAAGAAGACGGGCCCGCGGCTGTCAAGCTTTATGACAACGGCCGTTACTGCAAAGAGGGGAAGAAGCACAACGAGCCCGACGGCTGCGCTGCATATGTCAAAGACGCGTTTCATCACCTCCTGAACTTCGTTGCCACCGAGACGACTGCATCGACCACCCTTTCGACGTCACCGTCCGTCATCCTGGGATATATGGGGAGGGATATGATCCGTCTATATGTCTCGTAGGCAACGGGAAAGTCCTCCGGCTTGTAGCCGTACGTGTCGCGGTAGTACGGGTGTATGTGAAGCGGTATGAAATGCACGGAGGTACCCACCCCTCTCTCCTTGAGCTCCTCGATGAAGCGCCCCCGGTCTATGGTGAGACGCTCGAGGTTCAGCCTGATTACATACAGGTGCCAGCTGTGTTTCACCTCAAGGCCCGATGGTGCCGAGCCGGGTATGGAAGGCGGTGCAGCCGGGGTTTCCAGCTCTTCAAGTTCCTTGAACGCCTCGTTGTACAGCTCTGCAATACGCGTCCTCCGTCTCCAGAGCCTGTCGGCCTTCCTAAGCTGTACGATACCGAGCGAGGCCGCTATGTCGGTCAGGTTGTACTTGTATCCTGGAGCGATTATCTCGTAGTACCATGAACCTTCTGCACTGTAGCGGTTCCATGCGTCCTTGCTGATGCCGTGCAGGCTCATGATCCTCATTCTCTCCGCCCACTCGTCGTTGTCGGTTGTGACCATACCGCCCTCACCAGTGGTTATGTTCTTTGTGGCATAGAAGCTGAAGCAGGCTATATCCCCCGTCGACCCTATGATCTTTCCATTGAAGTAGGAGGGCAACGCATGGGCGGCGTCTTCGATCACCTTCAAGCCGTACGTTCCGGCTACAGCCCATATACGGTCCATGTCGCACGGATAACCCGCATAGTGGACGGGTATTATGACTTTCGGCCGAGGATTGCAAACACGGGATCGGGACTCCCCGCATCTCCGATCTACCAGTTCCTCGACCCTTTCGGCGTCGATATTCATGGTCACAGGATCGATATCCACAAACACCGGTCTTGCCTTGAAGTAGCGTATGACCTCGGCCGTTGCCGCAAAGGTCATCGGTGACGTGACGACCTCGTCATCCTCGCCTACGCCTACGGCGTCGAGGGCGAGATGGAGTGCAGCAGTACATGAGTTGACCGCAATGGCATGTCTGCAGCCTATGTATCTTGCAAACTCCCTCTCGAACTCTTTAGCCTTCGGCCCTGTCGTAATCCAGCCCGACCTTAGCGTGTCGAGCACCTCCTCGATCTCCTCTTCTCCGATCATCGGCAATGAATATGGAATAAACCCATCGTGCGACATCAGTCCGGTTCCCTCTCCTTTAGTGAAATCGGTTTTATCTGAACCGCCTCCCGCTGTCGAGAAAACGTTTCACGTCCGCCCTTTCGGGCCAGCCGTAGTAGTTGCCCTTGCCCATGTCGAGCGGATATGTCTCAAAGCCGCCTGCATCTATCTTCCGAACACCTTCGACGACCATCTCGGCTCCGATCCTTTTCGAACGCCTTATGAAGGAATCGAGGGTATCATCGGCGCGGACTGGAAACCTCCTCTGAACCAGCACCTCTCCTGCGTCTATCTTCTCGTTCACGAAGAAGAGCGTGCTTCCGGCTTCCCGCTCGTTGTTTGCAAGGACCCAGAACGAGGGCATGACACCGCGGTAGTCGGGGAGGATCGATCCGTGCAGGTTGAGGCATCCCTTCGGCGGCAGCTCTATGAGTTCACGCCTGAATATCTGCGGACAGGATATGGAGATTACGAGATCGGTCCCCCAGCCTCTCAGGCGGTCGAGGTTGCGCTTGCTGTTTACGTCCGTCTCAAGGAGGTAAGGAATGCCGAAGCGCTCGAAGACCGCCCTCATGGAGTAGAAAGACTCTCCGTTTGCACCAAGCAGCAGGTCCATCACCCTGTAGTATACGACCCTCCATGAGAGGACCGCTGCCTCCTTCAGGCCGAATGTCTTTGCGTAGCGCTTGACGAGGCCGAACTTCGTGGTATTCCTGTACACCGGAGGGACTATGATCACCCTTATGTCATGGACCGGTGACAGATGCTCGATTACGTAACGGTAGAACTCCGGCAGGTAAAACGGCTCATCCGGACTGAGAAAGACTATGCGCATAATTCCCCCTCCTTTCAGTTCTTCGTCCCGCCCTGAGAGGCAACGGCACGGAGCCTCTGCAAGACCTCGGACATCGTCCCGAACCCTCCCCTCTTCAGCAGTCCCGAAACCTTTCTACGGAAACTCCTCCTTCCGAGCCCCTGATGCAGGCGTCGCAAGCCCGGCACATGCCGTGCGATCTGCCGCCACTCGCCTGGATTGAATTCATATGGATGGCAGTATACGATGAACGGCCGACCCTGAGAGCCCAACTTCCTCAGGCTGTAGTTCAAGAACCACGACGGAAACAGGCGGAAGTACCCGCCCCCGCCAACCGGTATCCTGCCCCCTCCGGGCCAGGCCATATCGAGTACGGATACCGGCAGTTCCTCGATATCGCCTGAAGCGGTCTTGATCAGGCTGTATCCCATGGCGAACCCGTCTATGCCGTATCGGCTCGTCCTGAGAGGAAAGACCGAGGAGTCGTAGCGGATTCCGGCTTCGTACATCACTTCAAAAGCCCAGAAGGAGTCCCCGTCGATCGAGAAATCAGGCGCCCTGAACCCTGTTACCGGCTCTCCGGTTATGTCCTCAAGTCGCTTACTGGTCTCTTCGAGTTCCCGCTTGAACTCATCCGGCCGCATCATGTTGACCGGACGGTGCGAATATCCGTGAGACTGCACCTCGTGTCCTTCGGCATGGACTTCTCTGACGAGATGGGGATAGGCCTCGGCGACCATCCCCTGGATGAAGAATGTCCCCTTTACACCGTGCTGAGCGAGGAAATCGAGTACCAGGCGGGTATTGTGAACGCAGACCTCGCTGACCGGGGCATTGAGATCAAAAGAGGACTGGTACCAGTCCTCCACGTCTATGGAGAAGGCGTGTATTATTGCCATATAAGGAACTAAGGCTTCTTATTGCTGGGCCTGAAAGCCAAGCCTTGCAATTGTCACACGAAGAAATTTAAAGGTTAGGAAGGGTTCCTTGCAATGTCAAGGTCAGCAAAGACTGAAAATGATATCTCAGTGATACTCGTAAGCGCCGATGTCATAAGCCGCGCCCCGCGGCCTGCTCACTCCGTCCTTGTCCGAAGGAACTTCCTTCAGGTTGAGCCCCGTATCGATTGCTGCTGAGCCATCTCCAAGACGGAGATCAACATTGGGAACTCCATTCTGTAGTTCCACACTTCCCAACGGTGGAGCTACAAACAGGGGATCGCCTGTTATGCCATCGGGGTCCGTAATATTTTCCAATACCGCCGGAGCAGGCCAATAGAGGTTATTGTCTG
Organism: Nitrospirota bacterium; assembly: GCA_011051565.1. GTDB lineage: Bacteria > Nitrospirota > Thermodesulfovibrionia > Thermodesulfovibrionales > JdFR-85 > BMS3Bbin07. Next base: position 2,615 of record DRKX01000048.1, on the reverse strand, counting down.
CGACAATGGAAACATCGGGGCTGATAACTTTAATGTGGGTTCCATTGTAGGTGATTATGTTGTTTTTGATCTTTACGTTGCTTATGTTTTCGGACGGACCAACAACAACTCCTGTGCTGCCGTAAATGGTGTTGTTGTAAATCCGCACATCGTCTATTTTGCCGTACTTGACCACAACTCCGCCATCAGCATTCTCCACCAATACATTGTTCCTTATAATAACTCCCTGCACCTCTGTCTTTTTTCCAGCAGCGACTATAATGCCGGCCCTACTCCCTGAGTTCGCAACAAAGTTGTTTTCCACCGTGACGTTTTCGATATGACGAAGAGAATCCGTGCTTCTCTTCTGCTCATCATAAACATGAATTCCATACTGCGGTGGATTAATTATTATGTTGTTACGGACCACAGTGTTGCTGTTTGTGAAGCCGCCGACACTGCTTTTGCCCGCCATAATATAAATACCATGGGTTTGCGTCCCCGTCTCACCCATTTCCAAAATATTCCCTTCAACCAAGCAATCAGTGCCCGATATGTTGATCGCGCCTGAATAGTTGGTATAATTTCCGGTTAAAAGATTGTCTATTATTTCCACATGGGAACCCTTGTCTGACCAGTTAGGCACATCTATCGTGGCTCCATTAACAAAATGTATCCCTTTAATTCGAACATAGCTCGCATCAATAATTATTCGGTTTTTTATAATTGCCTCTTCACCGGAATACGCCTGCAGTGTCCAGTACTGACCCGGTGCGCCTCCCTTGCCTTTAGCTCCCTGAATCCATATCTCGCCCCCAGGATTTTGAACGCCTGCTCTCAACATCACCGTGTCACCGGGGCCGGTCTTGTTGACTGCGTGCATTATCGTCGCCCACGGGCTATCTATGGAACCATCATTGCTGTCAGCCCCCCCTGGGCTTACATAATATGTGTTACCTGCTCCAGTCTTTGTCGCGAATGTCTCAGAAGAGGTCGTATCAATAATGGTATTTTCATCCGCTGCACCACAAGAAAAGAGGACTAAAACTGACATGAATACAAGCACTGACTGTACCGGATGACAATACGACAACAATATGTTTTTTTCGTTTTTTATTTTCATAAATAATCCCTCCTAACTTTCACTAATTTCCAAACCAAACTATACTATTCTCACTTAGCAGAACCTTACGGGAGGATCAGCATTATTCTTAGTGTTTAACCCACTAGTACTATACGAATAACTTTTAAGAAAGCAAGTGACCACGATCATAATTAACAAGACTATCACGAGCTGTTTTATGGATGTCTTCCTCACACAACCAATTTCTTCAGCTCACATCTCGCCAGGCTATCTACTTAATGATTCAAAGTATCGCGGTTTAATGGACAGTAGCCAACTCGCAACCCCAGCCATGAAACCTATTCCAAAACCTATATGAATAAAGACCATTGCCGTCAAAACACCCGGCCAGAGGCGTAGGTTTCTCTTCTTGAAGGCCAGCCGCAAGGACTCGGCGGAAACAGGGAGCATATACGTTCCTGAATAAAACAGCAGTCCGATGAGGAACTTCGTGTTGAAGAGCGACGCCACGGCCAGAGCAAGGAAACCTGATACCAGCATCGCAGGGGCGTAGTGCCTCCATGATGCCTGGGCAGGATGCTTCCTCAGCACCGCGACCTTCCAGTAACCGTATTGAAGAAACTGCTTGAAGAGCTGTGTAAAGCGCTTTCTCGGAAAGTATTCGACCTTTATACTTCCTGACTGTATCACCCTGCCGCCCGCCTTTCTCAGCCTGAAGGAGAGCTCGTCATCCTGGTTGCGCACCATCTCCTCGTCATACATGCCAATCTCCAGGAGCCGCTCGCGCCGAAAACAACCACCATATACGGCATCGGTCTCTCCCACGAAGTCTCCCCTGTCGCGCAGCGCTCCGCCCATCGCGACAGGGCTTGCATACGCTGCAGCTATGCTTTTCTGCGTATAGGTCTCACCCGTCGGAACAAGCACCCCGCCGACGTTATCGGCTCCCGTCTCCTCGCTCAGACTTATCAGGTCTTTGAGGTACGTCTTTGGATGAACGCACCTGACATCGGTCCTTATTATATACTCACCTCGGGCGTGCTCAATTCCCAGGTTCATTGCATGCGGCACCGTCCTCTGAGGATTGTCGATGACACGAAGCCCGTGGTACTGCCTTTTCAGCCCTGATAGAATCTCCCTCGTCCCATCGTCGCTCATTCCGTCGATGACGATAACCTCGAAGCCACCCTCCGGCGGCTCGAAGTCGAAGACGTTTCTGATACAGGTTTCAATGTTACCGGCTTCGTTGCGGCAGGGGATGAGAACAGAGGCCTTCATATGATTATTCATTTAGCACAGAACTTACTAGTATTGCATTGTGGGGAAAGTGGTGTGCTTTGTAATCTTTGTAATAAAGTGTACACCCTGCAGTCGAAGCTGCAGGGTGTAAGTTTCTACTTGATTATCTCAGTGATATTCATAAGCACCGATGTCATAAGCAGAACCCTGGGGTCTGCTCGTTCCATCCTTGTCTGTGGTTACTTCCCTCAATGTCAAACCACTGTCAATTGCCGCAGACCCGCTCCTTAGATGTAAATCGACTGTGCCAGGG
>DRKX01000047.1 GCA_011051565.1 Nitrospirota bacterium | reverse complement strand
GGGGCTGTGACCCCTGAGACCCTGAAAGAGATGGGGTCCGTGACCCCCCCTGTTAGTCGTAGAAGCCGTGCCCTTTGATTTTCCGTCTCAGTTCTCTTGTACCTTTGAGGAACGTCCTGTAGAAGGCGCCCTTGAACATCTTTCCGTCCTTTTCCACTGATACCAGGTGTGCGTTCACTCCTGCGTGCTTGAGGTGGAGCATGAGGGCGTCGAGGGTCTCTCTGCTGTTCACGCGCACGGTGAAGAGCTCTCTTATGCCTTCGCCTGAGTCTGCCTCGGCAACGGCGTTCACGAGCGGTCCGGTGAGGGCGCGGGCGAGCGAGAGCCTGATGTTGTCGTCGAGCGTGAGGGAGTGTTCGTATGATATTGCAGCGATGCGGATCAGCCTCTGTATGTAGAAGCCTGGTGGGAGTTCTGCCAAGAGGTGTGCCGTGGCTTCAATGTCGCGTATACAGGAGCCGAGGGTCACGTACTTGAGCTCGACCGCATCTGAGGCTGACTTCATCACCACGCCTTCCCTGCCTTCGCTGTCGAGCTCGAAGACGATTCTCCTGAGTTCTTCGATGTCGCCGGGTGTGAACGGGCCCCAGCGCCTCGTAAACGGGACGGCGGTCTCTTCGCAGACCCTGTACCGCTCGTGCAGGGGCAGGCTCCTGCCTGCGGGGTCCTTGACGTCGAAGGCGAAGAAGGCGACGTCTTCTTCCATGTAGGGCACGGGCTCGGAGTTGTAGGGGTTGTCCGGTCCGACCACCTCGCCGCAGAGGGTGTAATCGGGGTGGATGTCGAAGAATGCTGGGGGGACGAGGTCCGGAAGCCTGTCCGTGGTGAACGGGCAGACGAAGCCGCCCCTCGTGAAGGCGAAGAGCTCGTCTCCGATCCTCCGGATCCTCACGTTGTAGCCATCCATCTTCTCCTCGGCGTAGAACGCGCCCCTGAAGTGCCGCGTCACTCCCCTGCCGAGGTGTATTATTCTCCTGATCTTCGGATAACCGTGCAGAATTCCGCCCTCCCAGAAGACCGTGCCCCTGTGCAGTGCGGGGAGGTCCTTTGTCAGGCGGTAGAACCGCCTCTCCCCGGCATCAAACGCCTGTATGGTCTCCGGGTTTATCCTCTCAGGGGGCAGGTGGTCTCTGAGGAAGCCGGGAAACTCATTCATGGTCGGCACCTCCCCTGACGATATGCCTGACGAAAGCGATCTCTTCCTCTCTGTTTCTGATCCTCCCTCTCAGCCTCTCATTGAGAATCGCGTCGAATATCTTCGAGTATAGCGGTCCGGGCCTGATCCCCATGGCGAGGAGGTCCCTGCCCTTCAGCGCGGGCCTCACCTTTCTAAGCTCGAGCAGGTACCTCGATATGGACCTCTGTATCTCCCTGTCACCCGAGACCGCCATTGCGTAGAGGAGGGTCTCGATGGAGAGGGGCTTCAGGGCATGGTATATCTTCACGGGGTCTCCGCTCCTCAGCTCCTTCATGACCTCTCCGGCCTTCTCCATCTCGTCGAGGATCGTGGTCATGTCCCTCTTCGGGGTCGATAGCCTCTCGAGCGCTGCCTTCCGTTCGCTGAGGCCGAGGCCGGTGAGGAGACCCATGATGTAGACCCGCGAGCGGTCCACCTCCTCATCGAGGAAGAGGAGGTCGAACCATGCAAGGCTCTCGTGCACGGCCTCGAGGGTCTCTTCGAGTGCATCCGTGAACTTGAGCGCTGGGTGTATGACCTGCAGGAGGCCGTACCCGGCGAGGCTCTTCAGTGCCCTCACCGGTGCGGTCTCCCTGAACGTGAGGGCGAGCTCGTCGTATATCCTCGTGCCCGAGACGCGCTCGAACAGGTTGAGCCTGAGGGCCGACTTGATGAGGTTCTCCGTGTGCCTGTTGATCTTGAAGCCGAACCTCTCTGCGAACCTTACGGCCCTGAAGGCACGGGTGGGGTCTTCCACGAAGCTGAGGTTGTGCAGCACCCTGATGGTCTTCTCCCTCAGGTCCCGCTGTGCGCCGAAATAGTCGATCAGCTGTCCGAACTCCCTGGTGTTGAGCTTCACGGCGATTGCGTTTATCGTGAAGTCCCTCCTGTAGAGGTCCTTCTTTATGGAGGAGGTCTCCACCTTCGGGAGCATGGCTGGTGCCTCGTAGTACTCGGTCCTTGCAGTGGCGATGTCGACCGTGAAGCCGGGTGCGGGCATCTTCAGGCCGGATTTCTCGGTGAAGCGGATCTTTGCGGTGTTGAACCGCTTGTGTGTGATGAGCTTGACCCCGCCGATCCTGGCGGCGAGCCTGTCGGCGAAGGCGATCCCGTCTCCCTCGACCACGATGTCGATGTCGAGGTTCTTCTCGCCCATGAGGAGGTCTCTCACGGAGCCTCCGACGAGGTAGGCGCTGTAGCCGAGCTCGTCCGCCGCCTCTCCTGCGGTCCTGAGCAGAGTGACTATCTCGTTGGGAAAGCGCTCGGCGATGAGCTTGGAGATGTTCTTCACCATGGCCGGCCTCTCTGCAAGGCCCTCCTCCTGAATCCTGCTCCGGCGGAGTGTCTCCTCGTAGAGGTCCCTGAGCAGGTCGGTCCTCGTGATGGCTCCTACCACCCTGCCGTCTTCGATGACCGGCATGAATCGCTGGTTCTGCTCTATCATAACCGACTCGACCTCGGCGACCGGGGCATCTGGATGAGTGGTCTCGGCGTCTGTGGTGGCGAACTCGTATGCGCGGCTGCGGCCGAACCCGTGGAACAGGGCCTTCTCCACTATCTCCCTCGAGAGGAGGCCGTAGTACTTCTCTCCCTTCAGCACTGGCAGGACGTTGACCCCGTATCTCGTCATCACCGACTCGGCCTTCTTGATGGTGGCCTTCCACTGTATGGTGATGACCGGTGCGGTCATTATGTCCTTTGCCTGCCTCTGAGGTTTGACGCTCTCGCGTATCTTCCTGACGAGCCTCTCCTCGATGACCTCGAGGGGCTCGTCCGCGAGGGTTGCAGAGGCAGCGGCCGGGTGTCCGCCTCCGCCGAACTCGCCGAGAACCTCGGCCACGTCGAGCTCGGGCACGCGGCTTCTACCGACCATCACCACCTTGCCCTCCATGGCGAGCAGCATGACGAGGGCGTCTACGTGCTCCATGTCCATGATCCTGTGGGCGAGGTGAGCCACGTCACCGAAGTACTCGTCCCTGGCGGCCTTTACGATCCGTATCCTTATGCCGTAGATGAGGAGGTCGTGCGAGGACGCCACCAGCTCGTTCAGGAGCTTGAACTCCTCCTTGCTCAGTTCCGCCTTCGTGTACTCTGAGACGATATTCAGGTTTGCACCGTTTCTGAGCAGATAGGCTGCTGCAGTGAGGTCCCTCTCGGTCGTCGTCGGGAAGCGGAGGGAGCCGGTCTCCTCGTAGATGCCGAGGCAGAGCACGGTTGCATCCATGGGCGAGAGGGGTATCTTTCTCTCTCTTATCATCTCCGTGAAGATCGTTGCGGTGGCGCCGGTCTCCTCGACGACCTCGACCTCGCCCCTGAGGTCGTCATCCTTGGGGGGGTGATGGTCGTATACGTGTATCTTCACCCTCCCGGACAGTGCGATCTCCCTGAACGGGCCGAGCCTGTCGGGGTTCTTTGTGTCCACGAGGATCAGCCGCGTTATGCGCGAGATATCCGTCTCCCTCGCCTTTCTCACCTCGAGGGGCTCGAACGTCCTGAGGAAGTCCCTCACCTTCCGCTCCTGCGAGCCCGGGAATACGGGCACGGCCTGGTGATATATCTTCTTGGCCCCGAGCATGGAGGCGAGGCAGTCGAAGTCCGCGTTGAGGTGGCAGACTATCACGTCCATAGGGATAGGATAACCTATCAGTCGGCCTTTTTTCTGATCTCCGCGCTTATCCTGACGCGGTCCCGGCCGCTCGATTTCGCCTCGAACAGCGCGGTGTCTGCGAGGGTTATGAGGTCGTCGTAGGTGTGGACGTCGTGTACGGGCCAGCAGGATATGCCGATGCTCGAAGTGATCCGTTCCTTTATGCCCTTGAACGCGTGTTCCCTGATGAAGAGCCTCAGCCTCGCGGCCTCTTTCTCGGCACCGTCGAGAGGTGTCTGGGGTAGGAGGATTATGAACTCCTCACCGCCGTAGCGGGCGAACACGTCGCTCTTGCGCACGTGCCTCCTCACGAGCTGGGCGAACTCCCTGAGCACCAGGTCCCCCATCCTGTGGCCGTAGAGGTCGTTTATCTTCTTGAAGTGGTCTATGTCGAGCATTATGCAGGAGATGGGGTGGCCGTAGCGCTCGGCCCTGCTGAACTCCTCCTCGAGCCTGTGGTAGAAGTACCTGATGTTGTATACGCCGGTGAGGTAGTCTGTTATCGCGAGCCTCTCGAGTCGCTCCTTTTCGTTTTCGAGCTTCTCGAAGAGGAATGCATTGTAGAGCACGTTGGCGGATACGTTTGCAACCGCGTTGCAGAGGTTGATCTCCCTCCTGGTGAAGGCCGCCCTCGCCCTCGACGTCCTCAGGAAGAGGGTCCCGATGATCTCGTCCCTGTAGATGATGGGGATCACCACTATCGACCGTATGCCGAGGGGCTCTATGGCGGCCCGAACGGACTTCATGAGCGGGTCCTCCATGGCGTCCTGTACCACTATCGGCTTCTTGGACGTCAGGGCCTTCCTTATCTCCGGGTACTTCCTGAGGTCGAGCCTTATGCCGGATACACCGGGGTCTTCAAACGAGGAGACGACGTGCGCATACCTCTTCTCGCCGAACCCGATGCTTATAACCGAGCAGCGCGAGACCTCGATCATCTCGCTCAGCTTCTTCACTACGAAGTAGAGCACCTCGTGGGGGTCGAGCGTGGAGGATATGAGGTATGTGAGCTCCACTATCGCCTCGAGGTCCCTCTTCTCGGCATAGAGCCTCTCGAACCAGCTCCTCCTCTTCATCGCGGCCTTCAGCTTCAGTTCGAGGTCGTCCTCGTGGAAGGGCCTCATGAGGTAGTACTCTATGTTGTACCTGAGGACCTCCCTGAGGCAGCACGGTATGTCGCCGGTTATGAGGGCGACCGTGGGGATCGCGGCGGCGTCGGCCTGAAGTCCCGCGCTTCCGTCCGGAAACCCGACGATCAGGGCATCGGCGCCGGCGGTCTCGATCTTTTCGGTGAGTTCGTCCGCGGAGTCGAGGAAGTGGGGCCTCAGGTCCTTTCTCTTGCGGAAGAACCCCCTGAGAAACTTGAGGCCTTCAGGGTCCTTCTCGTAAACCAGTACACTGGTTCTCTTTCTTCCTGGCATCCTGAGATGAAGTATAGCAGAAAAGCGGCCGTTTCTTCACCTCCGCTGCGTACAGCGAAGCCGGGTCTTCTCCCCGGCGAAGGGCGCTTTCACTGCTGCTTCCGGCTCAGAAACCGCTCGAAGTCTTTCAGGCTGCGCGTGTTGATGAGGTCTTCGGGACCGAGCCAGGCCCGCCTCGCCGTGGCCACGCCGTACCGCATGTACTCGAGCTGCGACGTC
>DRKX01000046.1 GCA_011051565.1 Nitrospirota bacterium | reverse complement strand
TGGAATGCACCTTCCTCGTCCTGCCGCCCTTGCTGTATATGCAGCTTATCTCTGCAGACAGTAGGAAGAAGGGCTCGGCCCTGCAGGAGTCCGGGACATCGACGCACCTCAGGCCCTCCTTCAGCCTGTAGAGGCCGTTGCCCGCGGGCTCGAGCTTCTCCTGGAGCTCCTTGAGCCACTCCGGATGCGTGAAGTCGCCGGTGCCGACAACAGTGACCCCCTTGAGCTGCGCCCACTTCCAGATGCTCTCAGGGGACATCTCCCTGCTGGTCGCCCGCGAGTACTTCGAATGTATATGGAGGTCTGCAACGAAACGCATGTGAAATTATAACATGAACGAAGATTTAAAAATCTTAAATATTTCCAAGGATTTTTGATTTTCAACAGAAAAACCCCCTGATTCCTCGCAAGAGAGGCTTGATTTCTGCTGTTTTTTGTTATATGATGAATCTGGTAGCACTCTCTGCGCTAAAGTGCTAACAAGGTCCTGGTCATTGATCATTACTTGATTTCTGGACATCCGGAGGTGATTGTAATGAGAATTGCTCAGGTATCCCCGCTTTACGAGAGTGTTCCGCCCCGTCTTTACGGAGGGACCGAGAGGATCGTCTCATACCTCACCGAAGAGCTGGTCAAGGCGGGTCACGAGGTGGTGCTTTTCGCCTCTGGCGACTCTGAAACCTCGGCCGAGCTTGTCCCTGTATGCGAGTCCGCACTGAGGCTCGAGAAGCGGTGTGTGGACCCCATCTCACTCCACTTCCTCCAGATGGAGGAGGTCCTGAAGCGTCAGGACGAGTTCGACATCATACACACACACGTGGACTGTTTCGGTTTAGCCCTTGCGAGGAGGACGAACGTGCCGGTGGTGAGCACGCTTCACGGCAGGCTCGACCTCTGGGGCTATCCGTCAGTCTTCAGGGAGTACAGCGAGATTCCACTCGTCTCGATATCGAACGCCCAGAGGAGTCCGCTGCCGTTTGCAAACTGGGCGGCGACCGTATACCATGGACTTCCCGGCGGGCTTTACAGGCTGAACGAGGACGGCGGTGAGTATCTCGTCTTTGTCGGGCGGGTCTCGCCCGAGAAGCGGGTTGATTCCGCGATAGAGATAGCTGTAAAGGCGGATATCCCGCTGAAGATAGCGGCGAAGGTCGACAAGGCGGACGCCGAATACTTCGATGCCGTGATCCGTCCACTGCTGAAGCATCCGCTCGTGGAGTTCCTCGGCGAGATCAACGACGAGGAGAAGAACGAGCTCCTCGGGGCAGCGCTCGCCTTCCTGCACCCGGTCGACTGGCCGGAGCCCTTCGGGCTTGCGATGATCGAGGCGATGGCATGCGGCACCCCTGTGATAGCGAGGCGGAGGGGTTCCATTCCGGAGGTGGTCGACCACGGCATAACCGGATTCATTTTTGAGGAGGACAAGGAGGCCGTCTTCAGCATCAAGAACCTGCTCGGCAGATTCTCGAGGAGGGCCTGCAGGGAACATTTCGAGAAGAGGTTCCTGGCAAGCAGGATGGCCGGAGACTACATAGGCGTCTACATCAGGCTGCTGAGCGGCAGGTATGAACAGAAGGTCGCCTGAAGTCAGCAAGATAAGGGACCGGTACTACATATCGGCCACATCCTCGATGATCGACCCCCACAGGCTCATCCTGAAAGAGGAAGACCTGTTCGGGGTGTTCGACCGCTTCGGCGACATCCTCCCACTGGGGAAGAACGAGCAGGGCCTCTACTTCAAGGGGATGAGGTTCCTCTCGTACTGCGAGCTCAGGATAGGGGGGCTGAGGCCCCTCTTTCTGAGCTCCTCGGTCGACGAGGAAGACATCCTCCTGACCGTCGACCTGACCAACCCCGACCTCTACTCGAGGGGCAGGCTCCTGATCAAGAAGGACACCGTGCACATCATGCGGTCGAAGGTCCTCTTCGAGCAGAGGTGTCTCGACTACATCAGGATCAGGAACTTCGGGCTCCAGCACATGGAGCTGAGGCTCGACTTCTCCATGGATGCGGACTTCAAGGACATCTTCGAGGTCCGCGGCCTGAAGAGAAGAAAGAGGGGTATCATGCACCCGCCTGAATACGGGGAGAGGGGCATGGTGTTGGTGTACGAGGGGCTCGACGGCGTGAGGAGGACGACGTCCGTCAGTTTTTCGCGACCCCCGGATCAGGTCCTTGACAAGACCTTCTCTTTCACGGTCGCGCTGGCCCCCGGAGGCATGGATGAGATACTACTCGGCATCGACTGCTCGGTGGCCGGCACGAGGCATGTCGAACCCGCGTTCGACGTCACCGTGCAGAAGGCGCGCAGGAAGCTCCAGAAGAAGACGAGGCACTGCACCGAGATATACACATCGAACGAGCAGTTCAACGAATCCCTCAAGAGGGCGGTCTCGGACATCAACATGATGCTCACCAGGACGGACCACGGTCTCTACCCCTATGGAGGCATTCCGTGGTTCTGCACCCCGTTCGGCAGGGACGGGATAATCACCGCGCTCGAATCCCTCTGGGTGAATCCAGAGCTGGCAAAGGGTGTACTGCAGTACCTCGCGGCAAGGCAGGCCCGGGAGTTCGACGAGACCAAGGCGGCTGAACCTGGAAAGATACTCCACGAAGCGCGGGAGAACGAGATGGCCGCCCTGAAGGAGATCCCTTTCGGTCTCTACTACGGCAGTGTAGACTCCACGCCGCTCTTCATCATCCTTGCGGGCGCCTACTGGCGGAGGACCGGGGACACGGCCCTGATATCGAGGATATGGGACAACATCGAGAAGGCCCTCATGTGGATGGAGAGGCACGGTGACGTGGACGGCGACGGCTTTCTCGAGTACGTCCCGCACGAGAACGGGCTGCGCAACCAGGGGTGGAAGGACTCGCACGACTCCGTATTCCACAGGGACGGCTCCCTTGCAGAAGGCCCGATCGCCCTCTGCGAGGTCCAGGGCTACCAGTATGCCGCAAAGAAAGAGGCAGCCATGCTTTCAGCCGTCATGGGCAGGGAAGCCCTCGCCAGGAGGCTGCTCCAGGAGGCGAGGGAGCTCAAGGAGAGGTTCAACATCGTGTTCTGGGACGAAGAGCTCGGCACGTACGTGCTCGCCCTCGACGGTGCGAAGCGGCCCTGCAGGGTGGTATCCTCGAATGCCGGGCAGGTGCTCTTCACGGGGATCGCCGACCCTGGCAAGGCCGTGAAGGTGGCAGAGACCCTCACGTCGGATGCGGCCTTCTCAGGGTGGGGCATAAGGACGATAGGTGCAGGCGAGGCCCTCTACAACCCGATGTCCTACCACAACGGCTCCGTGTGGCCTCACGACAACGCCCTGATAGCCTACGGGTTCTCCTCGTACGGCTTGAGGGATCAGTTCATAAAGGTCTTCTCCGGCATCTTCGACGCATCGCTCTTCATGGAATTCCAGCGGCTCCCCGAGCTCTTCTGCGGGTTCAAGAGGAGGCACGGCGCACCCCCGACGCTCTACCCGGTCGCATGTGTACCGCAGACGTGGGCTGCGGGCTCGCTCCTCCTGATGCTGCAGTCCTCACTGAGGCTCGGGTTCGAGGCCGACAGGGGACGGATCATATTCAGGCAGCCGGTCCTGCCGGAGTTCCTTCAGCATGTCTTCATCAAGAACCTGACGGTTACCGGGAAGAAGAGCGTAGACCTGCTCATCAGGCGTTACGGCGATGACGTCACCATAGAGGTTCAGCGGAAGCCCGAGGACGT
>DRKX01000045.1 GCA_011051565.1 Nitrospirota bacterium | reverse complement strand
GCGACGTCTTTCTCGAGCCCGAGGTGTTGGAACGGGTCGTCTCTGGGGAAGGAAACGTGATAGCCGTGAACAGGGCTAAATGCAACGACGAGGAAGTAAGGTACAGGACCGGGGCTGACGGCAGGATCGTGGAGATATCGAAGTCAGTCGAGGATCCCGAGGGGGAGTCCGTCGGGGTGAACAAGATCTCAGGGCGCGACTTCGTCCGGTTCCTCGACGGCCTGAGGAGGTGCAGTGACAACGACTACTTCGAGAAGGGCATAGAGATATGCATAGCGGAGGGGATGGACTTCTACCCGGTTGACATCTCCAACTGCAAGTGCATAGAGGTCGACTTCAGGGAGGACTATGAAAGGGTGAGGGAGTTCTTCGACTGAGAATCCGCCTTGGGCCGTCGTGCCGTGAGCTCAAGGCCTCCAGGGGTGTAATCTCATGTTCATGTCCGGCAGGATAAAGGCGAAGCTGCGGGAGACGATGTTCTTCAGCCCTACGGTGCGCCGTGTATCGAATACCTTCTACAGGGCATTGCTCGGCGGGGAGGGGCGTGCCGTCAAGGAGTACTGCGAGCGGCTCGGCTCCAAGTCTCTTGTGGCGTTTCCGGTCTTCCAGCTGTACACGCTGGAGCATATCAGGGACCTGATCGAGGCCCTGAGGGACGACGACATGATGCATCCGGTGCTGTTCACCACGACGGGAAGGATTCCGGTGACCAGGAAGAAGAAGAGCGAGATGTTCAGCTTCCTCTCCTCAAGGTACGGCATGGTCTACGGTGAAAACATATTCGCCTACCCGTGGCTCAAGTCGGTGGACGTAAGGCTCTTCCTCGAACTCAGCGTCACCTCCTATGGTGCCGAGCTGAGGTGTCCGAGGGTCCTTTATACCCACGGCATGGCCGGACTGAACTTTTCGAAGGACTTCAGGCACGTCAGGCTGCTTGGAAGGTACGACGCCCTCTTCTTGAACGGCCCGCTCCATCGGCGTGCCCTCCTTGCCGCCGCCGAGCACCACGGGGCTGAACTGCCCCGGATGTACGAGGTGGGTTACCTCAGGGGGGACAGGCTCGTCAGGATGGCCGAGACATTCGACAGGGGGGCGTTCCTCGAGTCCCTCGGGCTTTCAGACCTCCCGACCGTCATGTATGCTCCTACGTGGGGTGACTTCTCTTCGACGGCCGAGTGGATAGACAGGGTCGTCGGTGTGTGCGGGGATATGGGCGTCAACCTGTTGCTGCGGCTTCATCCCATCGTGATGACGGGAACCGCGAAATGGAAGACAGGGGGTGTCGACTGGAGGGAGAAGCTCTCCTCCATCGAAAGGAGCAATCCCCACGTGAGGGTTGCCGTGAGTCACGACATAGACGCGGTGATGCTCGCTTCGGACGTCATGATCACGGATGTCAGCGGAATGGCCCTCGAGTTCCTGACCATGGAGAAGCCCGTCGTCTTCCTGCCCGCGCCGAGGTACTTCGCGATTTACGGGACGGAAAGGCCCGAGAAGTGGTGCAGGCCGGACCGCGAGATAGAGGACGCGGCCGGGTTGAGGCAGGAACTCAAGGCCGCGATCGAGGGTGACGGCTTCAGATTTCCTGTCGAGGAACTGGTGTATAATAGAGGAAAGGTCTTGGATGCGATGATGGAGAGGATCGGAGAGATCGTACGTGAAGGGCATTGAAGGCCTCGTGCAGGAGCATCACGAGGGCGGAGCGCCCCGGGATGGGAGAGTCCTGTAAACAGCAAACATGCGGAGACAAGGAGCCCATGAAAAATCATGTAGTATGGCATGACGGATACGTCAACAGGGCGGACAGAAACCGCCTCAATGATCACAAGAGCGGACTCGTTTGGTTCACCGGCCTTTCCGCCTCTGGCAAGTCCACCATCGTGCACAACGTCGAGAGGGTGCTCTTCAACCGCGGAATCAGGACCTACGTGCTCGACGGCGACAACATACGTCACGGCCTGAATGCAAACCTCGGCTTCAGCCGTGAGGACCGCAAGGAAAACCTCCGCCGGGTTGCCGAGGTCTCGAAGCTCTTTGCCGATGCCGGCATTCTCGTGCTCGCGGCCTTCATCTCGCCGTACAGGGAGGACAGGGAGTATATCAGGCAGCGGTTCAAGGAGGACAACTTCTTCGAGATATACGTGAAGTGCTCTGTAGAGGAGTGCGAAAGGAGAGACCCCAAGGGACAGTACAAGAAGGCGAGGGCGGGGATCATAAAGAACTACACCGGTATATCGGCCCCATACGAGGAACCCGAGAACCCCGACATGGTGATAGACACGGAGGTGTTTGACCTGGAGGATTCGGTCAGAAGGGTTGTCGAGTTCCTGGAAGAGAGAAACATCCTCTCCATTGCGTAGTGCCGCATCTGAAGAGACTTTCGTCTGCCTCCGTCGTCCCTGATTCTGCCTTGGACAGAGCCGGGCTCGCGGAGCTGAGGAGCGTATTTGAACAGAGACGACTTCGACATCAAAGGGCCTGTATTCGTCGTGGGGAACAGCCGGAGCGGCACCACGATGATGGGGCATATACTGCGTAATCATCCCATGATATTCACGCTTCATCATGAGCTGCACTTTTTCGAACAGCTGTGTGCATCCCGCGACTACGGCCGCGTGCTCTCCTTCGACGAGGCGGTCGGGCTGGCTGCGCGGCTCCTGTGCATCGATCACGACAGTTACTGGAGGCAGGGTGATCCGTCACGCTTCACCGGCGAGGCCGAGACCGTCGTTCTCTCGATCCAGGACAGCCCGCTGACGCCGGTTGTCGTCTTCGAGCGCTTTCTGAGGTATGTGGCGATGAAGAACGGCAAGCCGGTCCCGTGCGACCAGACCCCGAGGTATGTGCTCTACATAGCCGACATACTCAGGCTGTATCCTGATGCCCGTGTCATCAACATGATCCGCGATCCACGTCCCGTGCTGCTCTCGCAGAAGTACAAGTGGAAGCGGAGGTGGAAGGGATACAGGAACTTTCCGCTGAAGGAATCGATCAGGACGAAGATAAACTATCATCCGGTCACCATAAGCATGATCTGGAAGGCGTCAGTGCGTGCCGTGAGTCCGTTCACCGACCATCCGAGGGTCCTGATCGTGAAGTACGAGGATCTCCTGAGAGAGCCAGAGGCGGAAGTGAGGAGGATATGCACCTTCCTCGGCGTTGACTTTCATGCCGAGATGCTCGATATCCCGCAGGGGGGCTCGTCGCTGAGGAGTTTCACAACGAAGAAAGGCATAGACGGCAGCAGGCTCGATGCCTGGAAGAGGGAAGGCGGGCTGACGCGGACGGAGATATACCTCTGCCAGAAGATAACGGGTCCGCTGATGGAGAGGTACGGCTATGAGCCCTTGCCGGTCGGGGTCAATCCCCTGGTGCTGCTCTGGTACTTCCTGCTCCTGCCCGTGAAGCTCTCCTTGTCGTTCGTTCTCAACCTGAAGCGGATGAAGAATATCCCTGAAGCCATAAGGAGGAGACTGAGGTGAAATCACCGCTGCCTGCATCGCCGGCCCGTCCACTGGTCGGGATAGTCGGACGTTACGGGGTGTGATCCGCCATGGCCAGGATCGTGATTGTGACGACCGACGAGCCCTTCTACCTGCCGGTGACGATCCAGCGGCTGCTCGAGACGCACGCCGGGCCGGATATAAAGAAGATCGTACTGTTGCCGCCTACGGCGAAGAAGAGGACCTGGAAGACACTCATGGCGGAGCAGCTTGGGTTCGGCTATATATACTTCCTCTACAGAGGCGTGCAGTACGTTGCCTTCAAGGTGCTGTCGAGGCTGAACCTGAAGCTGTTCGGGAGGTACTACTCGGTGGATGCGGTTGCAAGGGCGTACGGCGTGCCCGTGTCGAGGATAGAGAATATAAACTCGGCAGAGGCCGTGGAGGAGATCAGGGCCGATGCCCCGGACCTGATCGTCTCCCTGTCGGCGAGCCAGATATTCTCCAGGAGGGTGATACGTATTGCAAGGTGGGCGACCATCAATGTTCACAATGCCCCGCTGCCGAGATATCAAGGCATGCTGCCCAGTTTCTGGGTCCTGTACCATGGAGAGAGAGAGACGGCCACGACCGTGCACCTGATGGACGAGACCATCGACACCGGCGACATAGTCGTGCAGATGAGGGTGGAGATCTCGGAGGACGAGACCCTCGACTCACTGATCAGGAAGACCAAGCTCCTGACAGTCGACGCGCTGCTCGAGGCATTCAGGCTCTTCTCCGAACACGGTGGTGAGCCGCCGACGAGGCCCAACCCGCCTGAGGAGGCGACTTATTTCAGTTTTCCCAAGAAGGAGGACATAAGGAGGTTCAGGGAGTCGGGAAGAAAGGTTCTATGGAAAGGCATATACTGACCGTCGACGTAGAGGACAACTTCACATTCGAAGAGCTCGCGGACAAGAACGACTGGCCGAAGTACGAGGGCCAGGTGGTGGAGAACACCCTCAGGATTCTCTCTCTCATGAGGCGTTACAACGCCGGTGCCACGTTCTTTGTCGTGGGAAGGCTGGCCGAGAGGCATCCCGAGATAGTGAAATACATAATGGACGAGGGACACGAGATAGCCTCTCACAGCTACCTGCACAAGTCGCTCCGTGATGTCCCCCTGGATGAACTGGAGGATGACATAAGGAGGTCGTCCGAGATACTCTCGTCTCTCACCGGAGGGCGTATCCTCGGCTTCAGGGCGATGGGTTACACGATCCCGAGGGACGAGGCGACCTTCTACGGCCTGCTCGAGAAGTACGGATACGTGTACGATTCGAGCAAGAAGAAGGACGGCGGTCTCTGCCGCACCGTGCATGAAGACCGCATATACCGGGTGTTCCCCTCTTCGGTCAGCATACTCGGCGTGAGTACGGTCTTCTCCGGAGGTACATACCTGAGGCTGTTGCCCGAGTTCATAATAAACATGGGCTTTGCCCAGTACAGGAGGTCCGGTCAGCCTGTGATGCTCTACGTACACCCCTGGGAGTTCAACAGGGACCAGCCGAGGCGTAATGTGCGTCTAAAGTATAAAATCCTTCAGTCTCCGCTCACTTTCAGTACCGAGAGGAAACTGAACACCCTGCTGAAGAAGTATGAATTCGTCTCCATCAGGGAATACATCGGGGTCTGAGAAGATAGAGATACTCCAGATCAACAACTACCACTACGTGAGAGGCGGTGCCGAGCGTTATTATTTCGAGCTCACGCGGCTGCTCGAGGCACACGGCCACCGCGTGCATTGCTTCTCGGTGAAGCACGAGGAGAACCTGCCCTCACCCTACGAGGCCTACTTCGGAAGGCCCATGAGCTTCGACACCGGCCAGGGCCTGTTCAAGAAGCTCGGGACCGCCTGCAGGATGCTCTACTCGTTCGAGAACAACAGGCTGATGCGGAGGTTGCTCTCAGAGCACAGGACCGACATGGCCCACGCCCACAATATCTATCACAGGGTATGTCCCTCGGTGCTCGACGTGCTGCGCAGGCGGGGGATTCCGGTCGTCATGACCCTTCATGACTACAAACTCGGCTGCTCCACGTACAGCTTCTACAGGGACGGCCGCATATGCACCGAGTGCCTCTCGGCCAGCAGGATCAGGGTGGTGAGGAACCGGTGCACGAAGGGGTCAAGGGTCCTGAGCCTCTTTCACTTCGTCGAGGCTGAGCTGCACGGCCTGCTCGACATATACGGCAGGAACGTGGCGTACTTCATATGCCCGAGCCTCTTCTCGCTCGAGAAGCATGCGGAGATAGGCGTGGACGAAAGGAGGCTTGTCCACATCCCCAACTTCGTCAACGTCGCCGACTACGAGCCCGACTACGAAGGCCGGGGCTATATCCTCTATGTGGGAAGGCTCTCCAGAGAAAAGGGTGTCCGTACGCTGCTTGATGCGGTGATGGGGCTGGATGTTCAGCTCAGGATAGTCGGCGGCGGGCCTATGGAAGCCGAGTACAGGGCGTATGCAGAGGAGAAGATGATGAAGAACGTCGTGTTCGAGGGCTATAAGACCGGCAGGGAGCTCGAGGACCTCTTCAGGGGTGCTGCCTTCCTGGTGCTTCCTTCCGAGTGGTACGAGAATGCACCGATGACGGTGCTCGAGGCCTTCGCTTACGGCAAGTGCGTGGTCGGCTCCGACATCGGCGGCATTCCCGAGCTCGTCGTCGACGGACGGACGGGCCTGCTCTTCAGGTGCGGTGAGCACGAGGACCTGAGGGAGAAGATCGGTTACCTCGCCTCCAACCGGTCTATGACCGTCGCGATGGGCAGGGAGGCGCGGAGGAGGGCCGAGGCGGAATACAGCGACGAGGTCCACTATAAGAGGCTTAGTGAGCTCTACGGGAAGGTCGTGACGTGAAGATCGCATATATCGTGCTGAAAGGGATGCCGCTTGGAGGCGGGATCGAGAAGTATACCGAGGAACTCGGCTCGAGGCTCGCTGGCAGGGGACACGACGTCGTCGTCTACGCGATGAGGCACTACGGCGCGAGGGACGGCCGCTACAAGGGCATGACGATAAAGACCGTACCCACCCTGAGGACGAAGAGCCTCGAGAAGCTGACGGCCTCGTTCCTTGCATCCCTCAGACAGTGCCTCGACAGGGACGTCGACATCGTCCACTTCCATGCATTCGGCCCTGCGATGTTCTGCTTCATACCGAGGCTGCTCGGCAGGAAGGTCGTCGTGCAGGGACACGGCCTCGAGTGGAAGAGGTCGAGGTTCGGAAGGTTCGGCAGGTCCTTTCTGAAGGCGGCGGAGTATCCGTCCGTCAAGTTTCCCGATGTCGTAACCGTGGTCTCTGCAACGCAGAAGAGATACCTGAAGGATACTTACGGGATAGACGCCGTCTACATTCCTCCGGGAGTCACTCCGCCGCAGCCGGAGGAGCCGGCCCTCATCAGGGAGTACGGGCTGGAGGGAGACGATTACATCCTCTTCCTCGCGAGGCTCGTGAGGGAGAAGGGGGCCCACTACCTGATAGAGGCGTACAGGAGGCTTGAGACCGACCTGAAACTCGTGATAGCCGGTGACGCCAAGCATGAAGAGGCATACAAGTCTGAGCTCCAGAGGCTCGCCCGAGGCGACGATAAGATAGTCTTCACGTCGTTTGTCAGGGGAAGGATGCTCCGTGAACTCCTATCGAACAGCCGCCTCTTTGTCCTGCCCTCGGAGATGGAGGGGCTGCCGATCGTGCTCTTAGAGGCGATGGTGTACGGCAACTGCTGCCTTGTCAGCGACATACCCGAGAACATCGATGTTATAGACGGTTTCGGGTACACCTTCAGAAGCGCCGATGTCGGTGATCTTGCGGCGAAGCTTCGCGCTCTGACAGGGGACCGCAGGGCTGTTGAGAGGGTGAGAGAGGGTGCGAAGAAACACGTCCTCGATACCTACCACTGGGACAGGATCACCGACCGGTTCGAAGATCTCTACAGTAGGCTCCTCTGAGCCCGGCTCAGGCCATCCAGGGGCCCCCCTCTCTCTGACAGCGGAGCGGTTATCTCCGCTTCAGGGCCTTCTCGACAGTCCTGATTGCGCAGAACTCGCCGCACATGCTGCAGACCTCGGTTTCAGAAGGCGGCACCTCTGAGCGGTAACGCCTCACCTTCTCGGGATCGAGGCTCAGCTCCATCTGGCCGTTCCAGTCGAGGGACTTCCTCCGTTGTGCCATCTCCCTGTTGCGCTCGATCGCACCCGGTATGCCCTTGGCGATATCAGCTGCATGGGCCGCGATCTTCGAGGCGATCACCCCTTCCCTGACATCCTCTGTGGAGGGGAGCCGGATGTGTTCTGCAGGGGTCACGTAGCAGAGGAAATCGGCCCCTGCCGAAGCAGCCACTGCAGCGCCAATGGCGGCGGCGATGTGGTCGTAGCCCATTGCGATGTCGGTCACGAGCGGGCCGAGCACGTAGAACGGCGCGCCGTTGCATATCTCCTTCTCCATCCGGATGTTCAGCTCCACCTGGTTCAGCGGCACGTGCCCCGGCCCCTCTATCATGCTCTGGACCCCGGCATCCTTTGCCCGCTGATGCAGCTCTCCAAGGGTGATCAGCTCCTGGACCTGAGCCCTGTCCGTGGCATCGGCAATGCAGCCGGGCCTCATCCCGTCTCCGAGGCTGAGCGTGATGTCGTACTTCCTGGCGATGTCCAGCAGCCTGTCGTAGTGCTCGTAGAGCGGGTTCTCGCGCCCGTTGTATATCATCCACTCTACCAGGAAGGCCCCCCCGCGGCTCACGACGTCGAGTATCCTGCTCTCGTTGCGGAGGTGCTTCACGGTCTCGAGCGTGAGGCCGGAATGCACGGTCACGAAGTCGACGCCTTCCCTGCCATGCTCCTCGATTACATCGAAGAGGTCGTCGGCCGTCATCTTAGCCATTGAGCCGTGATCCTCTACGGCCTTCACGACCGCCTCGTAGACGGGTACGGTCCCGACGGGGATCGGAGACTTTCTGAGCATCATGAGCCTCATGTCCTTTATCGGCCCTCCGGTGGAGAGGTCCATTACCGCGTCCGCACCGTATCGGACGAGTATGTCGAGCTTCTCCATCTCCTCGTCGAACGAGACGCGGTCCCTCGATGTGCCGATATTGGCGTTGATCTTCGTCTTGAGTCCCCTGCCGACCGCGACCGGTTCTATGTTGTGGGTCTTGTTCCTGAGGATAACGGTCACACCGTCTGCGATGTCCCTGCTCAGTCTTTCAGGATCTACACCCTCCAGTTCGGCGCATATCCTGACCTCGTCGGTTATCTCTCCTCTTCTGGCCTTCTCTATCCGCGTCATGATCTCAACCTCTTTCTTTTATGTTTGGTATAAAGATGATCCGGTTAAGCTTGTCGGCCCACGGGGCGTCGTTGTCTCACTCAATACGTGCTTGGATCAGCATGCTTCGACTGCCGCTGGCTGTTCATGCCGCTGGCTGTTCCGGCCCGTTTCACCTACAGCAGCATCCCTTCAAGCGGGCTGCTTGCAGTCGCGTAGAGCTTTTTCGGAATCCTGCCCGCCTTGTAAGCGAGCCTGCCGGCTATGACGGCGTGTTTCATGGCCGCAGCCATCGCAACAGGTTCTTTCGCCCCGGCTATGCCGGTGTTTATGAGCACGGCGTCGCAGCCGAGCTCCATGGCGGTTGCGGCGTCCGAGGCGGTTCCCACACCGGCGTCCACGATTACCGGCGAGTCAACGGTCTCGAGTATTATCTTTATGTTGTACGGATTCCTTATGCCGAGCCCCGAGCCGATGGGTGCACCGAGGGGCATCACTGCGGCAGCTCCTGCATCGACGAGCCTCTTAGCGACTATGGGGTCGTCGTTGGTGTAGGGGAAGACTATGAAGCCTTCCTTGGCGAGTATCTCGGTGGCCTCGAGGAGTCCGCATACATCGGGGAAGAGAGTCTTGTCGTCACCGATGACCTCGAGCTTGACCATGTCCGACACGCCGGCCTCCCTTGCAAGACGCGAGTACCTCAGTGCATCCTCGACCGTGTAGCAGCCGGCGGTGTTGGGCAGTATCTTGTATCTCTTCGGGTCTATGTAGTCGAGCAGGTTGGGTGTCTTGCGGTCGAGTATGTTCACCCTCCGTACAGCAACGGTCACCACGTCGGTCCCGGACTCTTCGACCGCCTTTGCAGTCTCCTCGAAATCCTTGTACTTGCCGGTTCCAACCCATAGTCTCGATCTGAACTCTATACCTCTTATGACAAGCCTGTCTTCCATGAGACTCTCCTTTGGTTCGTTAAAAATCCGCGCGCCCGCGGCTCGGAGTGCGCATGCATCCACCTCCGACAAAACTCACGACCTCGACCGTGTCCCCGTCTTTCAGCATGACTCCGCTGTAGTCCGACTTTCTGACGATCTCGAGGTTCACCTCCACCGCAACCCGCACTGGGTCTATGTCGAGCTCTTTGAGGAGGTCCTCCACACTCCTTGCATCCCTGGTTACGTATTCCTCGCCGTTCAAACGTATCTTCATGACGTATGCCGCAGTGCCGTCCATGCACGAACCGGGGATCGAACCTCTTGGTGCTTCCGGCTTCAGCCCGCCGGAAGAGTCCTCCGTATGCCCCGGCTCCGTGTGGAAAAACAAAAAACCGTATCCCTGGATGGAATACGGCCTCCATCCCTTTCCCTACGCCGGCATGACCCGGATCAGGTTCAAGGGGTCCCCCGCACGGATGATTGCAGGGCTCTCAGGCTTCCGCCTCCCCCAGGGACATCGCTGTCTTGTTTCGGGCTGTTCTAAAGAAAGTATAGTGAATGCAGGGTGTAAATGTCAATCAGCAGGCCGGTCGCCGGCACGAGGGTTGGGTTGCCCGGGGATGGTGTGGCCGTTGCATGGGCGGTCTTTTGTCAGCAGCCGCGCAGGCTGTTCATTGCAGCACCTTACGGGTTGAATGCGCCTGGGGGCCTGTCGGGACCGATCCAACTGCCGGCTTGACAGGCTTGACCGGGTGTGATATAAGGAGGACATGGGGCAGCCATTATGGACACTTTAAGGGGAGGGAGGGTCACGATGAAAAGACGGTTCCATGTAGTAGTCTTCGCCTCGGTCGTTTTGTTCATTCTTTTGACACCGGGGCTCGCTGTTTGGGGGGCTACAGGGTTCACGGCAGAGGCTGGCGAGCCTGTGGTCCCTGTGCCGGAGTCGAATCCACTTACACCTGAGAAGATACAGCTCGGCAAGAGGCTCTTTGCGGACCGCAACCTGTCCGATCCAGATGCGGGCAGGACGAGGGTCGCATGTGTTACGTGCCACAGCCCCATGTTCGGCTTTTCCGACGGCGGTGTCCGTTCCACCGGTGTTTACGGCCGGCAGGGAAAACGCAACTCTCCCACGGTGTTCAATGCGGCCTTCCAGCACAGCCAGTTCTGGGACGGCAGGGCACGTTACCTGACAGATCCCCTGACCGGTGACCCGCTGCCCGGCACGAGTCTCGAAGCGCAGGCCCTCGGCCCCATACAGGACCCTCTCGAGATGAACAACACGCCAGAAAACGTGGCCGGCTATGTGCTCAACAGATACAGGGACTCTCTCCTGCGGGCGTTTCCCGAGGTGGAACAGTATCTGGGTACACCTTATGAAGTCCCCGTCGTCTTCCAGGCCGTGGGAAAGGCGATCGCCTCCTACGAGAGGACGGTGCTTGCATTCGACACGCCCTATGACGCCTTCGTTGCAGGAGATTCCGGCGCACTTTCAGAGGCCCAGCTGAGAGGCCTGGCCCTGTTCGAGGGAAAGGGCAACTGCACTGCGTGTCATCCCGCTCCACTGTTTACGGACGTAACGTACTCCGATTCACCGGATGGCGGTTTTCACAACATCGGTGTCTTCCGCCAGGGGTACGAGACAGGAACGAACGACGCCACTGGAGAGCCGCTCTTCCCGAATCCGGATGTGCCTGACTACGAGGGGTATGACCTCGGGCTCTACTATGTCACGGGCGCTCCCGCAGATATCGGCAAGTTCAAGACCCCGACCCTGAGGCAGCTGCTCTGCACCTATCCATACATGCACAACGGCAAGTACTACAGGATCCGTGATGCGGTCGAATTCGTGGTCAGGGGTACCGTGTCGGGTATCGACGACCCCTATGAGGGTGATTTTCCCGGAACGGTGTCGCCCGTGATCACTCAGATAAGGAGCCAGGTCTGGACCGATGCCGAGATAGACGACCTTGCCGCGTTCCTCGGGTCTCTCTCCGGTGGCCACATGTGCGGAGGCCGCGGCATGATGGGCATGAGATGACAGGCAGCGGCGGGGAGCCCCGGACTACATCACCCTGAAGGGCACGGGTATGAAGGTCAGTACGAATATGGCGAGGGCGATCCAGCCGATGTATTTCCTGCTCCGCTCGAGCGGGATCTCCCAGTAGATGACCGGCGGGTGGTTCAGCCCGAGTATGTAGAGCAGGAGCGCCCATATGGCCCACCCTTCCCAGAGCAGGTTCTTGAGCCCTGAGATCAGGGGCGACGACGGCAGGCCGTAGGATAGGTATATGGCTGACAGCCCTGCCACTGCAAGCAGGGTTGTGAGCGTGAAAGAGAGCCTCCTGTGGTTCTTTCCGCCGAGCAGGGCGTACGCGATGTGCCCGCCGTCGAGCTGGCCGATGGGGAGCAGGTTCATCGAGGTGACAAAGAAGCCGATCCAGCCGGCAAACGCCACAGGGTTCAGGAGTATGTCCTTACCCTCGGGAGGGGCGCCGAGGATCAGCCTCGAGAGGAGCGAAAAGAGGATGGAGTCTCCGAGGACGATCCCGATCTGGCCGGAATATATGGAGACGAACTCAGAGTGGTAGAGTCCGTAGACGGTGACGGCGAGTGCGACTGCAAACCCTGCAATCGGACCTGACGCGCCTATATCTATGAGGGCCTTTCTGCTTATTATCGGTGACTTCATCTTGATGAAGGCGCCGAATGTGCCTATGATGGACGGTGCGGGGATGAAGTAGGGCAGGGTGGCAGAGGTGTGGTGCCTCCTGGAAGCGAAGTAGTGGGAGAGCTCGTGGGTGAGCAGTATGGCCATCAGCGAGGCGGAGAACGGAAGTCCCTCGATCAGCCTGTAGGGCTCTTCGATGATGTTTATCCCCATCTGCAGTGCACCGGCTGCAAGTGTGGTGAAAAACGTCACGACGAAGAGAGAGACGTGGAGGCCGAGCTGACGGAGACTCATACCGGCTCACCCTTCAGGTCGTAGTCGTATGCCTCGGTGATCTCGACCTCGATGAACCCGCCCTTCCTGACGCTGCTGCCGGTGTGCTCGACGATCACCACACCGTCTATCTCCGGGGCCTGACCCTGGTAGCGGCAGATGGCGACGTCGCCGTCTGTCTCGTCCACGAGCACCCTTACCACGCTGCCGAGCATCGAGCGGTTCTTCTCGAGGGATATCCCTGCCTGGAGCATCATGAGCTCGTGGTAGCGGCGTTCCTTCTCCTCTTCAGGCACGTCGTCGCCGAGACCATAGGCAGCCGTGCCGTCCTCCCTCGAGTATGTGAAGGCCCCAAGCCTCTCAAATCCCGCCTCTCTCACGAAGTCGAGGAGTGCCCTGAACTCTTTGTCGCTCTCGGACGGAAAGCCGAGGATGAAAGACGTCCTGAGGGTGACGTCGGGTATCTTGGACCTGATGCCGCCGACGAGCGCCGAATACACGTTCCTCGACCCTTTCCTCCTCATGAGCCCGAGTATCCTGTCTTCCGAGTGCTGAAGCGGGATGTCGAGATACTTGCAGACCTTGTCGTTGCCTGCCACGGTCTCGATCAGTCTCTCGTCCACGGCGGAGGGGTAGAGGTAGAGGAGTCTCAGCCAGAAGTCTCCGGGGATGGAGGTGATATCCTCGATGAGCTCGCAGAGGCCGTATCCCCTGAACTCCCTGCCGTAGGACGTTGTGTCCTGGGCTACGAGTACAAGCTCCCTTACGCCGGAGTCTATCAGCTCCGCAGCCTGCTGCACAATATGTTCGGGCGGGAGACTCGCGAAGCGGCCCCTTATCGCCGGTATGGCGCAGAAGCTGCAGCCCCTGTTGCAGCCGTCGGCGATCTTTATGTAGGCATAGGGGGCGGGAGGGCGGGCTCCCTGTCCCGCGTGCGCAGGGACGGGACTCTCTGTCTCGATGTACCCGAGTATATCGTCGTGGCTGTTGACCCCGAAGAATGCGTCGACCTCGGGCAGTTCCCTCTTGAGCTCCTCAGCGTATCTCTGGGCAAGGCAGCCGAAGACCACTATCCTCTGGCCGTCGGCCTTCCGAGAGGCGATGTCGAGTATCTCCTCTATGGACTCCTTCTTGGCGTCCTGAATGAAGCCGCAGGTGTTGATGAGTACGGTACCGGCGTCTGCTGAGTCGTCGACATGGCGGAGCCCCCTGCGGGTCAGCAGCGAGATGACCGTCTCGGAGTCAACCCTGTTCTTCGGACAGCCGAGTGTGAGGATATGAAACGTCCCGTCGAGGCCCACTACTTTATCTCTAACATCCTGTCGAGCGCCTTTTTCGCCCTCACCCTCACGTCCTCGGGAACCTTTATGACGTGTGTGAGCTCTTTCAGGGCCCTGAGCACGCTCGACAGCCGTGTCTTCTTCATGTTCGGGCATATCATGTCCTTCCTCAGGGGATGGAAGGTCTTGTCGGGGTTCTCCTTCCTGAGCCTGTACAGCAGGCCGATCTCCGTCCCGACGATGAACTCGCCGGCGTCGGAGGAGTTTGCGAACCTGAGCATTCCGGATGTGCTCGTCACGTGGTCGGCGAGTTCGAGCACCTCGAGGCGGCATTCAGGGTGTGCCATGAGCAGGGCGTCAGGATGTTGCCTTCTCGCCTTCTCCACGTCTTCTGCGGTGATCCTGTCGTGCACGTGGCAGAACCCGTCCCATGCTATTATCTTCTTGCCGGTATTCCTGGCGGCCCACGCAGAGAGGTTCCTGTCCGGTATGCAGATCACCTCCTCGTCCGGTAGAGACTCGATCACCTTCACGACATTGGCTGACGTGCAGCAGATGTCGCTCTCGGCCTTCACGTCGGCGGTGGTGTTCACGTAAGTCACGACCGGCACGCCGGGGTGCTGCTTCTTCATGTCCCTCAGCGTGAAGTCGTGCGGAAAGGTGAAGCCGGGCTGTTCATCATAACCCGGAAACGTCTTCCAGACCTTCCGTTCACCGCTCACCCTCACCATGTCGGCCATCGGGCAGTTCGCCTCCAGTTCGGGCAGTAGTACGGTCTTCTCCGGAGAGAGGATCGAAGCGCTCTCGGCCATGAAGTTCACGCCGCAGAATACTATCACGTCACAGTCTACACCTGCGGCCCTGCGCGAGAGCTCGAGCGAGTCGCCGGTGAAATCCGCAATCTCCTGTACCTCGTCCCGCTGGTAGTTGTGAGCGAGAATGACGGCACGACGCTCTTCCTTGAGCCCGAGTATCTCCTCTGCGATCTTCTTCTGTTCTTCTTCCATAATGTACGGAGATTATAAAACAAAGGGACCTAAAATGACGAGGGTCCATTCAGGTATACGGGTGTATTCGTATACAGGACGCGTCCGTCCTCGAAGACGACCTTGTAGAAGCGCTCCCTTCCTCTTCCGTCCTGCTTCGCCCGTTTTGCACCGTCGTTGTTGTACTGGAAGAGGATGTCCTGTACATACATCAGGGTCTCGGCATACGGCGGTACGGAGCCGTAGCGCTTCACCACCGAAGGGCCTGCGTTGTAGGCGGCGAGGGCCAACTCGATATCTCCGAACCTCCTGAGCAGGCGCTTGAGGTACTTCACCCCGCCCTCGATATTCTCCCTCGGGTCATAGGGATTTCCGACACCCATCTCCAAGGCCGTCTCTGGCATGAGCTGCATGAGGCCTATTGCGCCGCGGCTTGAGACGGCACGCGGGTTCCAGCCCGATTCGATCTCTATCACCGCCTTTACAAGGTCGGGATCCAGCGCATATCTCTTCGCCGTCTTCTCGGCGATAACCTTGTACTCTTCGACCGAGGCCTCGCTGATGTATGCACGGGCGTTCTCATCAGCCCCAGCGGGTGCTGGGGCCTTCTTGTCCTTGACTATGAGCTCTGCGTCCTTCTGCAAGGGGGTGTTCGTGTAGTACTCGTTCCCGTTCTCATCGACATACCTGTATATCTCGGAGAATGCGGATCGAGGAAGAAGCAGCACTGCGACGGTTAGACAGATCGTAAGCCTCAGCATAAGAAAATATAACATTTACAGGCGGTTAAGTCAATCCCGAAAGCACTGGTCATGCCCCAGCGCAGGGTGACGGCTCCCTGCGCTGGAGGCGGTCAGGCTACTTTTTCCTTATAAGGAAGGATATTACACCACCTTCTTCCCGTGTCTCCACGAGTTCGTGTCCGAGCCTCTTCAGCAGTGCCGGGATGTCCGACTTAGAGCCGGGGTCAGTGGCTATGACCTCGAGAACCTGTCCGGACTCGATCCCGTCGAGGGCCTTCTTGGTCTTCAGCACGGGCATCGGACAGTTCAGCCCCTTTGTGTCGAGTACCTGGTCGGCTTTTGCCTCTGGCATGATGAACCTCCTTCTTCAACTGATTTATGGATGGCTGAACCTAAGGGTCAGCTTGTCAAGCAAGTTCTAAACTATTTAACTATATTCATCCCTCGAATGTCAAGTTTTCCCTCGCGGCAGTCACGGGGTCTGAGGGCCGAACCGAGGTTCCGGGCTGAACACGCCGGGGACCGAAGAGACCGTGAATTAAGGAAGGGGGTGTTTTTTTCTACTTCATTTTACTTATCAGTTCACCGACAGGGATGGCTGCCATACTGAGAAGCTGAACCGTTCCCCTTGAACCTATCTCCGCGGACATCTTCATTATGGTCTCATTGTCCGGTGCTTCGACGATGTTTACAAAGTCGTAAGGTCCAAGCACGGCAAACTGCTCCTTGACCTTGACCCCCATGGATTCAAGCTCCTTGTTGACCTCCAGGACTCTGTCGGGCTTCTCCTTGAGGGTCTTCCTGCCCTCGTCCGTCAGGGTGCTCAGAATGACATAGTAACCCATGAACTCCTCCTCTGTTTACACCCCCTTCCCAAGTACTATTTTACAGGATTCCTTCTGGTATTTGAACCGCGGCACTCCGGTGAGAGTCGAAGTCGAGCGCCGTTACTCCTGAAGGGAAAAAAACCGCGAACCGGTCGGATGCGCCGGGCATGGATGGAGGCCGTGCTTTCTGGTATAATTAAGGCCCATGTTGGACCTGCTCCGCTTGGTGACGGTTTTCGCACTGATCCTCTTTCTGCTCAGGCGGAAGTGGAACGTCGGCTATGTGCTGCTTACCGCTTCGGGCGCACTCGCCCTTCTCTATCTCATGAAGCCGTCGAGCCTGTTGCTGGTCGTGAGGAATGCCTTGACTGCGGGCATCACTGTAAAACTCCTCGTGGCCCTGACGTTCATACGGATATTCGAATTCATACTCAGGGACAAGGCCATCCTCGCTCGGATGATGGAGTCGATGAAGGGGCTCTTCCGGAACAAGAAGGCCGTCGTCATATCCATGCCGCTTCTGATCGGCATGCTGCCGTCCGTGGGCGGGGCGTACTTCTCGGCTCCTATGGTGGAGGAGGCGACGAGGGACCTGTCGATCACGCCTGAGGAGAAGACCTTTGCCAACTACTGGTTCAGGCACCCCTGGGAGTTCATACTCCCACTGTATCCCGGCATCATACTCGCCTCCGTCCTCACCTCGATCCCGGTGAGGACATTCATACTTCTCAACCTCTCCTACGCGGTGACCATGTTCGTGGTGGGGCTCATCGGGCTCAAGGGGATCAAGGGGAGCTACGGCAGGAGCGAGAGTGTCTCGCGCAGGGGGCTCTGGAGCTTCCTCCCGATAGTGATCCTGCTCGGGCTCGTCATCATATGGCGGATGGAACTCCACGCCGCACTCGTGATCCTGGTCCTGGCCTTGATGGTATACTTCAGGTATCCGCCCCGGAAGGCGGCCGAGGCCCTTAGATACGGTTTTTCCCGGGACGTGGTTGTGCTGATCCTGGGCGTGATGTTCTTCAAGGAGGCGCTCGAGATCTCCGGTGCAGTGGGCAACATCAGCAGGTCCTTCTCTGAGAACCACATCCCCATGATGCCGATACTCTTTCTGCTGCCGTTTCTGACCGGCGTGCTGACCGGGATAACCGTCGGTTTCGTGGGCAGCACGTTCCCGCTGATAATGAGCCTTACGGGCAGTGACCCGCATTCGTTCACACTCGCCTTTGCATCAGGCTTTATCGGCGTGCTGCTTTCTCCGGTCCACGTTTGCCTCATCCTCACGAGGGAGTATTTCAAGGCCGACATGTGGGGGGTGTTCAGGAAGTTGCTGCCTGCATCCGGAGCGGTTCTGCTTGCAGCAATACTGGAGTTCCTGGTTACCTAAGTTTGTAGTTGGTGGATCCCGCGCCAGTTTGGCGTTTAGCAATGAGCATATCCCAAGGGACGGTAAAATATCATCGTTTTTTTCCTGCCCGGTGAACCTCCACCGGCCCATCAGGGCCGGGGTGCTGGTGAGACAGTGCCGCAGAAGAGCAGGGGGCTACATCTGTGATATAATATACCCACACCGATGAGATCACATATTGCGGTAACGATACTTGTGGCGGCCGCGCTCCTTGTGCCGTGGACTGTTTCAGGCACGGGAAGTGTTCCGGCCGATACCCCCGCCTACGGAGATGCCCTCGTGGTCGGTTCGATCGGCGAGCCGAGCACACTCATTCCAGTGCTCGCAGGCGACAGCGCCTCCCACGAGGTCGCAGGCCTCATATTCAACGGCCTTGTGAAGTACGACACCGATCTCAAGATCATAGGCGACCTTGCAGAGTCCTGGGAGGTCTCCGACGACGGCCTCACCATCACATTCCGCCTCAGGAAAGGCGTGAGGTGGACCGACGGAGTCGAGTTCACGGCCGACGACGTGATGTTCGGCTACAGGACCATAATCGACGAAAAGACCCCGACCGCCTACAAGGAGGACTTCCTGCAGGTCAGGAAGGCGGAGGTGCTCGACAGGTATACGTTCAGGGTCACGTACGGAGAGCCTTTTGCGCCGGCTCTCAGCACTTGGGGAAACCTCCCGGTGCTGCCGCGGCACCTGCTCGAGGGCAAGGACATAACGAAGTCCGCTCTCGGCAGAAACCCCGTCGGTCTCGGCCCTTTCAAGCTCAAACAGTGGATTCCCGGACAGAAGCTCGTGCTCACGGCCAACAGGGACTACTTCAAGGGCAGGCCCTACCTCGATTACTACATATACAGGGTGATCCCGGACCAGGCGACGATGTTCATGGAACTGAGGGCAGGAGGAGTCGACCTCATGGGGCTGACGCCGATACAGTACAGCAAGCAGACAGATACCCGGTTTTACAGGGAGAATTTTCAGAAATTCCGCTACCCCGTCTTTGCGTATACTTATCTCGGTTTCAACCTCAAACACCCATTCTTCAAGGATATAAACGTGAGAAGGGCGATCGCATACGCGATAGACAAGGAGGAGATCATCGACGTGGTGCTCTTCGGCCTCGGTTCCGTTGCAACGGGCCCCTACGTGCCCGGCACGTGGCCCTACAACCCCGATGTCAGGAAATATGAGTACAACCCGGAGAAGGCGAAGGAACTGCTCAGGGCGTCCGGGTGGAAGGACT
>DRKX01000044.1 GCA_011051565.1 Nitrospirota bacterium | reverse complement strand
TCAATCCTTAACCGCCCTGCCCCTGCGCTCATAGACCGTCACCATGGTCCTGTACCTGAAGATACCGGTGGCCGAGCTGAAGACCCTGGATCGGCGGTATCCCCGCACCTTCCTGCGCACGTAATCCGGCAGCGGCTGCCCGACCCTCTGGGATATTACGACCACGGCACCGGGACGTCCGGGCCTCTCGACGCCGCTCCTGTAGTAAACGGGATTCTTGTAGAGCCACGTAAACCTCAGGGAAGACTTCTTGAGCCTCTCGGCCGGTATGGGACGGCCGAACTTCCTGTTCACCTCGTAGTCGTATGCGATCTCCTTGTCAGTGAAGAGGTCGAGGATGGGAACCGCCACGGCGGGATTGACAAACGACCTCTTCTGGGGCAGGGTAAAGACCTCGATCTCTCTGATATCGAGCGAGTCGAGGTATCTGCCCGCCTCCCGCAGGTTCACGGTGCTGTATCTCTGCAGGAAGGGCAGGTATACGGAGACGGCCAGCACGAGCGAAGAGGCCGCGATGCAGAAGACGATGAACCTCCTCACGTCCTTGAGCCTGATCTCCCTCAGCCCGTAAGCGGCCATCAGCGCAAGCATCGGCATAAGCGGGATGACGTAACGTATGCGCCTCACCTGGAAGAGGAAGACGAGGAGGATCAGGTAGCAGACGATCAGGTATTTGGGGTCCCGCCTCCTGAGCGCTGCATAGAGGGAGAAGAGGGCGGCCGCAGAGATGAACGGGTGTATCTGGAAGAGGAAGGTCGACGTGAACCTCTCGCCCCACCGCTTGAGCCCCGGCACCTGGTAGCTGAAGAGGAACTTTATCTGCCCCACGAAGAAGTCGAGCTTCAGCAGGATCACCGTGCCGATGAACAAGACCGCAAGCAGGGCGATAACGGTGCTCTTGGCGAGCGGGCCCTTCCAGTCCCTCCGCATGTACACAGCAAGTATGACGAGGAGCACCGAAAGCATGGGCCATGTAGAGTACTTGCAGAATACGACGAAGAATATGGCTGCAGCGGAGGATACGATCCAGAGCGCTCCGCCGTGCTCCATGGCCATGAGAAATGTGAAGACCATGAACGTCATGAAGAACATGGTCGGGACGTCCACCATCATGAACGGCGTCTGGATCAGGAGGTACGGCATGCCGAACATGAGCACTCCGGCATTGAACCCCGTATCCTCGTCCCAGAGTATCCTGCCAACGAGGTACGTGAGCACGGCCGTCGTGGAGAAGAGGAGTGCAGTGAACACCTGGACGTAGAGCCTGTTCTCACCGAAAAGCTTCAGGATGACCCCGTAGAGGAAGGGTATCAGCGGCAGGTCCGTCCACGCGAGTATGCTCTCTCCCCATTCATTGAAGAAGTACCTGACGCCGAACAGCTCCAGGTGCTTGGCCTGGGTGAAGTACCTCGACGTATCCACGATCACCTCGGGCTCGCTCCAGAAGACCGAGGCAACTGCAAAGGCGGAGATAAAGATGAACACGGGCCTGTATCCGGAGAACGAGACCCTCGACATCGCGTAGGCAATCATTACGGCCGGAATGAGGAGGAGTAAGATCCTCGCCGGCTCGACACCGGTGAAGACCCACGGCCAGCGGGTCAGCCTGTTGTCGTCGAGGAACCTCAGGGAGTAGAGCACCACCGGAGCGGCGAGCGTGAAGAATGAAACTGCCAAGAGATAAGGGGTTGTATTGAGAGAAGTACGTTCCGTATCCATCTCCTTCCATCCACAGGGTTATAGTCCGGTCAGCATCCTTAATAGGGAGGGGGAACTGCTGGGCAGGGGAGTGGATACCCCCTCCCCTGCCCAAAGACTTGGAGATTGTTTTATTTCTCTATCGGGAAGTTCTTCTTGGCTGCGTTGCCGATGGCCCTCTTCATCATGTTGCCGCCCCAGTAACCTTTCGCCCACGAGGTATAACCGAACGCCAGCACACGGGCATCGTAACCGAGTGCGCGCAGGGCAACCACCGGGAGGTTCTGAGTCTGTCCGGTGTAACAGTAGAGAACGAGTATCTTGTCCTTCGGAAGCTTCTTGAGGTTCTCAGGCTTGAGGATCTCATTGTATGGGATATGGATTGCACCTGGAACATGCCCCCCCTGGTAATCTTTAGCCTTCATCCTCACGTCGACAACCAGGAAGTCGTTCTTCTTCGCCTTGATCCAGCTGTAGAGCTGGTTTGCGTTTACCTGGAAATGTTTGTTGGCCGGACCCTGGCTCAGCACTGCATCGAGCTCTTTAACCGCAGCCGGGCTCAGTGCGTAGGCAGGTGAAAGCAAAGCAAGCAGTGTCAACACCGTCATCATTATCTTCAAACTGTTCCTCATCCCAAAGCACCTCCATCAAGTAGTTTTTAGTTTTTTTGATTTCGTGTTCTCGATACATCTCCAAAAGCAATACAGTTCCCCTCTCTCCCAAGGTTTACATACTCTACCACCACCTTTCATGATCGAGACCAGCAGGACACCCCGTGCCCCTTTCCCTGTTTCACGCAAAAGTATAAAGAAATTCTATACTAAAAGGCAACCTTTTTCAAGACTTTTGTCCGGGTGCCGATTAACCGGCTGAATTCTTTCTAAAAACGAGGCCGTAGATATATAATAGACAGAAAAACGCGGCACATCTATGAGGAGGACGACATGGCATACAAGGACCTGCGGGAATTCATGAAGGTTCTCGACGGCAGGGGTTTACTGAAGAGGATAAAGGCCGAGGTCGATCCAGTGCTGGAGATCGCGGAGATAAACGACAGGGTGGTGAAGGCGGGCGGTCCTGCGCTCCTCTTCGAGAATCCGAAGGGCGCCGAATTCCCATGCGTGGTGAACCTCTTCGGGTCCTACGAGCGTATGAACCTCGCCCTCGAGGTCGACAGGCTCGACGACATCGGCACGGAGATACTCGAGTTTCTCGAGCCTGAGATACCGACGAACCTCATGCAGAAGCTGAAGGCCCTGCCGAAGCTCAAGAGGCTGAGCGATTTCCTGCCGAAATACGTGAAGAGCGGTCCCTGCAAGGAGGTGATCCGGCGGGACGACCCGAGCCTCGACATCTTTCCCGTGCTCAAGACGTGGCCAGACGACGGCGGCAGGTTTATCACCCTGCCGATGGTCTTCACGAAAGACCCGGAAACCGGGGAGCGCAACTGCGGCATGTACCGGATGCAGGTCTACGATGCGAAGACCACGGGGATGCACTGGCACATGCACAAGGACGGCGCCAGGCACTACCGCAAGGCGGAAAAGATGGGCAGGAGGCTCGAGGTGGCGGTTGCCGTGGGGGCCGACCCTGCGGTCATGTACTCCTCGACGGCCCCCCTCCCCGAGGGCATAGACGAGATGCTCTTTGCCGGGTTTCTGAGGAAGTCGCCGGTCGAGCTCGTCAAGTGCGAGACGGTGGATATCGAGGTCCCGGCGAACGCCGAGATAGTGCTCGAGGGTTACTGTGAACCCGGAGAGAGGAGGGTGGAGGGACCGTTCGGAGACCACACGGGCTACTACTCATTGAAGGACGAGTTCCCGGTGTTCCACATCACGTGCATAACGCACCGCAGGGACGCGATATACCCTGCAACGATCGTGGGCAAGCCCCCGATGGAGGACTGCTACATGGCAAAGGCTACGGAGAGGATATTCCTGCCCCTTCTGAAGAAGCAGCTCCCCGAGGTCGTCGACATGAACCTCCCTGTAGAGGGGGTCTTCCACAATATCGCCATCGTCTCCATAGACAAGCGCTACCCCGGACACGCCAGGAAGGTAATGTACGCTCTCTGGGGAATGGGACAGATGAGCTTCACGAAGATGATCCTGATAGTCGACGGCTGGGTCGACGTACAGGACACGGGAGAGGTCGTCTGGAGACTGGGCAACAACGTCGACCCTGCAAGGGACATCGTGATACTGGAGGGACCGCTCGACGTGCTCGAGCACGCATCGAGGATACCAGCCTATGGCGGCAAGCTCGGAATAGACGCGACAAAGAAGTGGCCCTCGGAAGGGTTCGGCCGTGAGTGGCCCGACGACGTCGTCATGGCGCCAGAGATAAAGAGGCTCGTGGACGAGAGGTGGAAGGAGTACGGCCTGTGAGGTTCCCGCAGCGGCAGCGGCACAGGGGTGGACCGGCGGACAACAGGGTTGCTGTGCAGGGGCTGTACACCTTGGAGTCAAACGGCCTCGTCATGGAGGTGTGGACCGGTGGGCGAAAGTAGACCGCTATGCAGGGGCTGCAGGGCCGAACTCAGGCTGTTCATAGGCTGAAGGAGTGCGAGACTGTGCTGCACGGAGTGCGGCAAGACATTCACGATCAGCGAGTATATTGACGAACTCACCGAGGAGATGTGGGAGCGGATCGCGCAGAGGCCCTGCAACAGGGCCTGACGGAG
>DRKX01000043.1 GCA_011051565.1 Nitrospirota bacterium | reverse complement strand
GGGTTCAGCAAGTACGTGATGGTCCCGGTGGGCTCGACCGCCATCTGGCTGCTCGTCACGAAGGGCACTTACCGCACGGTGGAGCGCGTGCTCCTGCTGGCATGCATAATCTATATCGGCTACGTGGTGTCCGGCATCATGGCGAAACCGGACTGGTCGCTCGTCTTCAAGAGACTCATAGTGCCCGAGGTCAAGACGGACCCAGAGTATATCATGCTGACAATCGCCATAATCGGTACGACCATAACTCCGTGGATGCAGTTCTACCTGCAGTCCTCGATCGCGGAGAAGGGGATAAAGAAGGTGGACTACGGCGCATCAAAGCTCGACGTGATACTCGGATGCAGCATAACGGACATTGTCTCGTTCTTCATAATAGTCACCTGCGCGACGGTGCTCTTTCCGGCCGGGATCAGGATCAACGAGGCGAGCGAGGCTGCCTTGGCACTCGGGCCCTTTGCCGGGAGGTTCTCCTCGGTCATCTTCGCCGTGAGCCTTGCAAACGCCTCTCTGCTCGGTGCGATCATCGTGCCCCTTGCGACAGCCTATTATACGTGCGAGGCGATGGGATGGGAGGCCGGGGTCAACAAGACCTTCAAGGAGGCCCCGCAGTTCATGTGGATATACACATCCATCGTCATAATCGCCTCGCTCCTCGTCCTGATACCCGGAGCCCCTCTCGTCACGCTCATGGTCCTCTCGTCGGTCGTAAACGGCCTCATCCTCCCCTTCGTCCTCTTCTACGCCCTGAGGCTGGCCAACAACAGGAAGCTCATGGGCGAATACACAAACTCCCGTCTCTTCAACATCGTGGCATGGGCCACGGTGAGCGTAATAGTCATCCTCACCGTATTCATGCTGCTGTTCCTCTTTGTGCTATAATTAATCTATCTGCAGGAGGGTATTTCGAACATCGACCGGCCGAAGTGCCGCGTGGAAGGCCGCTGCGTGTTCAGAGAGAGGGCGAGGAGTGATAAAGAGCATCGAATGGGCGGATGACCGGGTCCGGATACTCGACCAGAGCAGGCTGCCCCATGAGGTTTCCTACATCGAGTGTACGGATTACCGGATGGTGGCCGATGCGATCAAGACCCTGAAGATACGGGGAGCCCCGGCCATCGGGATAGCCGCTGCAATGGGCGTCGCCCTCCATGCACAGGGCTTGAAGGCCGCCGATTACGAAGAGTTCATGGCCTCCCTCGGTCCCGTCATCGACACCATGCTATCGACCAGACCGACTGCCGTCAACATCCGCTGGGCCATGGAACGGCTCAAGACCCTCCTGGACGAGAACCGGCATGAAGGGATCGAGGCACTGAAGAGGCTCCTCGTCGATGAAGCCGAGGCCATACTCGCCGAAGACATAGCCGTGAACAGGGCCATCGGCACGTGGGGCGCAGAGTTCATCAGGGACGGCGCAACCGTCCTGACACACTGCAACGCAGGAGCGCTCGCTACAGGCGGCTACGGCACGGCCACGGCGCCGATCCTCGTGGCCATGGAGCAGGGAAAAGAGGTCCGGGTGATCGCCGATGAGACGAGGCCTGTGCTCCAGGGCGCGAGGCTGACCACCTGGGAGCTGATGCAGTCGGGCGTGCCCGTGACCCTCATAACCGACAACTCCGCCGGCGCCTTGATGAGAAAGGGCGCGATAGACCTCTGCATCGTCGGCACGGACCGCACGGTGAGAAACGGCGACGTTGCAAACAAGATCGGCACCTATTCCGTGGCGGTTCTCGCCCGGGAAAACGGTGTCCCCTTCTACGTGGCCGCCCCCTTCAGCAGCATCGACTTCACGCTCTCCTCAGGAGAGGAGATACCGATCGAGGAGCGCCCTGCCGAGGAGGTCACCCATGTATGCGGATGCCGGATCGCTCCTGAGGGGGTCGGTGTCGTCAACATGGCCTTCGACGTCACCCCCGCGCGTTACATAACCGCCATAATAACCGAGAAGGGTGCCTTCAGGCCTGAAGACCTGAAAAAGCTGGCAGAAACAGGGACAGATCCATCAGAGTTGAGGTTGAAGTCTTGACTTTAGGGCTGGATATCCCATATCATGTCATCTGTATGTTATGCTATGTGTAACGAATCTTACAGATATCCCCGAAAAACAAGGTATGCCAGAACTAACCTGTGATGTAAACACTGTCTTTTCCACCTATTCGGGAGAGCTTGGCAAAGTGGAAGCCGAACTCCTGAACCTGTTCAACAGTTCAGCCCTCATGATACCGTCCATCGGCAGCCACGTCGTTCGCAGCGGCGGCAAGAGACTCCGTCCGCTCTTCCTCGTGCTCGGCGCCGAACTGTGCGGATACAGGGGGCATGCCAGGATAGTCCTCGCCAGTGTCATAGAGGCCATACACACTGCGTCGCTGCTCCACGACGACGTGGTCGACAGCGCAGAGCTCAGGAGGGGCAGCCCGACGGCCCACTCGGTCTGGGGCAACCAGATCGTTGTGCTCGTCGGCGACTTCCTCTACTCCAACGCCTTGCGGGTGGCCGTGAGCCAGAAGAACCAGAAGATCATGGAGGCCCTATCCGAGGCGACCGCACGGATGACCGAGGGAGAACTGCTCCAGTTGAGCAAGATAGGAGACCCGGAGATAAAGGAGGCGGAATACCTACAGATAATCTCCGCAAAGACGGGCGCCCTGATATCCGCTGCCTGCAGGATCGGCGCCATACTCGGCAACAAGGAGAGGCGTTACGAGGAGGCCCTCTCCGACTTCGGAATGAAGACGGGCATGGCTTTTCAGATGATGGACGACATACTCGACTACATGGCGGTGGAGTCGAGGCTCGGCAAGAGGCCCGGAAAGGACCTCGAGGAAGGCAAGATAACGATGCCGCTCATTTACCTGCTCCAGGTCTGTGACGAAGACGAGAAGAGGGAAGTGAAGGAGATCGTGACCGGCATGGGGACCGACAAGGGAAACGACGAGCGGCTTGCGAGGCTCTCGGTCCTCTTCCGCAAGTACAATACCATAGAAGAATCGATGAATCGCGCCAAGGGTCTTGTGAGGGAGGCGAAAGAGGCCCTGGAGGTCTTTGCCTCCTCTCCGGTCAGCGAAGCACTCTCTTGCCTCGCCGACTACGCCCTCTACAGGAGCAGCTGATGCACCCCCTCGTCTCTCTCGCAAAACGGGCCGTCGAGGAGTATGTGAGGCACGGACACGTCATCGACCCACCCGAAGACCTGACACCGGAGATGGAGAAGAAGGCCGG
Source organism: Nitrospirota bacterium (assembly GCA_011051565.1). GTDB lineage: Bacteria > Nitrospirota > Thermodesulfovibrionia > Thermodesulfovibrionales > JdFR-85 > BMS3Bbin07. Next base: position 12,220 of record DRKX01000043.1, on the reverse strand, counting down.
CGTCTTCGTATCACTCAAGAAGGGCGGTCAACTCAGGGGATGCATAGGCACCTTCGCCCCCACGACGGCGAACGTGGCGGAGGAGACCATCAAGAACGCAATAGCAGCAGCCACTCAGGACCCGAGGTTCGCACCGGTCGGTGAGGAAGAGCTGGAATCTATAACCTATTCGGTAGACGTCCTCTCAGAGCCTGAACCGGTCTCTGACCAGACCGAGCTCGACCCGAGGCGCTACGGAGTCATCGTCGTCAAGGGGCCCCGTAAAGGGCTCCTGCTGCCGGACCTCGAGGGGGTTGATACCGTGGATGAGCAGCTTCGGATTGCAAAGATGAAGGCCGGGCTCTCTCCACGTGACGAAGAGTGTGAAATCTACCGTTTTGAAGTAAAAAGATTCCATTGAACGAAAAGACGAGACTCGAACAGGAACTTGAGAGGGTTCAGAACCGGGGCAAGCAGTGGAGAGGCATCGTGGTCCTGCTCGTCGCCCTGCTGCTCTTCGCTGCCCTGTACATAGTGAGTCTGCGCCGCCAGCTCTACGACGCACACGACAAGCTGAGGTCACTGAGCCTCGAGGCCGACACCCTGAGGCTCGAGATTGAGACACTGAAGCTCGACGCCGCGAGGTGTGCGGACGAAACTTCCGTCACCGAAGAGTCCGCCGCCGGCACCGGCAATGCAGCCGTAAAAGAGAAGGACCTTCAAACTCCATCTGTTGAATGAACACCGAAGAGGCGGATTTCATCAAAGAGGTGGCCGGGCTGCATGCCAGGCTCGAAAGTCTCGCCCCGCACGAGTTGCTGGGCATCCCTGAGGGGGCTGACGCCGAGACCCTGAAGCGCGGCTACTACAGGATGGCCCGCCGTTTTCATCCGGACCGCCATTACAGCTCCGCAGAAGACGGCCTCAGAGAGAAACTGACCGACATCTTCGAGGCCATAAGCAGGTCGTACGAGACCCTCAAGAACGGCTCAGCCGCTGGAGAGCCCGCCCGTGAAGAGACCCCCGAGGCACATCCTCCAGACCAGGAGGCCCGCGCCGAAGAGCAGTACCGCCGCGGAGTCCTCGAGTACAAGGCCGGCAACTACTGGCAGGCGGTCGACGCGTTCAGGTGGGCGACCCGCCTGAACCCGGCCGAGCCGAAGTACTGGAGCCGCCTCTCCCTTGCACTGACGAGGCTGCCGGGAAAGCTCAAGCAGGCCGAAGAGGCACTACGTGAGGCCATACGGCTCGACCCCTTCAACGGCGATCACCAAGCCCGGCTCGGATGGATATATCTCAAGGCCGGACTGAAAAAGCGCGCGAGCACACAGTTCGAGAAGGCCCTCAAGTTCGATCCCGGCAACGAAGAGGCGTTGAAGGGGCTCAGGGAACTCGGCTCCAAGGGTTAAAACTCGGGGAATACCTTTATTGTCATGCTGCTTGAACCGTTGATGCGGCAGCTTGCGGCCAGGATTCCACCCTCTATGTACTCCAGGTGAAAGTCTCCATATCCCTGAGCCACGAGGCTCTTAGCGTTGGCCGGGCAACCCTCCTCACACCCGACGACCCCCCTTACCATCTTCGGAAGCAGGCCCTCGATATCCAGCCCCTCCAGCTGCACCCCCTTCTTGCCTGCAAACTCCCGTATCTGCGCGATCACCCCTTCGGTATCCATGTGAAAGGGGTTCTCCACGGTTATTGAAAGAGCTTCTCCTCCGACAGTGACTTCTATGTCCATCAGCCCTCCTTTATTCCGAGAATGTTCCTCTCCCTGACGAGGATGAACTCCTCGCCGTCGAGCCTTACCTCGTTGGCTGCCCAGGGTTCGTAGAGGACCCTCTGTCCCGGCTCCACCTCTGTGGCGATGAACCTCTTCTCCCCCTTCCCGGCCTCCTCAGGCTCCTCGTAGCGGCCCGGACCGGCGGCAACGACGATCCCCTCCCTGGGCCTCTCTTTCGCGGTATCGGGTATCACGATCCCTCCCGGGCTCTTCTCCTCTCTCTCGATCCTCAACAGGACCCAGTCATGAAGCGGCCTCAACCTCATAGAAACCTCCCGTCTATTTTGATCGCCTCCCCGGCGCCCGGTCAGGCGACGGCCGTCCTGCCGGAGAGAAATTCCTTCACCTCTCCCAGTATCTCCTCCACGGGCGGTATCTCCCTGAACCACTCCCTGCCCGTTATCTCGTTCGTGCACGAGGCATACACCTGTGAGATCAGTGTGCGGAGCCTCGGCGGCAGCGGCTCCGGGGCCTCCCTGACGAGTTCCTTCCATCGCATCCTGTCGGCGGCCTTTGCCTCCTCGACCGCACCATACCATGCGGTGTTCCGGTAGTATATCCTCGCGATCTCCTTGCTGACCGGAATCCCCCTGTACGTGAACCTGCACTCGTCGAGCGTCCCCAGCACGTCGACCAGCATCAGCCTCCTCTCGGGGTCGAACCCGAGCTCGATCTTTCCGTCCTCGTTCTTGAGTCCTATCCTCGAAAACTCATCCGTGATCATCCTGTTCACGGTGAGGGCGACCCCCTTTATATCCTCGATTTCGGCCTCGGATAGTCCGGCGATGCGCCTCGCCTCTTCCCAGGAGATGTAACGGTCTGTGACCTCGAGCTTGGTCGATACATCCAGTATCGGCTCTTCGAGCTCCTCGCCGGGGACCGGCATCCGGTCGAGCCCGAAATCCTCGGGCCTCACCTCGCCGCTGCTCAGGCGCCTGAATACGCTGCTTCCCTCGGGCAGGGAGTTCCTGTAGATGATCTCGAGGGGGATCAGGAAGTTTCCCTTCTCACCCTCATAGCAGGAATAATCGTAAGCACCGTCGGCGAACTCCGGCTTCAGGACCCGCAGCAGCCGTATCTCCATGGTGGTGGACGGCCCCTTAAGCTCAGCGAGCGGCTTTGCCCCACCGTCCTCGACGAGCCCGAGATAGTGGGTCTTCATGCCGGAATCTTCGAGTTTTTCAAAGAAATACGCGCTCAGCAGGGCGATGGAGGCCCCCTTGTCAGGGATCAGGTCCGGCATCTCGCCCCAGTCGAACACGGAGTACCTGTCGGAGAAGCGGAACCTGCCCGTCCCGGTCACGTCACCTTCGGGCGGCACCAAGACCTCGAGATCCTTTACACTACCCACCGCACACCTCCTCGTCATCCCTCTCGATGCGCTGCCTCGCATCGGCCTGGTATGCCTTCACCCGCTCCTGTATGTCCGGAGCCCTGAGGCCGAGTATCTTTGCCGCCGCGAGTGCCGCTCCCTCGGGTTCGAGGACCACCAGTGGGGCCACTGCCGAGGGCATCCTCAGGCTCGAAAACACGTCCGCGCCGCCGAAGCGCTCGCTGTACGGCGGGCAGGCTATGACGGGACAGTGTGTCTGGGCGTCGGTGAACCCGCTCAGCGCGTTGCTCCTGCCCGCAACCGTGATGAACACCACGTCCTCCTTCTCGTATTCCTTTATGACATCATAACACCGCATCGGCGCCTTGTGCGCGGAGGCGATCCTCAGCACCGCGCCTACACCGAACGTCTCGAGCGCGGCGGCTATCCTCTTCGACCATTCAAGGTCTCCCTTGGAACCCATTATGATGACGGCCTTTCCCACCCAAGCGCCTCCTTCTGTCACGGTTGTGTCGGGGCCGCCTCTCCGGCCCCCCCTCTTTTTACGAGATAGAGATTGGATATTATAACCGATTCCCGCAAAAAAATAGCATCCTACCCCGCTTCACGGAGAGTCCGTCCGGTGCCGGCAGCACAAACCTGATCGAGATCATAGCAGCCCTGCGGCAGGCCGGGTTAAAATATGGTCTATGGCGGCCCCTTCGGTCAGACAAGAGCAAGGATCGAGGCCCGCGAGGTCCGGCATCAGGGTCATACGGTACCTGGTACAGTGGAGCGTCGTCTTCACCGTGGCATACGGCGGCATACGCCTCTACTGGTTTCTCGATAGCATCGAGGCGGCCCAGAGGCCCCTCTTCGAAAAACCCCTCTCTGTCGAGGGATTCATGCCCATAGGTGCCCTGATGGCCCTCAAGCTCTGGGTAGCGGAAGGTCTGTTCGATCCCGTCCACCCTGCGGCACTCGTCATCTTCATATGCGCGCTTCTCGTCTCGCTCCTGCTGAAGAAGGGGTTCTGCGGATGGATATGCCCGGTGGGCACGGTCTCGGAACTCACGTACAAGGCAGGCAGGGCATTGCTCGGCAGGAACCTCTCCCCGCCGTGGTATCTCGACTACGCTCTCCGGTCCGTGAAATACGTGCTGATGGCGTTCTTCCTCTACATCATCGTATTGAAGATGTCCCCCCAGTCGATCCGTGCCTTTCTCTTCACCCCGTACTGGAAGGTGGCTGACCTGAAGCTCCTCGTATTCTTCACGGAGATGTCGGCCACGACCTTCACCGTGCTGTCGATTCTCCTGATCTCGTCCCTCCTGGTCAAAAACTTCTGGTGCCGCTATCTCTGTCCATACGGTGCGCTGCTCGGGCTCCTCAGCCTGTTGAGTCCGGTGAAGGTGACGCGATATCCCCAGCGGTGCATACACTGCCACAGGTGCACGCGGAGCTGCCCGGCCATGCTGCCCGTCGAGGAGAAGGAGAGGATATATTCCCCTGAATGCACAGGGTGCCTCACCTGCGTAAGCCGCTGTCCTTCCGATGGAGCGCTCGATCCCGCCCTGCCCGGCATGAGACGGCTGAGTCCCCTCGTTCACATCCTGATGGTAATCGCGATCTTCTGGGGCGGCATCATGACAGCCAAGGCCTCAGGGCACTGGACGGCAGGCGTAGGGTTCAAGGAGTACAGAGAGATAGTTCCGCACCTCCGCGAGCTCGAGCATCCTTAGACCGCCGGCGGCGAAGCTATCCAATGAGCCTTTCGAGCCTCGCCTTCTGCCTCTCGAGCGTCCTCTGGCCCTCCTCGATTGTATTTATGACCCTCTCCTTCACGTCCCCGGACAGTTCCTTTCCCCTGGAGATGAGCTCAGAGGTCCGGTCGTTGAGGTCCTCGATGAAGCCGCCGATGGTGTCGATCGTCTCCTCGGCCATCTCGCGAGCCTCTCTACCGACCTTCTTCGCCGTCCTCGATATGTCGCGCCTCGTCTTCCTGCCCGACTGCGGCGCGTACAGGAGCGCGATCAAAGAACCGACAAGCCCCCCGACGAGAAAGGCTCCCGTCACTTTTGCAAAATCCTCCCTCTCCATAACAGACCCTCCTTTTGATCACGCGGTGTTCCTACTTACCAATATTTTACACCAAAGGGGCTCCTGCAAGGTGCTCAAAACCTGAAGAGGTCCGTGACGTCGAACGTATAGCCTAAGCCGAATGAAAAGACGTCCTCACCGTAGTTGTCCTCCACACACGGCTTGTTCGTCAGGCCGCCGTTGGAGAGGTGGGTGTACGTGACGTAAGGGCTCCACCTCCCGGCCCTGAAGCCAGTCCTCAGCCTTATGAGGAAGTTGGCGTTGGAACCGAGCCGCGGGCACTCGCCCTCCTCGATATTCATCGACGACCTGTCCACGTAGGCTGCTCCGAAGCCGCCGGCGATCACGGCGTTGCCGAACCTCGCCTCTGCGCCCAGGTTTCCCCCGATCCAGCCCGCACCGTCGAATATGCCGCCGACGACCTCCGTGTACATCCAGCTCTTACGCATCCATTCAGGCCTGCCGCGGACACCGACGGTCCATATGTTTTCAGACCTGGCGAACGCCGGGCTCCACGGTGAATTACCGTTGCTCAGAAGGTCTCCCCTGCCGTACTCGGCAAAGGCCTCCATCGCCGTGACCTCTTCAGGGAGAGAGATCAGGACCACGGAGAGAAACAAGAGGCATAATGCAACCTTCGGTATCTCTTTCACGACCTATCCGCCCATACCCGCGGGCTGATGCGCCGCAGGCCGATAACGCGCGTGCTACTGGTTCACTATCTTCTCGATGACCCCGGTCCATACGGCATAGCCTTCATCACTGAGATGCACCCCGTCTTCCGCGAAGTACTCCTTGACGGCCATGCCGCCTGCGTCTGTGAACAGGCTGTAGATGTCGACGAAGACCACCCCTCTTTCGCGGGCCATCTCCTTGATGGCGCGATTGACCCGCTGTATATCCTCGGCCGTGATCCACTCGATCATCATGGGCAGTATGCTGTGGACGTGGATGGCGGCCCCGGGGTATGCCCCTGACAGCCTCTCCACTATCTCCCTGTAGACGTCGACGAAGCCGAAGTCCTCCATGGCCACGTCGTTCGTACCCGTCATGACGAAGACGAGGTCGGCCCTGGGATGCTGCTCGGTTATACGGCCGAGTCTCGACAGGAGCCCCGCTGCCGTCTCACCGGCCACGCCGAGGCCGGCCACCCTGTGGCCCGGAAACCTCTTCCGCCAGTCGTAAAACTCTATGAGAGAGTGTCCTAAAAAAAGGATGTCTTTCGGTTGCATGCCTCAAGCGCCGGGTCTTCCACCGTCTGGTCCTGGAGGGATGAGGACTTTGAAGACCTGTATGTCCTGGTCTCTGTCAATGTCACCCATATGTGCAGTCCGTGGTGGGCAGGGACGGAATCGAACCGCCGACACGAGGCTTTTCAGGCCTCTGCTCTACCGACTGAGCTACCTGCCCTGAACAGAGGACAAATAAAAGTGATTTTTATGATAAAATAACTAACCTGAAAAAGGCAATTTCTTCAGCAAAGAGGTCCATGAACAGATCATCCGAGATCAGCCTCACGAGATACCTCCCGGCCATCCTCTCTGGAGCGGCCCTCGTGTTCGCATATCCGACCTTCGATCTGTCGCTGCTCGCCTGGGTGTGCATCGTCCCGTTCCTGGTCTCGCTCCACGGGATGGAAGGCCGTACGGCCTTCCGTGCAGGCCTCCTCTTCGGGCTTCCGTACTTCTTCGGCACCCAGTCGTGGATATACTACTCGGTCAACCACTACGGCGGGATATCACTGCTGCCGAGCCTCCTGATAGTGCTGCTGCTGAGCCTGTACGAGAGCCTGTACACGGCCGCATTCGGCCTCCTCTTCGCCAAGGCGTCAAGGAGAACGGACCTCCCACTGACCGTTACCGCCGTCCCTCTCTGGTCCACCCTCGAGTACATACGAGGTTACCTCTTCACCGGCTTTCCGTGGTCACTGCTCGGCTACACACAGTACGGCTCCCTGCCGCTCATACAGATATCCGACGTCACCGGGGTCTACGGAGTCTCCTTCCTCGTCATCCTCGTCAACGCCGCCATTGCAGACCTATGCCTGCTCAGGGCGCGGCAGAGGGAAAAACCCCTCTTCCCGGCCTGGAGGACCGTCGCTTCCACCGCGGTCACAGCCTTGCTGGTGGCTGCAACCCTGCTTTACGGATTCTATAGACTCAGGACTTTCAGCGCCGCAGGTGCCGATGCCGAACGGGTGAGGGTCAGCATCATCCAGGGCAGCATAGAGCAGGACAAGAAGTGGAATCCCGCATATCAGCGGAAAGTATTCGACACGTACAAGAGGCTCACCACAGAGGCGCTCAGGGACGGCCCGGACTTGGTGGTCTGGCCCGAGACCGCGCTGCCGTTCTACTTCGGCACCGACGACCGGACGGCCGAGCTGAGGGAGTTCGTCAAGAACTCGGGCGTGCCCCTCCTGACCGGAACCGTCCTCATCAGGAAGAGGCCGTCAGGCGAAGACACCGGAACCGGCTACAGGCTGTCGAACAGCGCCGTCTTGATCGACGGCTCTGGAAACCCGGTCTACTTTTATGATAAAATACACTTGGTGCCCTTTGGTGAATATGTCCCCCTAAAAAACACCCTTTTCTTTCTGGACAAGCTCGTAGAAGGCATCGGTGACTACACGCCGGGTACGAATTACGTCAAGGCCGACTTAACGTGGGGGCAGTTCGGCACCATCATCTGTTACGAGGCCATATTTCCGGGACTCGTCAGGAAGTTTTTCAGGCACGGGGGGAATCTCATCGTAAACATAACCAATGACGCCTGGTTCGGCACGACCAACGGTCCTTACCAGCACTTCTCGATGTCCGTCTTCAGGGCCGTAGAGAACAGGAAGCCCCTCGTGAGGGCCGCAAACACCGGCATATCGGCCTTCATCGACGAAACAGGCAGGGTCGTGAAGAGGACCGCCCTCTTCGAAGAGACGTTCATGACCGGTGACGTCAGGATAGGTGAGTATACGAGCCTCTATACGAGGTTCGGCGACATATTCAGCTTCCTGAACATACTGTCGGCCGTACTGATCTACATGAGGATATTAGTGAAGGTAAAGGAATAATTTGAGCAATTTAAAAACATGATGAGGAGAGGGATTACATGATCAACGAAAAGGAGATAAAAGAGGAACTCGGCACGCTGAGGAGAAAGATAGAAGACCTGCGAGGTTATCTTTGAGGTAGATTCACTCAAAGATGAGCTCGAAAGGACGGAACAGGACCTCGGCAGGGAGGAGGTCTGGTCAGACCCTCACAAGTTACGCACCCTGCAGAAGAGAAAGGCCGCGATCGAAGATATAGTTCTGCCGTTTCTGAATGCCACCGAAAGGCTCGCCTACCTCGAGGAGTCTGCGGACATACTCAACGAGGAGGAGGGTGAGCTGTTCCTGGAGGAGTTCCTCGGAGAGCTCAACAGGCTGAAGAAGGATGTCGAGGAGCTCGAGCTGAAGCACCTGCTCTCAGGCGAACTGGACCGCAGTAACGCCATAATCGAGATACATCCGGGCGCCGGTGGTACGGAGAGCCAGGACTGGGCCCAGATGCTCATGAGGATGTACCTGAGGTGGGCTGAAAAGAAGGGTTTCAAGACCGAGATCGTCGACCTGCTCCAGGGCGAGGAGGCCGGCATAAAGAGTGCCACGATCACCGTCTCCGGGCCTTATGCGTACGGGTATCTGAAGGCAGAGGCCGGGGTACACAGGCTCGTGCGGATATCCCCGTTTGATGCAAACAGCAGGAGGCACACCTCCTTCGTAGCCGTCATGGTCTATCCGGAGATCGAGGACGACATTGATATAGAGGTGAGGGACGAAGACCTGAGGATAGACACCTTCAGGGCCTCGGGCGCGGGCGGACAGCACGTGAACAAGGTCTCCTCAGCGGTCAGGATCACACACATACCGACCGGAATCGTGGTGAGTTGCCAGAGCGACAGGTCACAGCACAAGAACAGGGCCACTGCCATGAAGATACTGAAGGCGAGGCTCTACGATCTGAAGCTGAGCGAGCAGGAGAAGAAGATGGAGGATATAATCGGGAGCAAGAAAGAGATAGCCTGGGGCAACCAGATAAGGTCTTGCGTGCTTCACCCCTACAGGATGATAAAGGACCACAGGACCGGGTTGGAGAAGGGAAACGTGGATGCCGTGCTGGATGGAGAGATAGACGAATTCATACGTGCCTATCTGAAGATGAAGGCAAAGAGGCCGGTAGGGGCATGATCGACCCTCCTCTTCTTTTACTGTTTATTTAAAAATCCTTTCAGCAGTAGTTGTAGTAGGTGGTGTTGAAATGTTGAAACAGGCTGTTTTTTCATTGAAATCAGGTACTTTGCAGGTTGGTAAAACTATCGGTTCGAGAGTGACTTTTTCTACCGCCTGAACATACGGCAGAATGGTGGAAAAAATCAACATTATGCCGACATATTTGTATCATGGTTTTCTTGCTTTGAACCAACAGATGATTTATAATGTCTGTGCCAGTTATCAACATTTGTTGATAGATTGTTGATAAGGTATTGAAACATTAAGGGGATTTAATGGAAACAGCGGAGATATGGGAGCGGTGTCTCAGGTCGATCGAAGAGAAGGTGGGCAGCAGCGTATTTGAGCTCTGGTTCAAGCCGATCAAGCTGAAGCAGATAAAGGACGATCATGTCGTGGTCGAGATACCCAACAGGTTCTACAAGGAGTGGATAGAGGAGAACTACTCGGAGATAATCAGGAACGCCATCAGGGAGCAGACGGGCAGGGAGGTCTCGGTCAAGTACAAGATAGCCGACAAGCTGGACAAGGAGATAAAGAAGTTCGACGCCCAGATAAACAGCAGGCGCCGGGCCTTGAGGAACAAGGGTGTATTTCTCAACCCGAAGTACACGTTTGAAGAGTTCATAGCGGGGCCGAGCAACCAGTTCGCCCATGCCGCGGCCATGAAGGTCACCGAATCGCCCGGCAAGGCATACAATCCGCTCTTCGTGTACGGCGGAGTCGGACTCGGAAAGACCCACCTCATAAACGCCATAGGCAACAGGGTCATAGACACCCTGCCGAATTTCAGGGTCCTGTACGTACCGTCCGAGCAGTTCACCAACGAGGTGGTGGCCGCCATCAGGCACGACAAGATGGGGGAGCTGAAGGAGAAGTACAGGAACGTCGACCTGCTGCTCCTCGACGACGTCCAGTTCATCGCCAACAAGACGCAGACACAGGAGGAGTTCTTCCACACGTTCAACGCCCTGTACGAGCAGCAGAAGCAGATCGTCATATCGAGCGACAGGCCTCCGAGGGACATATCCGACATAACCGACAGGCTGAAGTCGAGATTCACGATGGGCCTCATCGCGGACATACAGCTTCCGTCCGTCGAGACCAAGATGGCCATTCTCTTCAAGAAGGCGGAGTATCAGAGGATCGAGATACCGCAGGACGTCGCCTACTGGCTCGCCGTGAAGGTGAAGTCGAACATCAGGGAACTCGAGGGCTGCCTGATAAAGCTGGCTGCGCACTCCTCGCTGACAGGCACGCCGATAACGCTCGATATGGCGAAGGAAGTCCTGAAGGACTTTCTGTACGACGAGGAGAGACCCCTGACGGTAGAGCTGATCCAGAAGGCGGTCGCGGACTTCTACGGCATAAGGTTCCAGGAACTCAAGACCAAGAAGAGGACGAAGGAGATCGCCCTGCCGAGACAGATTGCCATGTATCTGAGCCGCGAACACACGGACCTGTCTCTCAACGACATCGGTAAGAACTTCGGCGGCAAGGATCATGCCACCGTCATATACGCCTGCAGGCAGATAGAGAAGAGAAAGAACACGGATGAGTCGTTTAATCGTATAATAGAGAGCCTGGTTAACAAGATAAAGGGTTAAAAATCAGCCGGTGGTTGTTCTTCTCGGAGGTCGCCGGCCAAAGGGAGGCGATTTTATGAATGTTGTTATCTCAAGGGATGAGCTTCAGAAGAGACTTGCGGACATTCAGAGCGTTGTCGACAAAAAGACGACCATGCCGATACTCGGGCACTTCCTGCTGAGCGCGGGTGAAAGCCCGTCTGTTTCAGCTACAGACCTTGAGACTGCCATAAAAGAGCCGGTGACACTCGAGGAGGTCCGGGAAGGGGGAAATCTCTGCATCCCGGCCAGGAAGCTCTACGAAATAGTGAGGGAGGTCGAAGGCGACATCGTCATGGAGAGCGAGGGCACTGAGTGGCTGAGGCTCAAGGCCGGCAGGAGCAGCTTCAGGCTTGCGTGCATGAACCCCGAGGACTTCCCGAAGTGGCCCGCGCTCTCCGACAAGGTCGTCATGGAGATCGAGGCGTCGAGGCTCCTCGGCATGATAGAGAAGACACTTTATTCAGCCGGCGAGAGTGATTCGAGGTACACGCTCAACAGCCTGCTCTTCCACATCAAGCCCGAGGAGAAGACCCTCACGGTCGTCGGGACCGACGGTCACAGGCTTTCGGCCGTCAAAGACACCATCGGTGTGGATGCCGGCGAGGAGATGAAGGTCATAGTGCCGAGAAAGTCAGCCTCTGAACTGAGAAAGTTCCTCTCACAGGAGGAAGGCGGGATAAGGATGGATATAGCCGCAAACCACGTGGCCTTCCATGTCGGCGAGGTGCAGTTCCTCGTGAGGCTGATCGAGGGCACCTACCCGAACTACGAGCAGGTCATTCCCAAGGGCAACGACAAGATACTCGGCATATCGAGGGAGGAGTTCATAAAGTCACTGAGGAGGGTCTCGGTTATAAGCAGGGATCATAGCAATGCCGTGAAGATAGACGTTTCACCGGGCAGACTCACCATAACCGCCTCCAATCCCGATATCGGAGAGGCAATGGACGAGATCGGGATAGAGTATGACGGCGTGGAGATCACCCTCGGGTTCAACGCGCGTTATCTGCTCGATGCACTGAATGCACTGTCTGCCGAGAGGGTGATATTCGAGCTCCAGGAGCCCCTGAGCACGACACTCATGAGGGAAGAGGGCGACGAGAACTACCAGTGCGTGATAATGCCCATGAGGATGTGATCCCGTGGAGCAGGGG
>DRKX01000042.1 GCA_011051565.1 Nitrospirota bacterium | reverse complement strand
GAGGATATCGTCAAGGCTTACGCCGACTGACCTCCTGAAGGCCTGGGGCGGTCCTCTATGACTCGTCCATCAGCTCCCTCACCATCTCGGCCACCTGCGGCTCGGGGTCGTCCAGCAGCGGCCTCAATGCCTCAAGCCCCTCTCTACCCCCTACTGCGGCGATCAGGTATGCGGCGTCTCCACGCACCGTTGGATTGTCGTCTACGAGAAGCGGCATCAGCGGTGCAACGGCGAGCCTCGCCTCCTCGGGCCTCTCCTTGGCCAGTTCCTCAAGCAGTGCGGCAACCCCTATCCTCACCCTGACGCGGTCATCCCTGAGCAGGTCTCCCACGATCGAATAGAGTGATGCGTCATGCCTGAACATGTCGATAATGTTCTCGAGAAAACCCTTCTGCATGTAGTCGGCGATCATCTCCTTCAGTTCCTCATCCATCCTGCAGGTCCTCCTTTCCATTTGAGATCGTCGCGCCTCCCTCTCGGACCGCCCCTACGGCGTGATGAACCGCCATATGTATCTGGCGGAGACGGTGAGAATGACCAGTGCGAGTATGAGCTTTATGCCCCTTTCAGGCACATGCCGCTGTGTCCTCGCCCCGAAGTACATGCCGAGGAACCCGCCGAGTCCGAACAAGAGGCCGAGAGGCCAGTCGGGAGGGGCTGTCATGCCGTTGCTCAGGGGGACGAGGGAGTAGACGGCCACCCCGGCGACCGACGTGACGAGCGTTCCCATCAGGGCGGCGCCCGCCACCGTATATACCGGGAGCCTGAAAAAGGTCACGCAGAATGGAGCGATTATGGCGCCCCCGCCTATGCCGTAGACGCCTCCGACCACTCCGACCGCCAGAGACAGGACGAACATGCCCGGTACGCTGAAGGAGACGCGCCTGCCCGCGAATTCGTACTCGATCCTGCCGAGACCGCACGACACGTTCGTTATCCTTAAGGGTCTCTCAATGCCCTCGAGTGCCGAGGGCGTGTATCCCCGGTCGGGGGCGCTCTTCACGGCATCCCTGAGCAGCCGCATCCCCACGTAGAGCAGTACCGTGCCGACGAAGAACTTGAACCTGGCCGGGTCCGGAAAGTACTTCACCCTTGCGTAGTATCCGGCCATCACCCCGGGCAGCGTGCCCGCCGTGATGCAGCACGCGAGCGGCCACGACATCCTACCCTCCCTCATGTACCTCAGCACCCCTCCAGGCGTTCCCACCACGTTGTAGAGGAAGTTGGTCGAACTGACCGAGGGCGTGGTGAAACCGAACACGCTCATCTGCAGGGGCAGCAGCAGAAAGGCCCCGGAGACTCCGGCCATGGAGGTGAAGAATGATATCAGAAACGCGACAAGCGGCGGTATGAAGATATAGGTCTCGATCCCGGATACCGGGAAGGCCATCCTCAAGATATCCAAAAGAGACTCCCCTCAGAGCATGATGTTATATCTCACGGGCTTATGGCCCGTCCAGGCCCTTCAGCATGGAAAGTGCGCGTGAATGTGCGGCTACCGCCCGCGCTCCCTCAAGAGCAAGGTCTTCTTCTTAAGGAACCTTATCGAGAGGTAGACAAGAGTCGCGGTGAGCAGGAGCGCCTTCCAGAAAGGATCTATCTCGAAGACCCCGTCCTGAACGGTGTCCTCGATGCTGTCCATGAGTACAAAATAGAGTGAGACGATGAAGAACGTGGTGTACTCCCTCGACAGGACACCCTTGAGGGAGAACCTGTTGTCAGGCGGCCTGTAACTGCTGAACCTCGGGATGAATGCGGGCGTCCTCGCCGCCCATTCGAGATACTCGTCGGCGAACTTCCGCCTGAGAAACTCCTCCTCGGCAAACATGATCCTTTCATAGTAGAGCCAGAACAGGAGCAAGGCTACGAGTATGCACCACGGGGATTTCGAAAACATCACCATGCCGAGCCACACCAGGAAGTTCCCCAGGTAGATCGGGTGTCTGACGATCGAGTACATGCCCGTGGTGTTCAGCTCCGCCGCCTTCTGTTCCCGGGTATTCCTGCCGGAAGTCCCCTCCGGCGCGTATCCGACGGTCAGGACCCTCAGGGCAAGCCCCGCAATGCTGACGAGGAGGCAGAGCCCGTCCCAGACATCGTCAAGCGGTGAGTCCGCTTCCGGGGGCAGGAGCGAGATCAGGATCAGCGGCATGATCAGGAGAGGAAGATAGCTTCTCCACCTGAAGAGCCTGTTGCCGACCCTTTCAAATTCCTCCTTTAAAGGCATAAAATATTATACAAAAACGACCGTTTAAAAATGTGTGATCTGATCAAGTTTATTTTTCAGTATTATCAGCGGCTTTCACGGCATCAATAAAACTTAAAATGAAAGGGGGTACCCCTTGCGGGTACTGCTTGTAGAGGATGACGTAAAGATATCATCTTTTGTTGTTAAAGGACTCAAGGAGGCCGGGTTTGCCGTAGATCATGCCGTCAACGGCGAGGACGGGCTCCATCTTGCGCTTACCACGTCCTACGATGCAGCCATTATTGACGTCATGCTGCCGGAACTGGACGGCCTCAGCCTTATCAAAGAACTTCGGAGCCGGGGGGTCGGTACACCCATTATTATCCTTAGTGCCAGGGGCTCAGTGGACGATCGTGTTAAAGGGCTTCAGACGGGCAGTGACGATTACCTGACAAAACCCTTTTCCTTTGCAGAGCTGCTGGCACGTGTGCAGGCGCTTATCCGAAGGTCAAGCAGCGGCACCGCTGCCCCCTCACATCTTCAGGTTGGAGATCTGTCAATGGACCTCTTAAGGCGGGAGGTTATTCGTGCAGGCAGGAAGATCGATTTACAGCCACGCGAGTTTGCCTTGCTTGAATACATGATGTCCAGTGCAGGCAGGGTCATTACGAGGACCATGATCATGGAGCACGTCTGGAACTATGACTTTGACCCCCAAACCAATGTGGTGGATGTGCTGGTATGCAGGGTAAGAAACAAGGTGGACAGGGGTTTTAAAGAAAAGATGATCCACACCATCAGGGGAGTTGGTTATGTCCTTAAGGCCTCTTAACCGTATATGGAGGACCATCGGATTCCGACTCACCCTCTGGTATTCAGCCCTCTTTATCGTGAGTTCTCTTATACTTTTTGTGATTGTTTATTTTTTAATTTCTTCTTCTTTCAGACAGGAAGAGCGGTATACGATTCAGTCAAAACTGAGGGAGTTTTCAGCCCAGTACCAGAGGGGAGGGATAGAGGCCCTGAAGAGGGAAGTCGGTTTTGAGGAACACTCCGGAAACCTCTTTTTTGTCAGGGTGTCAGGGTCCCGGGGGAATACCCTTTTTGTGAATATCCCCGCCATGATGGGGGAGGGGTTTGATACAAGGCAGATTGAGAACAGGGCTGTTGCAGGCAGCGGACGATGGATGCATCTGCCTGCAAAGGGGGATAAGGGAGGTGTGCTGGATATAGCCTCAACCAACCTGCCGGATGGACGTATCCTACAGGTCGGCATGAGCAGGGGTGAGAGGGAAGAGTTTCTGGATAGGTTTCGTAAGACCTTTGCCGGTATCATCATCCCGGTGATACTGCTCGGCTTTACCGGGGGTGTGTTGTTTGCCTTCAGGGCACTTATGCCTATTAGAAATATAATAAAGACAGTCAGGTCCATAGATAAGGGCAGGCTGGATGCACGTGTCACCGTCCGCCATACCGGGGATGAACTGGAGGAACTGACGGTATTGTTTAACGGGATGCTTCAGCGGATAGAGGTCCTGATCAACGGGATGCGGAGTGCACTGGATAATGTGGCCCATGACCTGCGTACTCCCCTGACGAGACTGCGGGGTACGGCGGAGATGGCCCTTCAATCCGGACAGGGGATGGAGGTCTGCCGGGAAGCCCTGTCCGACTGCCTGGAGGAATCGGATCAAATACTCACGATGCTGAACACACTCATGGACATATCAGAGGCAGAGACAGGGGTGATGAGGCTGAGGCTGGAGAGAATAAATCTCTCTTTGTTGATTGAGGATGTGGTCGACCTGTACCGATATGTTGCAGAGGAGAGGAATATAGCCATTTATGTAAAGACACCCGGGGGGCTTTTTCTGACTGCCGACCATAGCCGGATGCGGCAGGTTATTGCAAACCTACTGGACAATGCCGTTAAATATACCCCTGCGGGCGGCCGGGTGTATGTCGAAGCCTCCCGGGAGGGTGACCATGTCATTGTTAGGGTGGAAGATAACGGAATCGGAATCTCCGAGGAGGAACTGCCGAAGATATGGGGCCGCCTTTACCGTGGAGAGCAGAGCCGTTCTGCAAGGGGCCTGGGCCTGGGGCTGAGTCTCGTGAAGGCGGTGGTCCATGCACATATGGGCTCTGTCGAGGTTTACAGTGAGCCTGAAAGGGGTTCCGGATTTGTAATATATCTACCTGTAAACGCTGCTTAGATATTACTCCCCCTCTCTTTTAAAAACCTTTCATAAGTGTAATCTTCAGGAAATCTTCCGGCAATGTCCCTGCTATATAATCAGGTATTATGACCGGCCGTACGAAGAACTTAATCCTTGCGGCTTTTTTGACCCTGCTGTATGGTTGTGCCACCTATCATCCCGAGCCGATTGACGGGCCTGCCGTGAAAGAAGCCCTTAAACCACCGGCAATGGAGGCTGTCAGGATCAAGGCAGGGGCAATCAGGCATCCGATATTAAGACCCGTTGATTTTGATATCAGCAACGGTCTTTCTCCTGATGAAGCGGCTGTCATGGCCGTTATCGCCAACCCTGCCCTCCGTGCCGTTCGGGACCTGAGGGGGATTGCCGGGGCCCAGATCATCCAAGCGGGTATCCTTCCCAATCCCCGGCTCTCTTATAGTCTGGATATCCCCACAGGCAGAGATAAGGAGGGTGCGGATAACGGGTATGGGTTCGGCGTTGGCTGGGATATCCAGGCCCTTGTTACCAGGAGTGCAAGGGTGGATGCAGCCCGGACACATGCCGCCTCTGTGGACCTTGATATAGCGTGGCAGGAGTGGCAGGTGGCGGAGGCTGCAAAACTGCATCTCTTCCGCCTGTTTTACCTTGGCAGGCAACTGTTACTGACAAAAGAGGCAGAGCAACGGCTCAGGGAAACCCTTGAGGCTGTCAAAAAATCGGTTGCCTCAGGGGAGAAGACGGATAAAGACCTTGCAGTCGCAGAGATGGCCCTCCAGCAGGCACATGCCTCTGTCTTGACCACGGAAAAGGTGAGGGAACAGGAGAGACTTGCCCTTAACAGGACACTCGGTATCCCTCCCGACCGGATTATTCCCGTTCAAGGAGATATCTCTCTTCCCTCATGGCGGTCACTGCCCTCACGGGCCGAGATTGTGAAGGGAATAGAGGGCCGCCGACTCGACCTCCTTGCCTTGAGGATGGGATACCTGAGCCGGGAGGCAAGTGTGCGGGCAGCCATCCTTTCGCAGTTTCCGGGAATAAGTATCGGTCTGAACCATGCACGTGATACGGGAAGCATCGTAACCACCGGGGTCGAGGTCAGCATTGACCTCCCGTTTTTTGACCATAATCAAGGCAACATTGCCGTTGAACGCGCGACGCGGAAACGGTTGTTTGATGAATATATTGCCCGCCTGTTTAAGGCACGCTCAGAGGTTGCGGTTATCCTGTCGGAAATGAAATTCCTGAGAAAGGAGTTGAGCGCCACTGCCGGGTCCCTGCCTGTGCTGAAAAACCTGACACAGACTTACAGGAGGGCACTGGAGCAAGGCAGTACAGACCTCGTGAGTTATTACAGGGTACAGAACGAGCTGACGGCAAAACAGTTAAAGATCATAAAATTAAGGCAGTTATTGAGTGATATGGGCGTTGCACTCGAGGTGGCGGCAGGAGAGTACCTGCCGGGCACCAAAGGCGTTTCACCTGCCTTGCCTGCAAAGGCAGGCAATGGAAAGGAGCCGGAATGAAACGACAGATATCGGGAATCGCTATCATTTCAATTGTTGGAATAGCACTGGCAGCTGGATATTTCCTGATGAAACACCGTGGCGGAGAAGCATCAGCCGGCAGCGGACCCCAGCCCGTGTTGATAGAGACCGGCAGGCCGTTACATCGAGACTTCAGACGCTCGGCCGTGTGGATCGGCCGGGTTGAAAGCCGTTACCTGGTGAAGGTCGTTGCCCTGGAGGAGGGCAGGATTACATCTGTTGATACGGCGGATGAAGCAGCCGTCAAAAAGGGAGACCTGCTGTTTACCATGGGCGGCCCCCGTATTGATAACCGACTCGCCTATCTGAGGGAGAAAGTCGCCTCTTTACGGCAGCGATTATCTATATCAGAGGCCCGGGTCAAACGGAAGAGACAGGCCGTAAAACAGCGGTTCTCCTCCCGGGATGAACTTGAGGCGGCAGAAGATACCCTCACCCGGATTCAGACAGGCCTGAGCAAAGCAAGGCATGACCTCCAACTCCTTGAAGACCTGACGAGGCTCAGAGCACCTGTCGGCGGCGTCTTTACCCGGAGGACCGTAACCGTGGGGCAGGATGTGGAAAAGGGAGCCATCCTCGGTTATATCACGGATCCCCGGCACCTGAGGATTGTTGCAACACTGTTTCCCGGCCCGGCTGTTTTTCTTCAGGGTAAGACGGCAATCGCGCACTTGGCAGGGGGCCGGGAAATTACCGGCAAAATAACCAGGGTGCTTCCGGAACATAGCCCTGCAGGAGGAACCATTGTATGGATCGAGGGCGGCGAGGTCAATCATAACCTCAAGACAGGGGAGACGGTAAGGGGTGAGGTCATTCTCGAGACAAGGCATGCAGCCCTTGCCCTCCCTCAAGGCGCCATTGTCTACGGCAGGGACCAAAGACAGTATGTCTTTATAAAACAGGCTGAAGGCTACAAGAAACAGGAGGTGCATACGGGCCTCAAGTCCGGCAATTGGCTGGAGGTCATCTCCGGGATAACCGGCAATGATGAAGTGGTTACAAAAGGGGCGTATGAAATGTTCTACCGGGATTTCAACAAGACGTACAGGGTGCCGGACTGATGAAGAAACTGCTGAGATTCGTGATTGACAATCCGCTTGTCATGGCATTTGCAGTTATAGTGATTACCTTTACGGGTCTCTATGCCGCCATCCATATGCCGGTTGACCTCTTTCCAAACCTCGATATCCCCGTGGTAAACATCATCACCCATTATCCCGGCGCTTCACCTGAGGACATGGAGCTTCTCATCACCCGTCCGATCGAGGACGAGGTAAGGGGCATTCAGGGCGTAAAACGGGTCGCCTCCTCATCTGTTCAGGGGATATCTCGGGTCACGGTGGAATTTACGTGGGGAACGGGCATCAGGGATGCCCGCCAGCTCATACAGGCACGGCTCGCACGTGTCAGGAACATACTTCCTCCGGGCACCCTCCCCCGTATTGAAAACATCGGGACAACCCTCCAGAATGTCGTCAGCTATGTCGTCTACGGCGGACAGGACCTGATCACCCTGAGAAACAATGTCCGCTATAATCTCGCCAGTCGGCTCATGGCCATAGACGGTGTCTCCTATGTCGAGGTGCTCGGGGGCGACCAACGCGCCTTTATTGTAAGGATAAGACCGGAAAAACTCATCTCTCTGCACCTGACAGTGGACGACATAGTGAAGACCATCAGGCGGAACAATATGACGGCAGTGGCAGGTTATCTTGACCGGTCTTCCCAGGAATACCTGATTCGCGGTGATGCCAGGTTGAAGACACTGAATGACTTACGCTCACTCCCGGTTATTGCAAAGGCTGACCGTTCCGTGCTCCTTGGCTCTGTTGCCTCTGTGTCGCCGGGGGCAATGCCGAGACACTATGTGGTGCATGGAGATGGTGTCCCCGCAGTTGCCTTTATAGTTCGCAAACAACCGGGGGCAAGCGCCATCCGTGTTGCCAGCCGTGTCAATGCAGAGGTTACCGGACTACATAAACTCTTTCCTCCCGGGACCAGGATAAAGAAATTCTATGACCAGTCGGAAATCATCACCGAGGCACGCGACAGTATTTTTTACGGGCTCCTGACCGGTGCAGTGCTGGCTGTCGTGGTGCTTTACTTTTTCCTTGGGGCGTTGAGGCTCACCCTCATTGTGGCGGCAACCATACCGGTTACCCTGATTGCGACCCTCGCGCTGATGAGCGTTTTCGGTCTCGGCCTCAATGTGGTTACCATGTCGGCATTGACACTCGCTGTTGGGTTGATCGTGGACGATGCAATCGTGGTATCAGAGAACATCTTCAGGCACCGCCAGATGGGAAAGAATGAACAGGATGCAGGCATGGACGGGACAATTGAAATAGCAGGGGCAGATGCATCAGGGACTTTTACGACCGTTGCCGCCTTCCTGCCCCTGATACTCTTAACCGGGCTGGCTGCCGTATTTCTCAAGCCCTTTGGATTAACGATCAGCGCCGCCCTTGTAGTATCGCTGCTGCTGTCACTAAGTTTTATCCCCATGGCGTTCAGCATGAAAGGGATAACCCCGCCCGGAACCGACTTTGTGGGCGCCCGGCTGCTCAGAAGGCTGGATACGGCATTACATGCCGCTCTTCAGTTCTGTTTCCAGCACAGGAGGCTGACAATCTTCATAGCCTTTCTCTCGCTAAGTTTAATCGGCATTACCGCCTTCCTGGGCAGTACAAACCTGCTGCCTCCTATAGACGAAGGGGCAATTCTGATCGAGTATATTATGCCGCCCGGAACGGCTCTGACGGAGAGCAACCGTATCGGCGACGCCCTGGAGCGCATAGCCCTTTCCGACCCTGACGTAACATGTGTCTACCGGAGAACGGGCTCCCCGGTGCAGGGGTACCAGATAGAGGGTGTGAACATGGGTGAGATTATGATCAAACTGAAGCCGAAAAACAGACGAAAACGGTCTGTTGCCGAGATTATGGATGCGCTGAAGAGGGAGTATGGGAGGTTCGGCGGGATGGTCTTCCTGTATCACCAGCCGACTCAGGAGAAGATAGACGAGAGCTTCTCCGGCCTCTCTGCACTGTTTGGTGTAACGATCTATGGAACGGATACGAACAGGCTTGCATCCCTGTCAAACGAGGTGGAAAGGATTATGGCGGGGGATCCTGCAGTCTCAAATATCATAAACAATACCAAAGTGAAGGCATCCGGGATAGTGGTTCGGATAAAGTACCCTCAACTTGCACAGTACGGTGTCTCATCCGTGGATATCCTCAACACGCTCCGGGCGGCAGGGCTGGGGGTGGAGGCAACACGGATCGTCCGGCAGAGGGAGAATATCGGCGTACTTGTAAAGGTAGACTTTGACAGGCCACACGATATCGACTCAATCAGGGAACTTCCCGTCCCTACCGGCAGAGGCGATATAATACCCCTCGACCGGCTTGCAGATTTCAGGATTATACAGGTTCCCTCATCCATTACACGGCTTAACGGTCAGCGGGAGGTAACCCTTGTATCCGAAGTTGAGGGCAGTATCCCGGCGCTTGTATCCCGCCTGAAGGAGCGCTTCCGCTCCATCAGGCTGCCCAAAGGTTACAGTATCGACTTTACCGGCCAGTACAAGTCATTAATGCGAACTGCCAGGGACATGGTCTTTGTGGTGCTGGGAGCCATAGCCTTGATTTATCTTATCATGGCCATGCAATTCCGCTCCCTGCTGCAGCCGCTTGTCATCCTCACTACCATACCGCTGTCCATGGTTGGTGCGTCCACGGCCTTGTTTCTAAGCGGGCAGGGGCTTGATGTATCGGTAGGTATGGGTATTGTGACCCTTGCCGGTATCTCCGTCAACAATGCCATCGTTCTACTGGATTACTCAAACAAGAGGATTGCCGCCGGAGAGACAATCAAGGAGGCGCTCCTGTCTGCCGCCTCCGTGCGCCTTCGTCCCATCCTGATGACGGCGCTGACTACTCTCTTTGCCCTGATCCCGACCGCGGTTGGGACAACCTTGGGCTCCAACATTTTTCAGCCGTTTGCCATTACGGTAATCGGCGGTCTTGCTTCAGGTACAATATCAACACTCATTGTGGTCCCAGTGCTGACTACACTTGTACCAGGACATGCGGAGATCATAAAACAGCAGGGTTAGCAGAAGAAAAGGTGTTGTGTATAAAGATATTATCAATCCATTTATATATAATATTAAAACATCTCCCCAAATCTCAGGAAAGCTCCTTTTAATGTATAGAAACAGGGGACGGAACATACTGTGCGTGTTTATACTGCTGATATCTCTGCTGACTGCGGCCGGTGTCTCGAATGCCGGGGAAGGCGACACGGAGAGGGCAGGCGATGTATTGCTGCTGCTCATTCCTGCCGCAGCCTATGGAACCGCATTCTTCCTCGATGACGAAAGCGGAAAGACACAGTTCTACAGGTCGTTTCTGACAAACCTCGGTGTCACGCTCGCCTTGAAGTTTTCGATAGACAAGGAGCGCCCGGACGGGAGTGACAACCGCTCGTTTCCCTCCCTGCACGCGTCGGCGACGTTTCAGGGTGCCGCTTTCATCCAGAAACGCTATGGATGGAGGTACGCGATACCGGCGTATGCCGGAGCGGCATTCACGGGCTACAGCAGGGTCCATGCGCGCAGGCATTACGTGGTGGACGTGGCGGCCGGTGCCGCCATAGGGGTCCTGAGCAGCTACTGGTTCACGACCCCGTATGGTGGGACCGTGACACCGGTCGCGGGCGGCGGTTTCTACGGCCTGGCCTTCTCAAAGAGCTGGTGACCGGAGCAGGAGGCTCTCCTCAGCGCAGTTAGGTAAGGATACGGTATGCTCGACAGGGTTCTCGACACGATCAGCCTGCTCGGCCGCTGGGGATACCTGGCGATATTCCTGGCGGCCTTCCTCGAGAGCTCGGCGTTCATGGGCCTGCTCGTGCCGGGTGAAAGCGTGGTTGTCCTTGCAGGTGTCCTCGCATCACAGGGCTATTTAGACATCGTCGATTGCATCTGGGTGATATCCCTCGGTGCCGTGCTCGGCGACAGCGTCGGGTACAGCCTCGGCAAGGCCCTCGGCAGGGGCTACTTCGAACGGCACAGGAGGCTGCTCTTCCTCAAGGAGCAACACATAGCCAGGGTGGACAGGTACTTTGAGAGGCACGGCGGCAAGACGATCTTCTTCGGCAGGTTCGTCGGTTTTCTCCGCGCCATGGCACCGTTTGCAGCCGGAATGGCGCGGATGCCCTACGGAAGGTTCCTCGCATACAATCTCGCCGGAGGCGTCCTCTGGGCCGTGAGCTTCACGCTGCTGGGATACTTCTTCGGCCACAGCTGGAGGTTGATCGAGACGTGGGCCGGACGCGCAGGGACCTTTGCCTTCTTCATACTCCTTGTGGTCACAGGCCTCGGCTATCTCTTCAGGTCCCTGCTCGGCAGACAGCAGGAGATATCAGGATGGCTCAGGTCCCGATACTCGGCCGTCGTCTCTGCCCCGCCTGTGAGGAGATTCAAGGAGCGTCATCCGAGGGTGGTCCTGTTCGTCAGGGAACGGCTCTCGCCCGAAGGGTATCTCGGCCTCCACCTCACGGTGGGCCTCCTGCTGAGCGCCGTCTTCGTGTGGATATTCGGAGCGATAACCGAGGATATACTGACGGGCGACCCCTTCTTGGCTGTAGACAGGTGGGTCCTATCCCGTGTGCTCTACTTCAGAACCCCATCTGTGAGCCGTTTCATGCTCATCCTTACACGGTTTGGCGGAGGTGAGGCGATAGTGGTCGTCAGCCTGGTCGTCGGAGCCTGGTTGGTGTCGAGGAGGCGATTTGATTGCCTCGTCACCTATGCAACGGCGATAACCGGAGGAGGAATCCTCGTAACCGTGTTGAAAAGGTCGATCCATCGGATGAGGCCGATCTCTGAAACCTCACTTGTGAGCATCGGAGGGTGGAGCTTTCCGAGTGGTCACGCCATGATGTCCGTGATATTATATGGTATGGCAGCCTACTTTCTGGTCCGTGAGGCGGTGTCGTGGAGGTTTCGTCTCTTCATGGTTACGGCAGCAGGATCCCTCGTCTTCATGATAGGCCTGAGCAGGATATATCTACAGGTACACTACCTGAGCGACGTGCTCGCCGGCTACGCCGGAGGGATGTTCTGGTTGAGCATATGCATAACCGGACTCGAGATGTACAGGAAGAAGAGTTCCACAGGGAGGAGAGGCTGAATACCGGCACCGCTCCTTCATGATGGTCGAGCGCCTTCCTGTTGCTGACTTCGGTCAACGTGCCGAATCCATGAGCCGCACTCCCGGAGGCTGAATCATGTATGAAAAGATTCTCTCAGCGGTCAACGAGCACCTTAATTCGGAAGTCTCAGCAAGGTATGCATTGCATCTTGCCAGGGCGTGCAGGGCGAAGTTCTATATCTCTTTTATCGCAGACAGCAGAGGAGACAAGAAAGCGTATCAGCGCCGGCAGACACGGAGAGTAGATTCCGCCCTCACTCCTTGCAGCTGCAACGCCTTCTCTTCGGCGACCACCACAAAGAGACGAAAAAGATCAGGGTCAGGAGTGAGACGATGGTGGCCCCTGAGGGCACATCCCAGACATACGACAGGATCAGGCCCGCGACAGAGCCCCCAGTGCCGATTGCTGCGGAGACGAATACCATGGGCGTCAGCCTGTGGACGAGCTGATAAGCCGCAGCAGCCGGCGTGACGATCAGTGCAAACACGAGAATGACCCCTACGGACTTCAGCGAGACCACCACGGTCATGGCGATGAGCACGAGCAGCAGGTAGTACAGAAATGTGACCGGCAGCCCGCAGGCCGCGGCCATCTCCTGGTCGAAGGTGACGAACTGCAGTTCCTTGTAGAGCAGGCCCACCGCCGTCAGGACCAGGACCGCGGTCGCCGTGATCAGCCAGAGATCGGAGGAGGTGACCGAGAGGATGTCGCCGAACAGGTAGCCGTACACCCCCGCCTGGTACTGCTTCATCAGGCCGATGAAGAGGATGGCAAGCGCCATGGTGAAGGCGAAGAAGATGCCCACGGATATATCGAGCTTCAGCTCGCCGCGGTGTGTCGCCCAGCCGACGAGGAAGACCATCAGGAGGCTGAAGAGGAAGGCGAGGAACAGCGGATGTATTCCGAGCAGGAACCCGAGCGTCACCCCGGCAAAGGATGCGTGGGCGATGCCTGCGCCAATGAAGGAGAAGCCCCTCACAACCACGAACACGCCTATCACGGAGCAGAGTGTCCCGGTCAGGACAGCGGCAAGCAGTGCCCGCTGCATGAATGCAAAGGTGAAGAAGTCCGAGACGACCTGTGCAAGGGAGTCATCCATGGTGAACGTCTCCCACTATGACACATATCCGTCCGTCCGCCTCGGTGACTATTACATTGGCGTTGTATATGCGCTGGAGCTTCTCCTGGGTCAGCATCTCCTCGGGTCTGCCGATGAAGACCCGTCCGTCCGCCATGTAGATTATCCGGTCGACGATTGGATATACGAGGTTTACGTCGTGCGTGACCAGCAGTACGGTCAGGTTCCTCTCCCTCTTCAGATTCTCAAGCAGCGCCACGATCTCACGCTGGGCCCTCACGTCGACTGCAGCCGTGGGCTCATCGAGGAGCACCACCTCCGGGTCTGCGGAGAGCGCCCGTGCAATCAGAACGCGCTGTCGCTGCCCGCCCGAGAGGTGAGCGATGGGGGTATGCGCCTGCTCTGCCAAGCCTACATCCGCTATGGCCTGCCCTGCCCGCATGCGGTCGAGGTCCCTTGGACGCCTGAAGAGGCCGATACGGGCATACCTGCCCATGATGACCATGTCGAAGACCGTCGCCGGATAGGATATATCGAGCGTCTCCCTCTGCGGGACATAGCCGATCCGCCTGCGGGCGGAGATCACCGGCTCTCCGAAGACCGTGATACGACCACTCAGGGGGCGTATCAACCCGACCAGTGATTTCAGGAGCGTGGTCTTGCCGCAGCCGTTGGGACCGATTATGCCGATGGACTCGCCCCTTGATATCTCCAGATCGATATCGCGCAGAACGGTCTCACCCGCGTACCCCAGGGTTACGCCTTCGAACACTATGCGATCCCCTGCAGGGCCTTCACCTCCCAATCGGTCCATCCCCCTGCTGCCCTTCATTCCTCCTGATCCTCTTTGACGGCGGAATGTACGATTCTCCGGGCGTCCTCTCTCAGCATCTCAATGTATGTGCCGGTCCCCGGCAAGGAGCCAGGAAGCTGGGTAACCACTACCACCTCCGCCCCTGTCTCTTCAGCCACAAGCTGCGGAATCCCCGGTGGAAACTGCGGCACCGTAAGGATCGTCCGTATGCCTCGTTTACGCATCAGGGTTATGACTCTGCGGAGATGACGGCCGGAGGGTTCTCTGCCCGGCACGCTGATTATGGTCGCCGCCTCCTCGATGCCGTAACGCCTGAGGAAATACGACAAGGCAGGCACGGCCGTAACCACTGCCTTGCCCGACAGCGGGGCGAGCATGTTCCTGATCTCCCTGTCGAGGGCCGACAGTCGCCTGATGTAGAGTTCCGCGTTCCTTCTGTACGCGTCCGTATGGGCCGGGTCTGCCCTGACCATGCCGTCCGTTACTGCAGCAACCATCCGTTTCGCGTTCTCTATGTCCATCCAGACGTGGGGATTGTCGTCGATTACGTTGCAGCCGCGTGAAGCACTCACCTGGACAAGCCGTGAATTGCCGGAGTTCCTCACCAGCTTGTCCGCCCATGTCTCGAGACCGAGCCCCACCCGGACAAACAGGTCAGCCCCTGCAAGGGCCCTCACATCGCTGCCCCTCGGTTCATAGGTGTGGGGGGTCTCAAGACCTGTCATGATGGACTCGACAGACACGAGGTCACCCCCGACATTACGGGCGAAGTCTGCGAGTACCGGGATGGTGACCACCACGTTGAGCCCGTCCCTATTTCCCTCGGAACGAGAGGGGGTCAAGATGAACAAAAGAGACAGGACGAGCAGGAATGCCGTTTTCAGCGCCTTCACCTGCTTGCACCGACTACACGCAGCGCCGCTTTTCTGAGAGACGAGAAGGGGAGCGTTTTTGGTGTCTTCACAGCGCATTACAGCCTCTCCTGTGTTCAGCATGAGAAGTGTCTTCACACTCTTTGGTCTGCGCGGTATGCGTGTTCCGCCCACACGCGGTTTTCGTCCGGTTGTCGGTTTCATGCACCCGACCCTGCCTGGAATATATCATAAGTCGAATGGATAGAGCAAAACAGCCGGCCCCGCATTGCCATGACGGCGGGAGATCGGATTAGGCAGTGTAGCGATTCACCTGAACCATCCCCTGCGATGGAATATCCAGAGCAGTCCCGCGGCAATTGCGAGCATGACTGCGAGCACTGCGGGGTAGCCGCAGCGCCATTCGAGTTCCGGCATGTGCCGGAAGTTCATTCCGTAAATGCCGGCTATCAGCGTCAGGGGCATGAATATGGCGGAGATGATGGTGAGGAGCCTGAGGCGTTTGTTCGTCCTGTCCTGCAAGGTGACCATATAGTGCTGGCGGAGTTCCGAGAGGTGGGCCTGTTGCCGATTGACCGAGCGGATGGCGTATTCCAGGTTTGCGAGGGAGTCGCGGTAGTATTCGCGGAAGTCTTTGAAGTCGAGGAACTCGGACTCTATCGCCTGCAGGGTTGTAACACAATGATGCTGCTCTTCAAAGGTGATCGAAAGGCGGGCCAATCGCTGCTTCAGTGTGAGTGCCTTGTCTATGTCGAGCTCTTCTTCCCTGTCTATGGCCTCTTCGAGCGAGTCGATCTCGCGGCGTGCCTCCAGGGCATAAGCCATGTCTTCATCGATCAGCCGGTCGAGTATCTGGTATATGACGGCCGATGTGCTCTGCGTATGAAACCGCACCGCTGTCGAGAATTCTTTCGCCATCTCCGTCAGGACGGGGACGGCCGCGTCGTGAATGGTGAGTACAGCGTGGGGCAGGCAGATGATCGTGAGGAAGGACTGGTCGATCCTGTCCCATCTGGGCTGTGTCGGCAGTTTGATCAAGAGGGCCTGTTCATACGGTGCGATGCGGGTGCCGGCCGAGGGGTCAAGGCTTGTCTCCAGGATCAGCGGATGCAGCCGCAGCGGTGACAGAAACTCCTTCAGGGCTGCCTCGTCGGGCCCTGTCATGTCGACCCAGAAGGGCGCGCCCCCTGATCCACCGCCGAAGAACGCCTCAACAGAGGAGGGCTCCAGATACCGGTTTTCGTTCAACAGAAAGACGTTCAGTGCCATACGATTCACGTCCCGGGATTCAGAAATCTCCTTCTTCGGCTGATTTGAGCGCCGCCTGGTAGAACCTGCCGGCATACTCCTTTACCATCCTGCGGGCGCTGAACAGGGGCGAGGTGCTTATCATCGCCTCTTTCATGGTCCCGACCCACCCGTGAGGGATGCCGTCGTCACCGACATCGTAATAAAGCGGAATCACCTCGTCTTCGAGAATCCTGTAGATGGCTTCCGCATCGGCGGCATCCCTGTCCGGCATGTCGTCGCCGCCGAAGGCCCAGCCGTTCTTGCCGTTGAAGCCCTCCACCCACCAGCCGTCGAGTATGCTCAGGTGGGGGACGCCGTTGAGAGAGGCCTTCATGCCGCTCGTTCCGCAGGCCTCGAGAGGCGGTTGCGGGTTGTTGAGCCATACGTCCACCCCGTGTACGAGGTACTGGGCGAGTTGCTCGTCGTAGTCCTCGACAAAGGCTATCCGGCCACCGAACGAGGGGTCCCGTGCGGCATTGAAGACCCGCTGGAGGAGCTGTTTGCCCGGGTCGTCGTCGGGATGAGCCTTTCCGGCGAATATTATCTGCACGGGTCTCCACCGGTCGTTGAGTATCCCTTTGAGCCTCTCCAGGTCGTGCAGTATGAGGTCGGCCCGTTTGTACGTGGCGAACCTCCGGGCAAACCCTATGGTGAGGGCGTTCGGATCGAGCAGCACGCCTGAGGCGAGTATGATCCCGGGGTCTGCATTCTCGTAGAGCCACCTCTGCCTCACCCGCTCCCTCATTCTGATTATCAGCTTCATCTTCACCCAGAAGTGCGTCTTCCACAACTCCTCGTCGCTGATGTCATCGACGAGCCTCCACGTCTCGGCAACGTCGTGTTCGTTCATCCAGTCCATGTCGACGAACTTGTTGAGCAGGAGCTGTATCCTCGGCTCGATCCACGTGGGAATATGTATGCCGTTCGTCACCGACTCTATCGGCACGCTCTCCTCGGGAAGCTCTGGCCACAGCGGCTGCCACATCCTGCGCGTAACCTCGCCGTGTCTCTTGCTCACGGCGTTGCGGTATCCAGACATCCTCAAGGCGAACGCCGTCATGTTGAAGCCTGCCCCGGGGTCGGCAGGATTCATTCCGAGTTTCATGAACGACTCTCTGTCGAGGCCGAGCGAAGGCCAGTAGCTGTGAAAATACCGCTCCATAAGGGAGAACGGAAATACGTCGTGGCCCGCCGGCACTGGCGTATGCGTCGTGAATACCGTGGTGGCCCTCACCTGCCTCGATGCCTCGTCGAAGGTCATGCCGGAGGCCACCCGCTCCCTTATGCGTTCGAGGATGGCGAAGGCCGGGTGCCCTTCGTTGAGATGCAGGATCGAGTGCCTTATGCCGAGGACGTTCAGGACCTCGGCTCCGCCTATGCCGAGCACCACCTCCTGCTTCAGGCGCTGCTCCGGACTCCCTATGTACAGGCGCGCCGATATGCTGCGGTTCCACGGGTCGTTCAACTCGATGTCCGTGTCCATCAGGTAGAGCGACACCCTTCCAACCTGCACCTTCCATACCTCCACATGGACCGGCGGCTCTATGAAAGGCACCTTCACTATCAGGCGCTCACCCCTCTCGTCGAGAACCCGCCGTATGGGTGCATTCTCCCTGTCGAGGGCCTCGCTCTCGCTCTCCTGCCACCCGTCGGGCCTTATCCTCTGCCGCAGATACCCCTCGGGATACATGAACCCCACGGCGACCACGGGCACGCCGAGGTCGCTGCACTCCTTGAGAAAGTCCCCTGCAAGGAAGCCGAGTCCTCCGGCATAGAAAGGAAGCGAATGATGAAGGCCGTACTCGGCTGAAAAATATGCGATCGGGGACATCCCCGGGTCGGTGATGTTCGAATGGAACCAGCCTGACGCGGTCTTCACCTCGGCCCTGAACCTCGCCATCACGGCGTCGTAATGCCTCAGGAACCGCGGGTCCCTTGACGCTGCGTCGAGGACCTCGACGTCGAGGTCATGAAGCATCTTCACCGGGTTGTGTACGCTCACCTTCCATGCAGCGCGGCTGAGCATCTTGAAGAGCATCCTCGCCTCGGGATGCCAGCTCCACCACAGGTTGTAGGCCAGTTCGCCGAGGCCGCTTATCCGCTCAGGGATGCTCGGAAACCTCTCCTTACCGACAGATTCCGTCATCGTTGACCCTCCTCTGCCGCCCGTACTGACGCGGCTTCGCCATACGCATCCGGATACGGATCGACCATCCCGTCACCTTTCCGGATTCAGTCTTCAACCCAGTTCATTGCCCGCTCCACCGCCTTCCGCCACTGCGAGTAGCAGCGGTCCGCCTCGCTTTCATCCATCCGGGGGGTGAAGACCCGATCGACCTTTCTTGTAGCGAAAAACGCCTCCCTGGTCCAGAAACCGGAGGCGATTCCCGCGATGCCGGCTGCTCCAAAGGCGGTCGTCTCGGTGAGTGCCGGCCTCTCAATGTCTGTGCCGAGCAAGTCGGCCTGAAACTGCATGAGAAAGTCGTTTCTCGAGGCCCCGCCGTCCACCCTCACCTGCCTGAAGTCCATCCCCGTGGCCCTCTTCATCTCTTCGATCACATCGCGCGTCTGATATGCTATCGCCTCGAGGGCCGCCCTGACCAAGTGCTCCCTGCGGGTTCCGCGCGTGATCCCGATCACCATTCCCCTCGCCGCAGGGTCCCAGTACGGCGCACCCAGGCCGGTCAGGGCGGGCACAAAGTACACGCCCTCGTTGGAGTCGAGAGACGCAGCCAGGGATTCCGTCTCGGCGGACGAGCGGATGATACCGAGGCCGTCTCTGAGCCACTGTATGCACGAGCCTCCCACAAAGACGCTCCCCTCCATTGCATAGCAGGCCTCACCGCCCGTCATCCACGCTATGGTATTGAGCAGCCTTCCGGAAGCCGGCACCTTCCGGCCGGTCGACGTCACGAGGAACAGGCCGGTACCGTAGGTGTTCTTAACCACACCCTCCTGCCACCCGCCCTGTGCGAACAGGGAAGCCTGCTGGTCACCGAGGATCCCGCTCACCGGGATCTCCCTTCCCGTGAGCTCCTTGACCGTGTTGCCGAAACCACCCCCGCTCTCTCTGACCTCCGGGAATATCTCCCTCGGGAGCCCGAATATTCCGAGCAGTTCGTCGTCGTAGTCGAGTGTGCGTATGTTGTAGCAGAGCGTGCGGGAGGCGTTGCCCGGCTCTGTCGCATGCACCTTGCCCCCTGTAAGGTTCCAGAGCAGCCAGCTGTCGACCGTCCCGAAGAGTATGTCTCCACGATCGATACCCTCCCTGACGCCGCCGACATTCTCGATCATCCACATGATCTTCGTTGCCGAGAAGTACGGATCCAGCGGAAGCCCGGTCTTCGCCCTTATGACCGGAGCATACCCGGCGAGACGGTCGCATATGGACTTCGTCCTCCTGCACTGCCATACGATTGCGTTGTAGAGCGGCTTTCCGGTCCTCCTGTCCCACAGTATGGCGGTCTCGCGCTGGTTCGTTATGCCGATGGAGACGACCTCCGCCGTCCCTATCGAGCCGAGGACGTCTCTCAGGGCCTTCATCGTGGTCTTCAATATGTCTAACGGGTCGTGCTCGACCCAGCCGGGCCGCGGAAATATCTGTGGAAATTCATAGTAGGAGCTTGCGACCGCGCTCCCGTCCGCTGAAAAGGCGATGGCCCTGTTTCCGGTGGTGCCGAGATCGATCGCCACGACGACCTTCATCCTTCCTCCTGCATGTCTGCACCTCCATCCCGGGCCTCCTCGATGAAGTCCTGTATGAAGAGGGAGATGAATCTCTCGACTTCATACCTCCCGTTGATCACATCCCAGAGGTTCTTCATCAGGGGCGCAGAGACGTGCAGCTTCTCGGCCATGTACAGGATGCTCAGCATGGCGGCATAGCCCTCGGGCAGGATGCCCATCCGGCGCCTTATCTCCCGGAGGTCGAATCCGCCGGCCAGCAGCTCGCCCATCCTCCTGTTGTGGCTGTGCTCGCTCAGGGACGTTGCGATCAGGTCCCCGAGGCCGGAGAGATAGAAGAAGGTCTCCCGCCGCGCCCCCATGCGGGCGCCTATGTTCGCCATCTCTTCCAGGGCGATCGTCAGGTACGCCGATCTGAAGTTGACGCTCCGAATTCCCTTTCCATCGAACATTCCAAGCCCGATGGCATAGATGTTCTTGAGTATGCCGCCCAGTTCCACGCCGGTAGCGTCGTCCGAGAACCGCGTCCTGAAGTATCCGTTGTCCAGCATGCGCGCCACCGCGGTTAGGTCCGCCCGCTCCCTGCCGGCGAGCACGACCACGGTGGGCATCCTCCTTGAGAACTCGTTGGCGATCGACGGGCCCGACAGCATTACGGTCCTGTTTCGCGGGAACAGCGAGGCGACCGTCTGAAACGATGTCAGGCCGGTATGCCTGTCAAGCCCCTTGGCCAGGTTCACCAGTATGGTCTCCTCGCCGACCTCGTCCTTGACCGCGGCGAGGACGTCCTTGATGAAGGCCGAAGGAACGGCTATGAAGACGGCCTCGGCTTCCTCGAACACTTCACCCAGTTCCTTTGTGGCCTTGAGGTTCGTGCTGAGTGCCACACCCGGCAGGAACCTGGAGTTCAGATGCCTGCGGTTTATCTCGTCCACGACACCACCGTCATGCTCCCAGCCGGTCACTTTATACCCATTGGAAGCTATCAGGTTTGCGATGGCGATGCCCATGTTTCCAAGCCCGACAATACCGGTATTCACGGCCTTTCCTCCCGGGTATTCAACCATGCCCCGGTGCATCAGCGCCGGCTCTCACCATTGTGCATGTCATGCCGGTGCACGGTCTCAAGCGATGACCTTGTCCTTCCGCAGAAGCCTGTACGTCCATATCTTGACGAAGTCGTTGATCACGAACCAGGCGATGGCGTATCCCCAGACCAGCAGGGCGTACTTCCAGCCGATCGGGGCCACGAACCATCCGTATACCACGAAGAGGGTTGCGAGTACCTTCGTGAGGGCCGCGGCCCACAGCAGTACGGGGGCCGGATGGGGCCTCCGCCAGAAACGGTCCTCGGTCCGCGTTATGAATATGGTCAGGTGTCCGGCCACCGCCAGCTTCAAGAATATGAAGCTCTGAACGACCGGCTCCGAGAAGTGCATGTACTCCTCGGCTATATAGAAGATTCCAAAGCTCGAGATGACTCCCAGGATACCGAGCACCGTGGATATGCTCATCACTTCTCCCATGTTCCATTTTACGGGCTTGGCATCCACACGTGTCCTGTCATATGCAATGGCGAGTATGGGCAGGTCGTTCAGGAAAGCGAGGATGATGATCATGATCGCCGTCACAGGGTAGAAGTTGAATATCACGATCGATGCCGTCATGAAGAGTATCACCCTGATCGTCTCGGCGATCCTGTAGATGCTGTAACTCTTCATCCTTTCGAACGTGACCCTCGCCCCCTTTATTGCATCCACGATCACGGAGAGTCCAGGGGCCAGCAGCACGAGATCAGCAGCCGCCCTTGCGGCATCCGTGGCTCCTGAGACCGCTATGCCGGCATCCGCCTTCTT
>DRKX01000041.1 GCA_011051565.1 Nitrospirota bacterium | reverse complement strand
GATGCGGACGAGGTGTCGGCACGCCGGCTGAGGCACGCCGTCGGCATGGCGATACGCCGCCACGGAAAGGGGATCGAGAGCCCGAGGTTCGTGGACAAGAGCCAGGTCTTCACGGTGAAGATGTCCTTCATCGACAGGCTGCTCGAAGGATGCAACCCCTACTTCATTCTGGTCACCAGGAACCCCTATGCCTCCATCTACCGCGCGGCGACCGGGAGTGCGGGCGACATGAGGCGGTATGCGGAGTACATGAGCCTCGACGAGAGGATGAGGGTCTGCATGGAGCACTGGCTGAACTCCGCCCGGTCTGTCGAGGAGGACAGGCACAAGGTGAAGAACTTCATGTCGGTCAGGTTCGAGGACCTGCTGGAGTCGCCCCGCAGGGTGGTCATGGAGATATGCGGGTTTACGGGTCTCGAGTACTCCGACGACATGATACCCCAACCCCACCACAGGCTGCCGTTTGGAGTGAAGTACAGGGAGCGATGGTATCCCCTGCGCGTGGACGTCAACGAGCGGTACCTGAGGGCCATCCCTGATGAGTATGTCGAGGCTGTATACAGGCACTGCGGCCGGTATGCCGAGATGCAGGGCTACGGCAGGCCGGAGAGAAAGGGGGCCGAGGGCGGGAAGACTGGAGAAGAGCGCAGTTGAGCCCGGGGCCTGCTGAGCACGGATATTTCGCCCTGAACCGGCCGTATGTGTTATAATATTTACATACCGTTCACCTTTACCGAAGACACTATCCTTCCCGAGGCATTTTCATGACGGCTTGCATGAGACCGTCTGTTCTGAAACTATATATCCTGAAGGACCGGAGGCGGTCCTGAAGACTTCTATGGCCCTGCAACGAAACACTGCATGAAAGGGACCGGCATGGTCCGGAGGCTACATCCGTCTGGCCGGACCTGCCCCATCCGAGGTTTTTGAAGTGCGAGGCGCCTGTTGATGAAGATCATTGCGCAGAACTACGGAAGCGGTGAGCTCGAGATGCTCGAGGTCCCGATGATTACGTCGAGGAGCGGGCTGCTGGTGGAGACCGCGGCCTCTCTCGTCTCCGTTGGGACGGAGAAGGCGATGATCGACGTGGCGAAGAAGAGCCTGCTCGGCAAGGCGCTGGCAAGGCCGGACTGGGTGAGGCAGGTGATAGACAAGGTCAAGACCGAGGGACTGATGGAGGCGTGGAGGCAGTCCAAGGCCCGGCTGGACATGCCGGTGCCCCTCGGATACTCGTGTGCCGGGACGGTTAGGGAAGTAAACGGCACGGGAGGGGACTTCCGCGCCGGCGACCGGGTGGCCTGCAGCGGCAGCGGCTATGCATCCCATGCAGAGTGGAACGTGGTGCCGCCGAACCTCTGTGTGAAGATTCCCGGCAACGTCTCCTTCGAGGACGCCTCCTACGTCGCCCTCGGCGGCATAGCGATGGAGGCCGTGAGGCTTGCGGCCCCGGAGTTCGGCCACAGGGTCGGCGTGATAGGCCTCGGGCTGCTGGGCCAGCTCGCCGTGCAGATTCTGAGGACGGCAGGCTGCCACGTCATAGGGATCGACATATCGGCCGAGAAGTGCGAACTCGCATTGAAGAACGGCGCAGAGGCCGCTGCGGTGGCCGGCAGGGACGACCCGGTCGCCCTTGCATCGGCCTTTTCCGGTCATGACGGCCTCGATGCAGTCGTCATACTCGCTTCGGTAGACTCGGACGAGCCGCTGGTCCAGGCTGCTGCCATGTGCAGGGAGCGCGGCAGGATCATCGCCGGAGGGCTGACAGGGCTGAACATACCGAGGCAGGCCTTTTTTGAGAAGGAACTCCACTTCGCCGTGTCCAGGGCCTGGGGACCGGGCATGTTCGACCCTGACTACGAGGAGCGGGGGATCAAATACCCTCTGGCATACGCGAGGTGGACCGCGCAGAGGAACATGGAGGAGTTCCTCAGGATGGTCTCCCTCGGCCGTATAGACCTCTCCGGCATCACCACCCACAGGTTTCCGTTCGAAAAGGCCCTCGACGCCTACAGGCTGATACTGTCGGGCAGGGAGCCGGCGATAGGGGTGGTCCTCCACTATCCGGAACAGGACGCGGCGTCGGCAGGGCGGGCCGTGAAGGTACTCCGGACCGCGCCGGGCCGGAGGCCGAAGGGTGGCAAGGTTTCAGCCGGCCTCATAGGCGCCGGTCTCTTCGCCCGCGGCACACTGCTGCCGGCCATGAAGAATGTCCCGGACCTCGCCCTGGTGGGGGTGGCCTCCTCCAGGGGATTGAGTGCCAGGAACGTCTCGGACGCCCACGGGTTCAGTTACGCCACCTCGGACTACCGTGAGATACTGAACGACGACGGGATCGACATCGTGTTCGTTCTCACGAGGCACGACTCCCACAAGAAGTTCGTCTGCGAGGCCCTGAGGGCCGGTAAGGCCGTATTCGTCGAGAAGCCCCTCTGCATCAACAGGGACGAGTTGAAAGAGATCGTGGAGACCTACCTCTCGCTCATCAACGGCGGCTCTCCGCCCTTCCTGGCGGTGGGCTTCAACCGGAGGTTCGCTCCGGCGACGCGGCACTGCATAGAGTTCATCGGCCCCTCGAGGACGTCGAGCGTGGTCCAGATAAGGTGCAACGCCGGCTACATCCCTGCCGAGTCGTGGGTCCACCGCCGCGATGAAGGAGGCGGAAGGATCATAGGAGAGGTCTGCCACTTCGTCGACCTCGCGCAGGCCATAACCGGCGGGACCCCCGTTAGGGTCTTCGCCTCGTGTGCGGATTCCCCCGGCGGGCTCAGGGACAACGTGGTCGTCTCGATCAAGATGGATAACGGCTCGGTTGCCTCCATAACCTA
Source organism: Nitrospirota bacterium (assembly GCA_011051565.1). Taxonomy (GTDB): domain Bacteria; phylum Nitrospirota; class Thermodesulfovibrionia; order Thermodesulfovibrionales; family JdFR-85; genus BMS3Bbin07. The sequence goes on along the minus strand of DRKX01000041.1, from coordinate 9,122 downwards.
TGCGTCGAACGGCGACAAGTCCTTTCCGCGCGAAGAGGTGGAGGTCTTTGCTGGTGGTTCGGTATGCGTGATAGAGAACTTCAGGTCAGTGCACCTCGTGTCGTCCGGTAAACGGAAGACGAAGAGGTCTCTCGAGGTGGACAGGGGATACGTGGATGAGATCAGGGCCGTCTGCAGTGCACTCGCAGGCGGTGCGCCCTCGCCCATAGGCTTTGCATCCCTTGTGGCGACGACCGTTACGACCTTTGCCATAGAGGAGTCCATAACGACGGGAGAGGCCGTGGAGATCGATCTGGACGAATGGGGCTTGGCTTGAAGATACTGCTTCTGTCCAGATACTTTCCACCAGAGATAGGCACTGCAGCAAACCTCTTCTACGAGCTTGCAAAGGGGCTTGCCGGCAGGGGACACAGGGTGAACGTGGTCACGGGCTTTCCCTGGTACAATCTCAAGACCATTCCCGAGAGGTACCGCGGGAGGCTGTTCATGAGGGAGGATATGGATGGAGTCAATGTCACGAGGCTTGCCTTTCCGGTCTTCGGATCAAAGAAGGTGAAGCTCGCCGCCGGACACATGACGGCGCCTCTCACCTCGTTCATAGGAGGCCTCCTCTCGGAAAAGCCGGATGCGGTGTTCATCTACTCTCCGCCCCTCACGATGGGGATTGCGGGGTGGCTGCTGAACCTCTTTCGGGGAGTCCCGTTCATCATGGGGGTCCAGGACCTGCATCCGCAGTGTTACATAGACCAGGGGGTGCTGAAGAACAGGCTGGTGATACGCCTGCTCGAGGGAATGGAGAGGTTCTGCTACAGGAGGTCGTCGATGATCACGGTCCACTCAGAGGGCAACAGGAGGCATATAGTCCATGTGAAAGGGATCGACGGCGACAAGGTGAAGGTCCTCCCGAACTGGATAGACACGGACAAGATGAGGCCGCTGCCGCGGGACAACGAGTTTTCAAGGAGGCACGGCCTGAACGGAAAGTTCGTGGTCGGCTATGCAGGGACCCTCGGGATGTCCCAGGGACTGATGAGCGTCATAGAGGCAGCAAGGATACTGAGGGACAGGGATGACATAGAGTTCTTCATCGTGGGCGACGGCATCGAGAAGGAGAGACTCAGGGGCAGGGTGCGCGAGTACGGGCTCGGGAACGTGAGGTTCCTCGATATGCAGCCCAAGTCGGTGTACCCGTATGTGGTTGCCTCTTCGGACGTGGGCCTGGTGACGCTGAACCGCAGGGTCAGGACCCCGGTCGTCCCGTCCAAGATACTGAGTCTCATGGCTGCGGCCAGGCCCGTGCTCGCGAGCATGCCGCTCGACGGTGACGCCCCGAAGCTGATCAGGGAGGCGGGGTGCGGCATATGCATCGGGCCTGAGGAGCCGGAACTGCTCGCCGAGAAGATACTCTTCCTTTCGGACAATCCCGGGATATGCGCGGACTTCTCGCGGCGCGGCAGGGAGTTCGTGGTCCGCGAGATGTCCCTCAGGAGGGCGGTCGGGGAACTGGAGGGCCATATTACGAACATGCTGGGTGTTGCATGAAGAAGATACTGGCTGTCTTCGGTACGCGTCCGGAGGCCATAAAGCTGGCTCCAGTGATCCTGAGGCTCAGGGGGGCGGCCGGGGTCAGCGTGAGGGTCTGTGTCACGGCCCAGCACAGGGAGATGCTCGACCAGGTCCTCGATCTCTTCGGTATCGTGCCGGACATCGATCTCGACCTGATGGAGCCGGACCAGAACCTCGCGGAACTGACGGCGAGGGTGGTGAGCCGCCTGGACGGGGTCTTCAGGCGTGAATCCCCCGACGTGGTGCTGATGCAGGGAGACACCACGACCGTCATGGCCGCTGCCATGGCGGCATTCTACAACAGGATACCCGTGGGACACGTCGAGGCCGGCCTGAGGTCGAACAATCTCTACTCTCCGTTCCCGGAGGAGATGAACCGTAGGGTCACCTCCATATTCACACACTACCACTTCGCCCCTACCCGGAACGCGAAGGAGGCCCTGCTGAAGGAACACATCCCTGAAGACAGGATATTCGTGACCGGCAACACGGTGATCGACGCCCTGAAGATGATCCTCCAGAGGCCGGCACCTCCAGTCGTCGGCGAGATACTGCACAGGGCCGGGCTGAACGGTGACGGCACGTCACGGAGGATGATACTCGTCACGGCCCACAGGCGCGAGAACTTCGGAGAGGGCTTTGAGAGCATATGCCGCGGCCTTAGGTCACTGGCAGAGCGGAACACGGATATCGTCATCGTCTATCCCGTACACCTGAACCCGAACGTCCGGGAACCGGTGACCAGGATACTGAAAGGGCACGAGAGGGTCCTGCTGATCGACCCGGTCGAGTACGACGCCATGGCCCACCTGATGAACGCCTCGTCAATCATACTGACGGACTCGGGCGGTATACAGGAGGAGGCCCCAACACTGGGAAAACCAGCCCTCGTCATGCGTGCCGAGACCGAACGGCCAGAGGGGATCGAGGCCGGTACCGCCAGGCTCGTGGGCCCCGATGCCGGAAGGATAGTGGAGGAGACCGAACGCCTCCTTCGCGATAGGGCCGCCTACGAGGAGATGGCCGTTGCAGTGAGCCCATACGGTGACGGCAGGGCCGCGGAGAGGATCGTGAGGATACTCCTTCAACAATAATGTAGCATTATAATTAAAAATTATATTATTATAATATAATCATTAGTGTCCGGTGGATGTAGCGTCTTCATCATGATGACGGGTTTATTTCAGCACCTGTATAGATCGAAGAGTATGTCGTGAGCCCCTGAAACAGCACCGAACGAGTTCGGCACATGGTTCGGGGTGACGACAAAGCCGTCTTTATAAAATGTAAGCATCAAGATGTGGTTGTTTCTCGAGTAGCTGTACGCAGGCTTCTGCCGGACACTGCTGTAATTCATACATAAAAACAAAGAAGGGGAGGTCCACAGTGAATGCTTACGAGAAGAGAATCGCCCTTGTGTATGAGTACTTGGAGAGGTCTTATCTCGAGGAAGAGGTAGCCGGCTACTATTCAGGGAGGACGGTCCTGGTGACCGGAGGAGCGGGCGCCATCGGGAGCAACCTCATAATAGCGCTCTCGAGGCTGGTTGGTGACAACGGCAAGGTGCTGGTCTTGGACAATCTCTCTGCCATAAAGACGAGGGACCCCTGGAATGTCACGCCGCTGCCCAACATCATGTTCGTGCTCGGAGACGTGAGGAATGACGTCGATCTCAAGAGGGTCTTCAAGGAAGAGCCGAGCATTGTCTTCCACCTTGCCGCGTTCTTTGCCAACCAGAATTCGGTCGACTATACCGAGACGTCGGCCGAGGTGGACGTGATAGGCCATATAAAGCTGCTCGAGTATTCGAAGATAATCGGACTTGATAAGTTCATATACGCATCGAGCGGCTGCGCCATCTACGGCTCCTACCCCGAGCTGCCGCTCAAGGAGGAGTTCGTCTCCATGCACCTCACGACCCCGTACCAGATAAACAAGATGGCCGGCGAGATGTATTGCAACTTCTACAACCATCACTACGACCTGCCGACCGTGAACTGCCGCTTCTTCAACTCGTACGGTCCGGGTGAGGTGCCGGGACAGTACAGGAACGTGATACCGAACTTCATCTACTGGGCCATGAAGGGCATTCCCCTGCCCATCACCGGGACCGGCGAGGAGACGAGGGACTTTACGTACGTGCTCGACCTCGTCCAGGGTCTGGTAAAGGCCGGGTTCTACTCCACCGCCATAGGGGAGAGCCTGAATCTCGCCTCGGGCAGGGAGATAAAGATCAGGGACCTCGTGGAGAAGGTCATCGAGGCGACGGGCAACAAGGCCGACATAATATTCAAGGAGCGCCGCAAGTGGGACACGAAACCACGGCTTCTCGCCTCGATAGACAAGGCGAGGCAGCTGATAGGCTATGAGCCCATAGTCGACTTCGATGAAGGGTTCCAGAGCAACATAGAGTGGTTCGAGGACAACTGGGAGAAGATCGAGGAAGTCGCCGACTTCCCTCCCGGCATGAGCAGCGCCGTAAGGTGCGGCGAGATGCTCCAGTGCAGCGTAGGGGTGCTCAAGTAGGCAGAACCGGCCGGTCACGGCAGCCTTGACAGTCCTGCAGAACTCATACTATAATTTACCGAGCCGAGGGGAAGGGATAACTTTGGGTCTCAACACCGAGAAGGGGGCCGGAATTCGCCCCTCGCAAGGTAAGGTATGGGATTGGGAAAATACACCTTTGCATATAGATACAGAGCCGGTCTTACTTTCGTAAATAAATATAAATATCTTCCAGCGCTGACCCAGACAGTATTCGTCACTCTATTTTCACTCCTCCTCGCAACAGCGTGTTCGTCACCGGCCACGGTCAAGTGGGACGAGGCCGGCAACCGCTGGGTGCGCACGAAATCATTCTCCACGGGTGAGGTTGAATTCACGACCCCGGCGGAGATGACCCCCGAGCAGAAGAATCCCGTCAACCCCCTGCGCAGGTCTCCGTACCTGATCGAGGAACTCAGCAAGATTCCCCAGCCGTCACCGAGGGAGGAGGTGCTCGAGGGGCAGGAGGAGTACTATCTCGGCTACCACGACATCCTGAGGATCACGGTCTTCGGACGCCAGGACGCGGTAAAGGGCACCTCTGACATCACTCGGGATGCGGAGATCAGGAACGACGGCATGATATCCTATCCCCTCATCGGCGACATCAAGGCGGCCGGGCTGACCATCCCGCAGCTTCAGCGCAACATCGTCGAGAGGCTGAAGGAATACATCGTCTCACCGAAGGTCGATATTCAGATAGTAAAGTATGCAAGCCGGGACGTATCCATACTCGGCGAGGTGGAGAATCCCCACGTGATCTACTTGAGGGGAAGGACCACCCTGCTCGAGGCGATCGCCAAGGCCGGCGGCCTGACCGACAAGGCCAACCTCAAGGGCGCCTACATCATCAGGAAGAACAGGATCATCCCCATCGACCTCTACGCCCTCATGACCGAGGGTGATTTGAGGTATAATATAGAGGTAAAGAGAAAGGATATAATCTACATACCGAACGTCCAGGACCAGAGGGTATACGTGATAGGCGAGGTGAGGAAGCCGACCATAGTGCCGTTTGCAGGCAAGATACTGAGGGTCGCAGAGGCCATAGCGAGCGCGGGTGACTTCGAGTTGTCGGCCAAGAAGAGCAACATAAAGATAATCAGGGGAGGGCTCGAGAAGCCCACGATCATAACCGTCGACTTCAACAAGATAACGAAAGGCGACCTGGGCGAGAACATAGCGCTCTACTCCGAGGACATAGTGTACGTGCCGGCATCTCTTGTCGGTGAATGGAACAAGATACTCGATCAGATCACCCCATCGCTGCAGACCCTGATGTTCGGTGCCACGGTCAAGAGCCTGACAAAGTAGGTATGGCGCGTGCTTTTCGGTGCGTCCTCGTGCATTGAGGATAGAAAGTCTGTAAAAGTGAAAGTTTTCTCGGGTATAAGGAGGGAGGCGATCAGGCCCTGAGCCGTGACGGGGCGTGAGTCCAACCGCTTATGATCGACATACACAATCACATTCTCCCGTGCCTCGACGACGGTGCCGACAGTCCCGCGGTGTCGCTCAGGATGGCCCGGATCGCCGTAAGCGACGGCATAAGGGTAATTGTCGCCACTCCGCACATCAACGGCCTCTACAGTGTCGATCCGGAGAATATCCTCTACGAGGTGGACCGGCTGAACCTCCTGCTGAGACAGGAGGACGTTCCCCTGAAGGTGCTTCCCGGTGCCGACATACACGTGGACTCGAGGCTCGTCGATGCCGTAAAGAACGGCGAGGTGATGACGGTTAACAACAACCGGCGCTACATCATGCTGGAGCTGCCTGACTACGGGATTCCCCGGCACATGTCCGACTTCCTCTGGGAGATGAGGATGAACGGGATCACTCCGGTACTCACCCATCCCGAGAGGAACGCGGCGATACAGGACGACATAAACATCCTTCAGGGCTTCATAATGCAGGGCGCACTCTCCCAGATAACCGCCATGAGCCTGACAGGGGAGTTCGGCAGGAAGCCGAAGAGGTGTGCTGTCGCCCTCCTGAAACACGATCTCGCCCATGTCATAGCCACGGATGCCCATTCTACAAGGAGACGCCCGCCCGTACTGTCCCGTGCGCTGAGGGTAGCAGGAGATATCGTCGGGGATGATCAGGCCTTGAGGATGGTGACAGAGATTCCGGAGAACATAATAAACGGCGCTGATGTCGGTGTTCCGGAGCCGAGGAGCAGGAAGGTGCGGTTTTTCGAGAGACTGCTTAGCAGGAGCTGAACGGACCCTGCCGGTACACTCTGGCAGCGAGGAGAGACGTGATGAACCAGATCGAGTATTCGAACGATGCCGAAGAGCGGGAGACACACCTTTACGACTACATCGAGGTCCTGATCCGCAAGAAGTGGATCGTCATCACCTGTTTCGCCGTCGTAGTCCTCGCAACCGGCATAGCGACATATCTCGCCACACCCGTTTACGAGGCGACCACCTCAATACTGATCGAAGAGGCACAAAGCGGCGGTGGTGAGGCCCTGTTCACAGAGCTTGCAGGACTGCCCCGGAACTCGGAGATACCCTCACAGATAGAGATCATCAAGAGCCGTACGATAGCAGAGGAGGTCGTCAGGGACCTGAAGTACGACACGAAGGTCTTCGACCTCTCCAGGGACCTCAGCGTCGATGTGGAGGGCCTCGAAGTGCCCGAAGACCTCATGGACGAGGAGATCGAGGTCGAATTCGACGACGACAAGGGAGGTTTCACCGTCTCGGTTGATGGGGAACCCATAGGCACCGGTGTCGCCGGCACCCCTTTCAGGAGTGACACGGGGGTGTCCTTCGAACTGAAAGGGGTGAGTTCTCCTGCGAAGGGGGCCTCCTTCAAGCTCATGAAGGTCAGCTTCTACAAGGCTGTCAAGGATCTCCAGGACAGGGTCACTGTCTCGCCCGTGAGAAACACGAACGTGGTGTACATAAAGGTTCAGGAGAGCGATCCGGCAAGGGCTGCGGACATCGCCAATTCGATAGTCAGGCACTATATCAAGCAGGACATCTCCAGGCGGAGCAAGGAAGCCACCTACATGATCAAGTTCGTCAAGAAGCAGATAGAGCCGACGCAGAAGAAGCTCGAGAACGCTCTCGAGGCCCTTGCCGCCCACAAGAGGAGGTCCAAAGTCGTGGACCTCAAGGAGGGGACCAAGAACCTGATAGGGACCATCGGTGACCTCGAGAAGAAGAAGGTGGACCTCGAGATCAAGGAGGAGCAGGTCCGGTACCTCCGCGACGCCGTACAGAGAGAGATCACCGACACCTCGACACTGAACCTCGCGGTGCTCGACGACCCTGTGGTCCAATCGATGATAAGCAGCCTCGCGATGCTCGAAAACGACAGGAAGTCCCTCCTGGCGGAGTACACGGAGAGGCACCCGCAGGTCGTCGCCCTCTCGGCGGAGATAAACGAGATCAAGAGGAGGATCAACTCCTCCATATTTAACATACTCGACTCCCTGCGCAACGAGAAGGAGAGCCTATCGAGGGAGATTGCCCGTTTGAGGGCCGAACTCAAGGTGCTTCCCGAGGAGGAGAAGAGGCTGGCCGGCCTGGTGCTGAACAAGGAGGTGCTTTCCAACATAAACGCCTTCCTCTTCCAGAAACTGAACGAGGCCACGATCACGCAGGCATCCACTATATCGTCGATACAGGTCGTCGATCCGGCCATCGTGCCGGATGTGCCCATCAAGCCGAACAAGAAGAGGAACATACTGCTGGCGGTGGTGGCAGGGCTGATGTCTGGCATAGGACTCGCCTTCTTCTTCGACTACCTCGACAGCTCGATCAAGACCCCGAGGGACGTCGAGAACCGGCTCGGCCTGCCTATATTCGGGCACATTCCGCTTGCTCCGGAGGAGAAGTCGAGCCGCCGCTCCAACGGGTCCGTCTCCGCGCTCGTCACCGTGGAGTCGACCAAGTCCATAACCGCCGAGAGCTTCAGGTCCCTGAGGACGAACCTCCAGTTCGCCGTGCTGGAGAGGCGCGGGAAGGTCTTCCACTTCACGTCAGCCATACAGGGTGAGGGCAAGAGCACCATCACGGCCAACCTCGGCATCACCCTCGCCCTCATGGGATCGCGGACCCTGATAATCGACCTCGACCTGCGCAAGCCGCGCGTGCACCGCATATTCAACATAAGCAAGGAACCGGGGATAACGCACCTACTCGCCGGAAGGTCGGACTTCAACGAGATACTGAGGGCATCCGAGATCGAGCACCTGTACATGATTCCCGCCGGCATAATCCCGCCCAATCCGTCAGAGCTGCTGAGCAAGCAGGAGCTGGGGAACTTCCTGGAGAAGGCGAGGCAGGAGTTCGACTATGTGCTCATAGACTCGCCGCCGGTCCTGCCGGTGACGGACGCACAGCTGCTCGGCAGGCTCGCCGACGCCTCCTTCATCATCATAAAGCTCGGCGAGACCTCCTTCCACGCGGTCGAACACGCGATAAAACAGCTCCGCAGCGTGAACGTGAACGTGGCAGGCACGATAATAAACAAGATAAAGCCGAGTGCCGGTTACGGTTACTATCACAATTACTACTACTATTACTACGGCGACGACTCCCCCGAAGAGAAGAAGGCCTGAAGAGGCCGCGGCCGCCGACCCTTCGACCCGTGAGCATAATGATCCGGAGGCGGCGCCGGTCGAGTTTGCACCTCTTTTCTGCTATAATTTATTCCATGCTTGAACTCACGGAGAATGCGCTCAGGGTGCTGAGGGCACGCTACCTCCTCAAGAACGACAGGGGCGAGGTCGTGGAGTCGCCCGAGGAGATGTTCCGCCGTGTCGCCTCACACGTGGCCCGCGCCGAGGAACTCTACGGCGAGGACGCAGCCGCCTGGGAGGAGAGGTTCTTCTCGCTCATGACCGGGTTGAGGTTCCTGCCTAACTCGCCCACCCTCATGAATGCGGGCAAGGAGTTGGGGCAGCTCGCCGCGTGCTTCGTCCTCCCCGTGGACGACTCGATGGAGAGCATCTTCGATACGCTGAAGAAGACCGCGCTCATCCTGCAGAGCGG
>DRKX01000040.1 GCA_011051565.1 Nitrospirota bacterium | reverse complement strand
TGTTCTACGGCGCGCATCAGCGCGGCCGGAGGACAGCGATCTTAATTCGGAAAAGCTCGCGGCCACGCTCCCAGGACGCGCAGCGTCCGGGGAACATCTGAACTCACCTGCTGAAAATGCGGTGGCATTTTCGGTCAGGTGGAGCGGTTCGTTAGAAAATCAATTTCTTTTTAATAGTATCTGGATTTTGTCTGCAATCAAGGACTGCATACACTATTATCATATCTTCTTCAACTTTATAATAAATGGCAGAAGGAAATCTTTTTGATAACATTCTGTGGTAACCAAAATGCTTTTGATGTATCTCCCATACAACTGCAGTGAATCAATATCTGAAAACAGTGTGTCTATAAAATAGCTTCCTAAACCCTTATTCAATTTTTCATAAAAGTCATGACTCCTCTTTAAATCCTCAATAGCAGATTCTAATATCTTTATTTTCATTTAATAGATTGGCGAATCTTCTCCTTTGCGTCATTCCAATCCAATATGGTTTCCTGTCCCTTTTTTACCTTTTCTTCTCTTTTTTCTAAAATGTCTTTATGCCACTGAGGAGAAGGCACCTTATATTCATGTGAAAGCAGGTCAGACCATAATTCTTCCAACAGTTTCAATTTTTCCTCAAGGGTCATTTTTTCTAAAGTTAATTCCATGATTTACCCCTTCTGACTATGTTCTTGTTTTATCTTATACTGCAATCCAGGCAATTTGCAAATGGCTTTTTTTATTTCTAACGTGGCCGCAAGCTGAGCTGCGCTGCGGAGGCACGCTTGCATGCCGAGGGGCCTCGCTGTTCTACGGCGCGCATCAGCGCGGCCGGAGGACAGCTAGCTGAATTCGGGAAAGCTCGCGGCCACGCTCCCAGGACGCGCAGCGTCCGGGGAACATTCTCTTTTAAGTTCATTCCATAGGTTACATAAAGCCTACCATGAAGCACGGAGGCTGTCAAGCAGAAACAGAAAAAACTCGAGATTTTGGATGTGCCTGCACATAATCGTTCAAGAGCGGCGCGGTCATTTCAAAGCCGGCAGGGTGCTGGATGCGTGGTATCATGATAGAGAGTATCCCCGGCGAGTGGGCCGGGGCTCGATCAGAGGCGGAGGATCGGGATATCGAAGCCGGGATAGTTGCGGTCTGCGTTTCCGATGCCGAGTCCCAGTGTCCCGTTGCTGCAGAAGAGGATGGGCACATCGAAGAAATCGTTGAATCCGTATGGGGCGACGTCGTAATCCGCAAGTGCCAGAAACGGGGTCTTTCTTTCGCTCATCAGGTCGGAGAAGTGAGGGTGAGTGATGCAGAGGAACTGAAGTCCTTCGGGTCCCCATCCCGTAAACGAATCGAAGTTCCCGCGGATACTGGCAACGGTGGCTGCTTGAAACCCCGCACCGGTCCGGATACTGGCGAAATAGAATCCCTTGGGCCGCGGTGGCGCGCTGGGGCGCAGCCTGAATGCATCCGGCCTGTCGAAATCGATATAGGGGCTCTGCCAGACTCTACCCCTCCTGCGTCTGCACGCATAGAGCCAGGCCCTCTTTCCAGAGAGTACGGCGTCGGAGTGCCCCGAGCCGTCATCTCCAAAGCCGTAGAATAGGCATACCGCGTGGAACCCCTCTGCCACGTCAGCGTCGGTCAGGGAAGGCGGGGGACCCAGCCGTTGAAACTCCTCCCTACTGATCTCCCAGTCCATCCGCTCCGATGCCTTGCGCCACGCCGCGAGCTGTTCCTCAAGGGAAAGGACACCCCCTTCCACGGCCCGCCGGGACAACAGATTCCTGATCCACGTGAGGGCGGACATGTTGGTATTCTACCAGATGAGACACGCCGATGCGTACGCCCTAAAGGCGCATGCGCATCTTTGATCCTCACTATCAACGCAGTTCAGATGATATTAACCGGCACAAAAGTATTACAATATCAGAGGGAGGGCCGATCAACTCTGAAGCGGGTCAGTCGATTTTCATAAATCAGCGGGGCGGAATACAGTGGCAGCCGGTTGCAGGCTCAGCCGTGATCCCAGCTTACGTTCACTGCTTCGGGGTTATCGAGCATGAAAGGTGTGGAAATGGAACACGATCACAGCCGACACGATATGGCCGGCGGGAAGCTCGGGCTCGCCATATTCATAAACGTACTCCTGACCGTTGCTCAAGTGGTCGGGGGACTGTTATCGGGAAGTTTGGCTCTCATCGCTGACGCCTTACACAACCTGAGCGACGCCGGGGCCATACTGGTTGCTGCGGTGGCTCGTAAAATCGGCAGCAGATCTGCCGATGCGAACATGACATACGGCTACAAGAGAGCCGAGATCATCGGTGTTCTCGTCAACAGCACAACGCTCATACTGGTCGGGCTTTACCTGATATACGAGGCTGTAAACAAGTATCTCGATCCGAGGCCTATCGACGGCTGGATTGTCTTCTGGGTGGCGGGAGTCGCCCTCGTCATCGACACAGCCACGGCATTCTTGACGTATAAGGCTGGAGCCAAAGAGAGCATGAACATCAAGGCGGCGTTCATTCACAACGTCTCTGACGCCCTCGCCTCTGTTGCGGTCATCATCGCGGGCATCATGATCATATCGTATCGGTTGTACGTCTTTGATGTCGTGGCAACGATAGGGATATCTGTTTACGTGATTTACCATGGAATGATCCTCCTGAAGAAGAGCATATTGATAATCATGCAGGCCGTGCCGGAAGGAATGAGTATAGACGACATAAGATCGTCACTGGAGACGGTCGAAGGGGTGGGGGGAGTTGACCATATCCATGTTTGGCAGCTTGATGATAAAAACGTATATTTCGAGGGTCATGTGCTGACAGAGGGCAGGCAGCCCGAGCTCGTCAAAGAAGAGATAAGGTCTGTCTTAAAGGATAAGTTCAACATAACCCACAGCACGATAGAGACGACACCCAAGAGAAGCAGCCCTTAGCAGCCCCGCCGGTCTCCGGCACGTCCACCTGCAGTGCCGCCGAGTGCCTGGGCCGGCACACTCTATCCTGCGGGTGAGAGGTTCAGGCGGCCCACGGCCTCGTTGACGTCCTTGGGCCAGACGAATATCCGGTTGCAGGGTTTGACCTTGTGGTAGTCCTGTGGCTCATGGATCTCGAGCGTCGTCATATCGGCGCAATAACGCTGAACCCAGCCGTATCTTTCACGGGAAGAGAGGCGCTTGCCCTTGATAAGCCTGTCGGTCACCTCCCAGAGCTTGTAGCACATCCTGAATTCGTAGCCCGTCAGGGTCTCGGGCGCCGACCACGCGCCCCTTCGGTTTTCCAGGGCGTCCTCGGCGGCGGACTGGAGCAGGAGGAGGTCCCTGTACTTTGGCAGGCTCGGATATATGGGGAACGACGCGGCCCAGCCGGATTCGACCATGAGCAGGTTGAATGTCGCGCGGTCCCTCTCCGACATCACGGCCAGCTCGTCCCTGCTGTAGTACGGTGCAACGTATGCAAGCAGGCGGCCGTAGCCGTCGAAGTACTCGTCCGCCGCCCTCAGGAATATCCGCCGTTTTCGACCGTTCGCCTTTTTGAGCTTGAGGTCGAGCAGCCTCTGGAACTCTGCCGTGGCCTGCACGCCCTGCTCCTTCTGCAGGGTGCCGGCGGTTCCGGTGACAAGCCTGGGATACAGGTAGGCCGACAGCTCAGGCCCTGCCGGGGCACGGCCGGCCTGGAGCCATCCGGCGAGTTCGGCGAGCCTCTCGTCGTGCATCGAGGGGTTCTGGTTGCCAGGATAGTGGACCTCCGGAGTGTCTATGCTCAGCATGCGTATGGACATGGATACGTACGGGGTATCACCGTCGGTGATCCTGAGGAGTCTCTTGCTGCCGAGGGAGTCGAGTTCGAACCCCCTTGGATCCCAGAACAGCTTGACCTTTGACATGCGCGCTTTCCTCCCTCGTATGCGTCTATCCCCGGGCCTCAGCCCTGCCCGAGGCCGTTCCTGCCGTAGGGTGAGAGTTCCCTCAGCTCCTTTATGACAGCCGGTACGATCTCGATGACCCTCTCTATCTCGGCCTCTGTGTTGTAACGGCTGAGCGAGAACCGCACAGAACCGTGTATCGCGGTGAAGGGCACGCCCATGGCCCTCAGCACATGGCTCGGCTGAAGGGAGCCCGAAGTGCATGCAGACCCTGAAGAGGCGCAGATGCCGTGTTCGTCGAGCCTCAGCAGTATGGCCTCGCCCTCGACGTACTGAAAGCTGATGTTCGTCGTGTTGGGCAGGCGGTTGCCGGTATCGCCGTTCACCATCGCGTCAGGGCACAGCTGAAGCAGGGCCTGCTCGAGCCTGTCCCTCAGCGTGCCGACGTACGACGACTCTCTCTCGAGGGCCTGCATGGCGAGCTCGCAGGCCTTTCCGAGGCCGATTATGGAGGCGACGTTCTCTGTGCCGGCCCTCCTACCACGCTCCTGGTGACCGCCGATGATGTAGGGATGGAACCTCGTGCCCTTTCTGACGTACAGGGCTCCCACGCCCTTCGGGGCATGGAGCTTGTGGCCGGAGAGCGAGAGCATGTCGACGGGAAGGTCCTTTACGTTTATGGGCACCTTGCCGACCGCCTGGACCGCGTCCGTGTGGAAGAGGATACCTCTCTCCCTCAGGAGCCCGCCAATCCGGCGTACGGGAAAGATCACGCCTGTTTCGTTGTTTGCGTACATGATCGAGACCACGGCGGTCTCGTCGTCTAAGGCTTCCGAGAGGGCGTCCATGTCGAGCCTGCCGAGGCTGTCCACCGGGAGGTACGTCACGCGGAAGCCCTTTCGTGCGAGGTGCCTTGCGAAGTTCAGCACCGCGGGATGCTCGACCCTCGTGGTGACGACGTGTCTCCTGTGGGGATAGGTCTCGACCGCGCTCATCACCGCGGTGTTGTCGCTTTCGGTGCCGCAGCTTGTGAAGACTATCTCGTCGGGGTCCGCGCCTATCAGGGCGGCGACCCTCGCCCTCGCCTCCTCGATCTTCCTGCGGACCTGACCGCCGAAGGTGTGCATGCTCGACGGGTTGCCGTAGAGGTCCCTGAGGTAAGGGGCCATCTCCTCCAGCACCTCCGGGGCCACGGCGGTGGTCGCATTGTTGTCGAGATAGATCACACTCATTGCGCCTCTACGACTATATCCTCGCTGACGAGCTCTCTCAGTTTTTTCTGTATGCCCTCTATCGTGACTCCACCCGAGGGACAACCCACGCACATCGCCCTGAGGCCTACAATGACCCTGTTGCCGTCGATGTCTATCAGCTCGATGTCTCCGCCGTCTGCCTGCAGCCTCGGCCTTATCTCCTTCTCTATGACATCCTGTATGAGGGCTATCTTCTGGAGGTTGGTCATCTTCTTCGGCCTCTTCGGCGTCTCAGGGGCCTTTACGGACCAGATGTCCTTGAGGATCGCCTCTATCTCGGGTATGCAGGAGCCGCAGTCACCGCCTGCCTTTGTGTAGTTGGTTATCTCTTCCACGGTGGTGAGGTGGTTTTCGATGGCCACCTTCCGGATCTTCTCCTCGGTGACCTCGAAGCAGTTGCAGACGATCCTCCCCTTTTCCTCCACAAGCCTTTTCTCGCCCCTGTAGTCGGCTATCGCGGCCTCGAGGGCCTCCCTGCCCATGACCGAGCAGTGCATCTTCTCCTTCGGCAGGCCGCCGAGCGCCTCTGCAATGTCCTTGTTGGTCAGCTTGAGGGCCTCGTCGAGGGTCTTGCCCTTTATGAGTTCGGTGAGTATGGAAGAGCTGGCGATGGCGGAGGCACAGCCGAAGGTCTGAAACTTCGCGTCGATTATCCTCTCGGTCTCCCTGTCTATCCTGAGCGTCAGCTTCAGGGCGTCACCGCAGATCATGCTGCCGACCTCGCCGACGGCGTCGGGGTTTTCGATCTCTCCGACGTTCCTGGGATGGAGGAAGAGCTCCTTCACCTTTTCAGAGTACTCCCACATACCCTCATTTTTAGCACAGAACAGGGCTGTTGTCAACACTGCTCAAGCCAGCCGCTGCCAAAGGCCTGCGGGCTCTGCTACTGTTCGGCCCGGCCGCCTGAGCGGATGACGTCGAGCAGGCTGCGGAGGAAGCCCTCCAGCCTTCCGGCAGAGAGTTTGGTCACAAGGAGTTCAACGTAGAAGACGGACCTTTCAGGCGTGATCGATATCTGCCTCACGCTGGGGAGCAGGCCGGCGAGTGCTGCGGCGATCCGAGAGGCTCCTGAGGGGTCCCCTTCGTGGAGGAGCACCACGTCGAGCCCGCCGTGCCTCTGCACGGTTCTCTCGAGTCCGGCCATGTTGTGGATGTGAGGAAGCCTCCTCCCTTTGGGTATGACGTGAAGCTCCGCAGCGGGTTTCTCCTTCAGGAAGAATAGCAGCTGGAGCCGGTCGCCGGTGCGGCGCAGCAGCACGATCGGCATGTAGAGCAGGCTCTGCCTCGGCACGAGCGTCAGTACGGCCCGGACCTCTTCGAACCCCTCGACGCTGAACTCCGCGCTGAAGCCGACCACACCGCCGAGCCACGTGTAGCGCTTGTCGGTCGGGCCGAGTGCGTTCTCGAGCGAGGCGGCCGTCTCGCGGATCTTTCTCAGGTTCGTTCTCTGTCCCCTGTAGTAGGCATAGACGAGAAAGAGCGTGAAGACCACCACTGCCGCAAAGTACCTGTATTCGAGCATTCCGGTCATTCCGTCCGTGTTATCAACTCCGCCCATCCTGCCGCCGTCTCCGCGAGGACCTTCCTGTCGGCGGTGTCCTCGACGAAGGGGACCTTAACGACCGTCCTGTCACTGAACGCCTCGATTGTCCGCTTCCCTGTCTCGTTCAACGCCCTGAACTTGTTCAGCAGTACGAGGCTGATACCGATGCCGATCCGGGCGAGACCGTCCCTGATCCTCAGGCTCTCATCGAGGGAGAGCCTCTCCTGGTCCGTGACGAGCACGACGCAGGCATCCGCGAAGACGGCCTTCAGGAACGAGGCCCTCTCGGCCTCCACTCCCAGCTCCCTGAGCACAGGGTCCTCGCCGGCTTCGTCTCCGGCCTCCCTGTAAGGGGAGTCCTTCCCGAGGATCGAGTTCACGGTCTTCCGTCTGCCGAGTATCGTCCTCCTCCACTCGCTCAGCTTTTCGATCCAGAGGATCGAGGTGAAGGGAAGGGCGAACATCCTGAGCATGAGTCCTGTGGGCGGAGTATCGACGACGATGCAGTCGATCCGCTCACGGTACCGCCTTATCCCGTCTGCGAGGGCCGCTGTTACGGCCGCCTCCTCCATGCCCGGCGAGTATCTCAGTATGTCGAACGCGCCCTCGAGGTTCAGGATGCCGAGGTAGCGGTAGGTCTCCTTCATCCTCGCGATGTTCTTTTCTATGTAAGCCTCCGTGCACCTCTCCATATCGATCTCCTCGGCAAGGAGGTTCGGGGCTATTTCTCTTGCGCCCCTGAACGGCCTGCACCCGGCGATGTCGCACAGGTTGTGGGCCGGATCGATCGAGACCCAGTAGACCTTTCCACCCGCCGAGGCGAGATGGAAGGCGAGTGATGCCGACGACGTGGTCTTGCCGACACCTCCCTTGCCGACGAAGAAGACGGTCCTCACAGGTCCACCAGATCGGCCCACTCCGAGAGCCTGTCGTCGTGCATGAGCGAGCGGCTCATCATCACGCCGAGCTCCCTCTCGAGCCACGGCAGGAGCGCTATGCTGATGTATGCCGGAGGCGCGGGCATCCCGGTGAAGGCACCCATCAACACAAGGGCGAAGGCGTTCTCCATCTCCCTGAGCTCCGCCTCGGTAGCACTGACGCTGCCGTGCCTGAGCACCCTCGACAGGAGGGAGAGCATCTCCTTAATTCTGGATGGCAGGTCCACTGTCTCAGCCCCCGGCCTTCTCCGGACGGAAGAAGTCGTATATCAGAACGAGGTTCAGCACGAGCATCGCCAGTGTGATCGCGCCGAGCACGTAAGCCTGAACCGGGCTCTTTGCCATGAACCCGGGCACCACCTCTACGATGAACCAGAGGACGGCGAGCGTGACGGTCAGCCAGAGAAAGAGTGCCGGGACGAGTATGTTCAGGCCCCGCACCCTCTGCTCCCTCACGGCCCAGGCAGCCACCGTCATCATTGCGATGGATGCGAGCATTTGGTTGGCGCCGCCGAAGGCGGGCCATATGACGGTCCAAGCGCCCGTCCACGCCAGTGCAATGCCCGTTGCCGCCGGGACGGTGCTCGCCGACCACCTGTTGGCGAGCAGCCTGTAGAGGGAGGGAAGCCTCTCCTTCAGAGGCGCCAGTATCTCGACGAACGTGTACCGTGCGAGCCTGTTGGTCGTATCGAGTGTCGTCATTGCAAAGGATGCCACCCACATGGATGCGAGTATCGTCATGAAGTCCCTCGGCAGCCTGAGGGCAGAGTGGGCTGCCTCGGCATAGGCCCTCGAAAATATGCCCACCGGGCCGCCGGCGCTCTTTACCGCAGCCGTGTATCCTGCCGCAAACTCAGGCGGAGAGGCCTTCAGCGTCTCCACCGTCGCGGTAGGCATCACGTCATAGGCGAACGCACCCATGCAGACGATCACCAGGGTCGAGAGGAACCCCTCGGTCAGCATGGAGCCGTAGCCCACGAAGAGCCCCTCCGTCTCCTTGGCAAGCTGCTTCGACGTCGTGCCCGAGGCCACCATGGCGTGGAAACCCGAGAGCGAACCGCAGGCTATTATCAACGGTATCACCGGCCAGAAAGGGGTCGGCCTGCCGCCTATAGCGGGAGCATTGAAGGACGTGAACGCTGGCAGCGCCATCGGCTTGAACGCGAGGAGCACGGCTGCACCGCCAGCGGCAAGGCCGGCGATGAGGAGCCAGGCATTCAGGTAGTCCCTCGGCTGAAGCAGTATGTTGACCGGGATCGATGCGGCTATGATGATGTAAAAGAAGAAGACGATCATCCACGTCTGGTATCCCGCATGGACCGGGAAGGCCTTTCCGAGCACGACGGCCGCTGCGAGCATTGCGATGCCGATGACGGTGGAGGCGAGGAAGTTCACCCTGAGCCTGTACATCAGGAGCCCGAGCACGAGGGCGGCGCCGATCTTGAGCATGTAGGCGGAGGGCACGGCTGCCTCCTTCACGAATATCTTGCCTATGATCGAACCGAAGGCCGCCACCACGAGTATGAGCACGAAGAAGACGAAGATGGAGAACAGGTAGCCCGTGCGCTTCCTTATGACCCGCCCGGCTATCCACTGCACCGAGTGGCCGTCGTACCTGACCGAGCTCATGAGCGAGAGGTAGTCGTGCACGGCTCCGATGAAGATGTTTCCGAACCATACCCAGAGCAGTCCGGGCAGCCAACCCCACACCATGGCGATGACAGGGCCGACGATCGGGGCGGCGCCTGCGATGGATGCGAAGTGGTGGCCGAAGAGCACGTACTTGTTTGCAGGTATGAAGTCTACGTTGTCGCAGAGCCGGTGAGCAGGTGTCTCGACTTCACCGCTGCCGACCACGGTCCTTTCGAGATACCGGCCGTAGTACCTGTAGATAAGGTAGTAGAGGGCAAGCCCGATGATGACTGTAAGGGTCGTGTTCATAGCATGTACCAAGGACGCCCCGGTCTTCCGGTCCGGACAAACGGACAATATAAATGATAAAATATTCAGGAGCAAGAAGAAAACATGCGCTGCTCTTGCTGCCGGAAGGTCGAGACAACCCGAAGCCGGGGCGTCTCCCCGTGGAGTCGCCGGCAGCCCTTGTCTTTTATGTGTGAATAGGCTATTATAAAATCTACCGACAGCCGATCGGTACTTGAGGGGTGAGTGTTCGGTATTACGATGACGAGCCGAAAATCTTCATTGCCGGAGTTTCAATTGCAGCGAATCAAGACTCTTCTGGTTACAGTCGTCACATGCCTCTTGCTGTCCGTCCCGGTTGCCCAAGCCTCCACCAATGTAGAGCTCGAGAGCATGACATACGACTACCTGTTGCGGCTCGAGGCCGAAGGCCTGATACGGAGCGGGATGCTCACGATAAGGCCGCTGAGCCGCAGGGAGGTGGCGAGGCTCGTGCTGGAGGCGGATAGAAACGCCGCAGGCAGGGGGCCTCATCTGCGGCGGATCATAGAGTACCTCAAGGAGAGGTACAGGGCGGAGATCGAGGGTGCGAGGTATATCAAGCCGCTCAACACACTCTATGCCAGGGCCGTCTATGCCGACACGAACGAGTTCTCAAAGGTCCTCAACTACAACAACACAGGCGACGTCTACGCGAGGGGACCCAACTTCAGGTCCGGATTCACCTCAAACGCCGAGCTGGGCTTCTTCTCCTTTTACGTCAACCCCGAATTCAGGTACTCCGACGGCAACATGAACCTCTTGCTGAAGAGGGTATACGGCACCTTCGAGTTTCTGGGGCTTGCACTCGAACTCGGCAAGGATTCCCAGTGGTGGGGGCCCGGATATCACGGCGCCATGCTCTTTTCGGACAATCCCGAACCGATCCCGATGATCAGGCTCGGCAATCCGAAACCAGCCGCCCTGCCCTGGATATTCCGTTACCTCGGCACATTCAGGTTCACCACCTTCCTGGCGGAGATGGAGTCTGAGAGGGCATTTCCGGAGCCGTTCTTCTGGGGCATACGCTTTGCGCTCAAACCCTCATCCTATCTCGATCTCGGCATCGAGAGGACCTTCTTCCTTGGCGGAAGGGGCGAGGACGAGGACTTCAGCGCCTGGTACAAGACTATGGTGTTCGAGAACGGATACGACGTGCCGGCAGACGGGCACGACGTGCCCAACGACCAGCACGTCGCCGCCGACGTGAAACTGACGATGCCGTTCAGGTGGCAGCCGCTGCAGCTCTACGGAGAGCTGGCCGCCGAGGACATAGCGAGAAACATCACGATAAAGGGCGGATACCTCGCCGGCGTATACCTGCCGCGGATATTCGGCCTCGACTCCGTCGACCTGCGAGGGGAGTACGCGCGGAGCCGCAGGATTCTCTACCGCCACAACATCTACAGGAGCGGCTACACATACAAGGGTCGGCTCATCGGCCATCACATGGGCGGTGATGCAACGGACCTCTTCGTGAGCACCTCGGTCTACGGGGCGGGGGATACGAAGTACACGTTCTACTACGACCGGGAGAAGAAGGGGCTGACGCGGAGCACTCCCCAGGAGAGCCAGGAGTTTGTGCTCGCATTGAGGCGGAAGGTATCGGAGAGGACTTCCGTCTCGTTCAAGAGCGGTTACGAGAATATCCGCAATACCGGCTACATCGCTGGCAACGACACGGACGCAATACTCGTCGAACTCTCCTTCGAGTCTGCCTGGTGAGCGAGGTCCCGCGCCAAGACGCGGCGGTTACCCCACGCCTGAATCAGCACCTGTAGAAGAGGCCCGAGACAGCGGCTATCTTCTCGGGTGATCCGAGGACGAGAAGCACGTCACCGACCCGGACCTCGGTGTCGCCGTCCGGGTTGGCCAGTATCCGGGAGCCCCTCCTCACCGCCACCACCGTGACGCCGAACCTTCTTCTCAGGTCGGTCTGTGCGAGTGTCTTGCCGACCAGCGGAGAGTCCTCCTCGACCTTCATGGCGCTCACCTCGATCCCGGGTATGTGGAGCTTGAGCCCTGGAAACGGCTCTGGACTCCGGAACATGCCGTATCCGTCGGAACGCACCTCTGCAATGAACCTCTCGATCTCGTCGCGCGGCACGAGGTACTTGGCGAGGACCCTCGAGAATATCTCAACCGATGTCTCGAACTCCTCGGGTATGACCTCGTCAGCCCCCAGATCGTACAGGGGCTGCATCTCCTGGAGGTAGCGCGTCCGGACGATGAGGTGTACGTTCGGATTGAGCCGCCGGATGAGCTCGGTTATCCTCCGTGTGGCGGCAGGGTCGGATATGGCGACTACGGCTATCCGCGCATCCTTGATGTCAGCGTGCCCGAGCACGGCCTCCTGAGTGGCGTCTCCGTAGTGGATCGGCTCGCCCTTCGCCTTCTCTTCCCTCACCACCTCGGGGTTCATCTCGATTATCACGTAGGGGATGTTTCCCGCCCTTGCGGCACGGGCGAGGTTTCTGCCGTTGACGCCGAAGCCTATAATGACGAGGTGGTCCTTCTTGCCCGAGGCCTTGGGCTCCTGCACCGGATGGAACCCCGACCTCAGGCGTTCGGGCAGGGGCAGGCCTGAGGCGAAATCCGCCACCTTGGGTGCAGCTGCCATGACAAACGGTGTCGCGGCCATGGAGAGCACGGATACAGAGAGGAATATCTGGTAAACGTTTCCCTGGAGCAGTCCCTGCTCGATGCCGGTCTTCGAGAGGATGAACGAGAACTCCCCCACCTGGCTGAGCGCAAACCCGGTGAGGACGGCGGTGCGCACGGGAAACCCGAGCAGGGTTGTCGAGAGGCCGGCCAGGCCGGCCTTGAGCATCAGGACCGCAGCGGTGACGAAGAGTATGAGCACGGGATGCTCCAGCATGAACCCGCCGTCGAACAGCATGCCTATCGAGACGAAGAAGAAGCTCGTGAAGACGTCGCGGAATGGAGAGATGTTGCCGAGGGCCTGGTGGCCGTACTCTGACTCTGATATGACGAGCCCTGCCAGGAACGCTCCGAGGGCGAGGGAGAGCCCTGCGCTCGAGGTCAGCCAGGCAACGGCGAGGCATATCAGGAAGACGCTCAGCAGGAAGAGCTCGCGGCTGCGCGTCCTCGCCACCTGGTAGAGCAACCACGGCACGACCCACTTGGCGCTCACGACCACGAGCAGAATTATGGCGATGCCCTTGCCGAGGAGCTCGATGAGGGAGCCCTCGGAGTTCCCGGCCCGGCCTGCCAGCAGCGGGGTGAGCAGGATCATCGGCACTATGATCACGTCCTGAAAGATCAGTATTGCGAGTGAAGTCCGGCCGTGTGGACTGTCCACGTCGGCCCTCTCCTGCATGAGCTTGAGCACTATGGCCGTGCTGCTCAGGGAGACGAGAAACCCTATGAAGACCGCCTCGCCCGCAGGCCGGCCCAATCGGCCCGCTATGAACGAGGCCGCCAGGATGGTGAGCAGGACCTGGAGTGAGCCGCCGAGCAGGACCGATTTCTTTATCTGCAGCAGGCTCTTGAGCGAGAACTCGATCCCGATGGCGAACAGGAGCATCACCACGCCCACCTCTGCCAGCACCTGGACCTCGTGAACGGACTGCACCAGTCGCAGTCCATGCGGCCCTGCCAGCACGCCCGTCAGTATGAAGCCCACAATCGACGGGACGCGGAGCAGGCTGCAGACAAAGAGCACCCCGATGGAGAGTGCGAATATGATCACTATGTCGTTTAAGATCGGGATGTCCACGACTCGGGCTCCCGTAAGCGTCTGACCTTCCAATGCCCGCCCTGTCGGGCGGCACTCGTCATATCCATGAGACCTTCTCCCCCCATCCCTGTCACTTTCTGCTTGCACGCCTCTTGAAGAACTTCTCGCACTCCACAGCAAAGAATACCACAGACGAGAGGGCGAGTGTAAGGGCGAGTTCCCCTGCAGAGAGCGGCTCGGTCCTGAAGAGCGGATTCATCACGGGTATGTAGACCACTGCCATCTGGAGGCTGAAGCTCAGGAAGACCGCCCCAAGGAGCGGCTTGTTCGTGAAGAGGCCCATCCTGAACAGCGACTCCCTCTCCGAGCGGATCGCAACCACATGGAAGAGCTGGGAGATGCACAGCACGGTGAAGACCATCGTCTGCCAGTGGGCCGATCCGGTCTCGATGGTCCAGGCCTGTACCGCGAGGACTATGCCTGCCATCAGCAGGCCGACCCAGACGGCGTGTATGCCGAGGCCGTGAGCGAATATGCTCTCGCCGGGGCGGCGAGGCGGCCTCTTCATCACGTCTCCCTCTTCGGGCTCGACCGAGAGGGCGAGTGCCGGGAGTCCGTCGGTCATCAGGTTTATCCAGAGTATGTGTATGGGCAGCAGGGGGATGGGGAGACCGAGGAACGGGGCGAGGAAGAGGGTCCATACCTCGGCCGAGTTCGTGGTCAGCATGTACTTTATGAACTTCCTTATGTTGTCGTAAATCTTGCGGCCTTCCTTGACCGCCCTCACGATCGTGGCGAAGTTGTCGTCAAGGAGTATCATCGAGGAGGCCTCCTTGGCGACGTCGGTTCCGGTGATGCCCATGGCAATGCCGATGTCGGCCCGCTTCAGGGCCGGTGCATCGTTGACACCGTCTCCGGTCATGGCCACGAACTGTCCCTTGTCCTGGAGGGCCCTCACAATCTTGAGCTTCTGCTCGGGCGCCACCCGCGCGTAGACCCTGATGTGCTCGACCCTCTCCTCGAACTCCTCGAGTGTGAGGGCCTCGAGCTCCTGCCCGGTGATGACCGCCTCGGAGCCGTCCTCGATGATGCCGAGCCTCTTCGATATGGTCTTTGCCGTGAGCGGATGATCTCCGGTTATCATCACCGGCCTTATCCCTGCGGCCTTGCACTGGGCCACGGCCTCCCTCGCCTCCTCCCTCGGGGGGTCCATCAGTCCGACGAGACCGATGACGACGAGGTCCTGCTCGACCTCGGCGGTGAGATCGCCGGGCAGGTCCTCCCATCGCCTCATGGCGATGCCGAGGACCCTGAGTCCGTCGGCCGCCATCCTCGCATTCACCTCCTGGAGCTTACCGGGGTCCACACTCTCGATGCCCGAGGATGTGAGCACACCGATCGACCTGCCGAGCAGCACGTCTATGGCGCCCTTGGTGAAAGAGACGACTCCAGCCCCATCAGGCGGCCTGTGGAAGGTGGTCATGCACTTGCGCTCCGAGTCGAACGGCAGCTCGGCCACCCTCGGGAACCGCCTCTCGAGGTCCTCCTTGCCGAAGCCGTGCTCACGGGCCATGCTGTAGAGGGCGGCCTCGGTGGGGTCTCCGATGACACCGCCGTCCGAGCCGCTCCTGGCGTCGTTGCTGAGGGCGAGCGCCGTCAACAGTGTGTGGACCGGCGTGTCGGGCTGCAGGGGGTGAGCGGCCTTCAGGTCCGCGCTGCGGAGGAGCCTGCCGTCGACGTAGACCTCCTCGACGGTCATCCTGTTGAGCGTGAGGGTGCCGGTCTTGTCGGAGCATATGTAGGTGACGGAGCCGAGGGTCTCGACGGCCGGGAGCTTCCTTATCAGGGCGTTCTGCCTCACCATCTTCTTTGCACCGAGTGCAAGGGATATGGTGACCACTGCGGGGAGTGCCTCTGGGATCGCGGCGACCGCGAGGGAGATCGCGGTCAGCAGCATAAGCATCACGGGCTCTCCCCTGAGCAGGCCGAAGCCGAAGACAACGGCGCATACCGCGAGGACTGCGACGGCGAGCTTCCTGCCGAAGCGCGCGAGCCTCTTCTGCAGGGGGGTCTTCACCGCATCTTCGTCCTGGAGCATGGTGGCGATCCTGCCGAGCTCGGTGTTCATCCCGGTCGCCACGACTATGCCGGTGCCGCGGCCGTAGGTGAGTATGGTGCCCTTGTAGACCATGTTCCTCCTGTCTCCAAG
>DRKX01000039.1 GCA_011051565.1 Nitrospirota bacterium | reverse complement strand
TGCAAGCCCCCTCATGAACGGATGCCCCAGGAAGTTGACGGCCGCTCTTGCGTCATAGGTCCCGTCGCGGCCGGATGAGGCGAGCATCGTCTCGAGGGACTTCAGGAACGAGTAGAAGACCGTATCCCTCATGTCGAGGCCCATTGCGAAATTCAATACCCCGTCCCTGTCGAAGGCATAGAGCAACCGTTTCAGTCCTTCGTCGGGAAGGACCACGACGGTCTCTTCAGGGCTTATGCCCATTGCCGCCGACTTCAGGATGGAGTTCATCACGAACCCCGCCTGCTCCTCCGGAAGCCTGAACTCCTCGACCTCGATGTAGGCGGGATAGGGGGCCGGCTCTATGTCGGGCAAGTGTGCCGTGCTCTCTACGAGACCGGACATCTTCGCCCCTTCCGCGGTTCCTTCGTAGTGGAGGAATATTACAGTATCCACCGCCTCCGAGGCCTTCTCAAGCAGCCTCGATTCGAACCTGCTGAGCCTCCCTGGGGAGAGGATGCAGAGCCTCCTGAACCTCTTGAGGAAAGCGGGATTCTCCTGCGCAGAGGAGAGGAAGCCGGCCTTGATGAAGATCGTGTCGGTCAGTCCGTCCTTTTCCAGTACATCCCTGTAGAGCGAAGCGATCTCCTCCAGTATGAGGACGTCCCTCTCGTAATCCGTATACAGGGCGTTCATCCTGAGGTCGTCGAACCCTACACCTTCGGCGAACACCTCGTCGTAGAACCTGAGCAGCCTCCTGCCGACAGAGGCGAACCGGATGAAGTCCTCGCAGTATCTTGCGTGCTCCTGTCCGAAGAGCTCAGTGAGCTTCCCTGTGTCGAGCGCCCTGACGGCCTTCTGCAGGTAGGGCAGCCGCAGTTCATCGGGGACGATCCCGTAGCCGCCGGAGTCGAGGCACCTGAGGACGAAGTCCTTCATCTCGAAGCAGTACGGGAGGACCGCAGGCCCGGGGGTGCCCTTGTCCATAAGCTGCACCAGGCGCCTGACGGCTCTCGATGTCGGCATTACCACCGCTGATTCATGGAGGCTGGACCGCCCATCGAGCAGGTACCTCTGGATGCGTTCGATGGGGTCTTCTTTCAGGGGAACGGGCTCTATCTCGATCATCTCTCCCGGCTACGGAAGGGCGTCTCCATTGAGCCCCTCTATCTCGACGAGCTTGTTCTTGGATGACCCTCCCCTCAGGATACGGACGGCGCTCTTCTTTACGCCGAAGTAGTCCGAGAGCACTTCCACGAGCTGCTTGTTGGCTGCCCCGTCCACCGGAGCCGCGGTGAGCTTCACCTTGAGGCTGTCTCCGAGCCAGCCGACCACCTCCGCCCGCGACGAGCGGGGCTCGACCCGGACCTTCAGCACCGTCTCCCCCTGCTTGTCCTTCCTGAAAGGAAGACCCTGCGGCATGGCAGTCTCTACCGCCGGCCTTTCACGGCATTTCCCCTGCCGTAGGATTCGATAATCCCGACGTTCGCCCTTATCCACCGCTTGTCCCACCAGTACAGCGGGGATACCTCGACTCCCTGGACGAGTATGCCGAAGTGGAGATGGTCACCACCGGCAAGTCCGCTCGATCCGGTCCTCGCTATCAGCTCTCCCTTCTTGACCTCTTGACCTTCTTCCACGAGTATCTCCGAGAGGTGGCCGTAGAGGCTCATGAGACCGAGACCGTGGTCTATTATCACGGCGTTGCCGTATATGCCGAGATCGCCTGCAAACTTGACGACACCCGAGTTAGCCGCCCCGACGGATGCGTTCGAGACCGACGCAAGGTCGTACCCGAGGTGCACGCTGCGGCTGATCGGCCTTCCCCTGTACAGGTATACCCTCCGGTCTCCATACGCTGCCATGACCTTGCTGTTCTTCAGTTGAAGAAAGCGCCCCTTCCAGAGCATCCGGGGTGCAGAGTCACGTCCTATTGCGGCGAGCCTCCTGACGTCCCTCTGCCGCCACTGCTCGTTCACCACGAGGAAGGCCTTTGCCGGTGCAGGGGGGTCTGCATCGTTGAACATCGGGTAGATGACCCGGCGTATGAAGTCGTCACTGATGCGTATGGACGACCTCCTGAAGGCCTTCTTCTTTATCTTCAACGGCAGGGTCCTCGCCGTCCGGTTGCCGGCCTTGTCCTCGGCCACTGCGCGGAATACGGCCTTGGTCTTGGTGTCGACGGGTATGGGGAAGAAGACGACATAGGTGTTGTCCGGCCCTCCGGGGAGTCTGTATGCCTTGAAGGGGGCTCCATCGCCTGTACTCACGAAGACCGAGTCGGCTCCGTCGGCCCTCAGGAGTGCGAGCGTACCCATCCCCTGGTAGACCGTGGAGGGGGAGTCGACCACCCTCAGTTTCGGCGGCACGGTGTCGACCATTGCGTCCACCTTGTACTCGGCCTTCTTCAGTATGCCGGATTTCACCGCTATGGTGACCACTGCAGGGCCGTCCCTCAGGCCGAGCGCCTTGGGCTTTATCTCTATCGTGTACGTACTTTCAACGGTTTGAGGCTCGTCCCGCAGCAGTTCCCTCGACTTCAGGTCCTGCGTGATGAGGACCGTTATCGATTTCAGGTTCTTTCCCTGAAGCGTCACGGTCTTCTTGGCGGGCAGGAGCCTGAATGCGTCGATGCCCTCGACCTCAGGAGGGGGGATGAGAAACAGCTTGTATGTCGTGTAATAGAGGATGAGCAGCACGAAGGGCAGCAGCAGTATCAGCAGCAGCTTCTTCATCTTTCCGCCCTTCTTTTTCTGGTAGCCGTAGCCGTAACCGTTCAAGACGTCCTCCTTGTTCGTGGGTTTTATTGCCCTGCAGGCTTTAATTATAATACCCTTGAAGTCACTAAAGCAAAGGCTCGGCCGTCGGCGAGACCGCGGAGCCGCCGTTAAGGGCGCCGGTCCCGAGGAGGTGTGCTGAAGGTGGTATGTCCGTCGTGGCTGTCGTTCATACTCTACAACCCTGTAAGGAAGGCACTGACCGACAGGGAGAAGGTCCTGGCCGAATCCGGCATAACCGCCGGTAGCGTCGTGCTCGAGGTGGGAGCGGGAAACGGCTTCTTCACCGAGGTCATTGCCGTGACGGCGGGGAAGGTCTATGCGGTCGAACTGCAGGAGGGGATGGTGGAGAAGCTCAAGCGGCGCACGGCAAGGCATGTCGGCAAGGTGGAGATAATCAGCGGTGACATCTCTGAACTCGACCTGCCGGCCGGGCTTGCGGATGTGGCGTTCCTCTATTATTCCTTCCACGAGATCGAGCGGAAGGACGAATGCGTGAAGAGGATCGCCGCTGCAGTGAAGACCGGCGGGATACTCTCGATCTACGAACCCGTCTTGGAGGTCGGAAGGGAGGCGATGGACAGGACGCAGGCTGCATTCGAGTCAGCGGGGTTCAGGACCGAGGTGCGGCGTGACACCCTCATGACGAGGTTTCTGAGGATGAGAAAGGCGGCTTGATGCCTGATGTGGCGGGATACACCCTTCGGTCACATACGGCGGCATGGACCCGGTCTGCGATCCGGCGGGACGCGCACGGTTATTCCCTCTGAAAACTGCCGGCCTGCAAGGGTTCTTCCCCTCGGGCAGGGGGCCTGCTCTTTAAGGTATTCCTATCCAGAGAATACTGCCGGTGTACGTGCTTGTTCCTCCCCCGGAGGGGGGGAAGTTTAGAGGTACCCCTCGGTCACGTAGCGGCGCATCATGCGGTGGCTGTTGAAGTAGTAGGCGATCTTTCCTATGGCGTGCTGCATCATGCGTATCCAGCCGTCGCGGTCCCCGTAGTAGAGGGGGATTATCTCCTGTTCGAGCTTGTTGTACAGGTCCTCGGAGTCCCTCCTGTCGGCTGTCTCCTCGTCAGGGGTCAGCTCCGAAGGGGCCGGGCCTATAGACCAACCCGTGTATCCCTCTATGTAGCCCTCGATCCACCAGCCGTCGAGCACGCTGAAGTTCAATACCCCGTTGTGCGCCGCCTTCATGCCGCTCGTTCCTGACGCCTCGAGAGGCCTCAGCGGCGTGTTGAGCCACACGTCCACGCCCG
>DRKX01000038.1 GCA_011051565.1 Nitrospirota bacterium | reverse complement strand
TGAGGGGGTATTCTTAAGCATGAACAAGGTGGACCTCTTCACCGAACAGACGTTCGTCCTCTCCATGCTCCTCTTCATGGTGATGATAATCTTCCTCTTCTTCTTCTTCATGAGGGTCTTCAGGAAGAAGGGCAGGAAGGAACCCGAGGAGGACCGTTCGGACGTCACCTTCGTGGTCGATACGTTCCACGAACTCGTGGCGAGGCTCAAGGAGAACGAACGCGAGCTCGAACAGCTCAGGAGGCGGGCCGAGGACCGTGCCGAGGAGGTGGAGAGTTACAGCGACAACATAGTCCAGAGCGTGCCGAGCGGTGTGGTGAGCCTCGACAACGACCTGAGGCTGACGAAGGTCAACAACGCCGCAGCCGCCATACTCCGCTACAGGCCCGAAGACATCGTGGGGAAGCCGTACCACGAGGTCTTCCGCTCCCCCCTCAGGGAGCTGATCGAGAAGAGGGAGAGCCTCAAGCGCGGCGAGTACCTCTACGAGAATGCCGCAGGAGAGAAGAGGTGGATCGGGCTCAACATGTCGTCCCTCTTCAACCGCAACGGTGAGACCATAGGGCTGATCCTCATCTTCACGGACCTCACCGAGCTGAAGTCCCTCGAGAAACAGATCAGGCTCCGCGAATGGCTCTCCTCGCTCGGCGAGATATCCCTCGGCATAGCCCACGAGCTCAGAAACCCGATGGCCGTCATCACGGGTTATGCGAAGATACTGTCAAGGAAGAAGGAGTTACGCTCCATACCCGAGGTCGAGACCATCGTGAAGGAGATAAACGTCATGGACAGGATCATCGGCGACTTCCTCTCGTTTGCAAAGCCGATAACCCCGAACATGATGGAAGTGGACATGAGGGAGCTGATCGAGAACATCGTGGAGGTCGTCCTGAAGGAGCGCAGGGACATAAAGCTCGATGCACTGCTCAAGGACTACACGCTGAGAAGTGACGAGGTCCTGCTGAGGCAGGCATTCTACAACCTCGTCAGAAACGCCGTGGAGGCGATGCCCGACGGAGGCATCCTCACCATAGTGGCGAAGCGTGAAGACGGCACCCTCATGATCGCGGTCAGCGATACCGGCAACGGGATTCCCGAGGAGATCAGGGACAAGGTCTTCCTTCCCTTCTACACGACGAGGGAGCGGGGCACAGGGCTCGGTCTTGCGGTCGTCCACAAGAACGTCACGCTGCTGGGCGGAACGGTGAACTTCGTCTCATCCGGCGAGGGCACGACCTTCTTTGTGAGGCTGCCGATCGAGGGCTGAGCCCCTGTCAATGCCTCAGTAGAATATCTCGAAGAGCACGAACGTGACCAGCGACCCTGTCATCGCGCCTAAAACCACCTCCCAGGCGTTGTGGGCCTTGACCGCGAGCCGGCTCTGCGCGATCGCCACCGCGGTGATGAATGTCAGGATGGAGATGATGTAGTTCTCGCTGATGTACGTGGCGGAGACCCACACGGAGAAGGAGAGCGCCGCGTGTCCGCTCGGCATACCGCCCCTTAGCGGATGGCCCTTGCCGAAGTGCGCCTTGGTTATGACCACCAGTATCAGTACGATTATAAGGGCTATGACGGCAATGTCCTCGCCCGAGTGCTTGGTGATCCTGATGCCCTCGGAGAAGGCCCTCTTTATGTACGGGGTGAGTATGGTGTATCCGATGATGGAGGCCCCGAAGGCGGTGATCAGGACCGCCCCTGCCGCCGTATCCTTCGCCACTCTCGCTTTCTCGTTCCTGTGGGGCGATATCATGTCCACGGTCACCTCGATGGCGGAGTTGAGCATCTCTGCAAGGAGCACCACCACTGCAACGAGCGACAGCATGATGAACTCCTCCCTGTTGACGCCGAGGACGAAGCTCAGCACCAGGACAGCCGAGGCCGCCACGAAGTGAAACCTCACATGCCTCTGCGTCCTTGCGGCGTGCAGGACGCCCTCTATGGCGTTGTTAGCTGATTTGACCCATTTCCTTAAGGGCATTCATGAGCTCCGATTCTTTCTTTCTCATCTTCCCCGCCCGGTATGCTCCGGCCTCGTGATCGTATCCTAAGAGGTGAAGGAGGCCGTGGATCAGGAGGAACGCGAGTTCTTCATGGAAGGTGTTGCCGCGTTCCCTGGCCTGCTCGACCGTCTTGTGGAGGTTTATGACTATGTCTCCAAGCAGGACGGTTCCCGTAAGAGACCTCATCGCCCGCCTCAGCTCTTTCATCGAACCGTACAGGGGGAAGGAGAGCACGTCGGTCGTCCTGTCGACGGACCTGTAGGTCCTGTTCAGCTCCCTCATCCTGCGGTCGTTGACGAAGACGACGCTGAGTTCGACGCCCTCGAGGCCGAGTCTCTCACCGAGGTGCCTTAACAGACGGCTCACCCTGCTGTGGCTGACCTTTACCTTTCTCTGGAGATCTCTTACCAGGACCTTCATCCGGCGGGGATACCTCTATTGCGGAATTTCTGTCCGTCACCGTCACGTCTTCATCCGGGGTGACCCTCTCCTTCCTCCGCTTCTCCTCGAAGTTGAAACCTGGATACTCTATCCTCTTGTGGAGTATGCCCGTGAGAATGTAGGTGAACTTCCTCTTTATGGTGGATATGTCCTTGAGCGTCAGTTCGCATTCGTCGAGCTGGCCGTCGAGGAATATGTGGTTGACGATCCGGTCCACCAGTGACTCTATCCTCGCGGGCGTGGGGTTCTGCAGGACCCTCGACGCCGCCTCGACCGCGTCGGCGAGCATCACGAGCGCGGCCACGCGGCTCTGGGGCTTGGG
>DRKX01000037.1 GCA_011051565.1 Nitrospirota bacterium | reverse complement strand
TAGACAAAAGCCTACCATGAAGTGGTAATAGAAAAACACAGGAACTTATAATAAACACCGAATTTCTTAGCAGCCTGCATAACAAAGTGCCTTTATGAGGTTTACCTTAACAATGGTTCGTAAATATGTTATTCCAGAATTTGGGCAAGCATATTCGTATCTATCCTGTTCCAGAAACTGGGGGCATGTCACTCTATCAATGGCACAGAAATCATCCAACAACATTTATCCCTTTTGTTTATAGCATCTTTCCATAAAAATTGCATTGTATTGTAATACAAGTTTCCGGGAACATAGAGGAAAAAAGTTATCCCATGTTCGACAGTGATAGGTAAAAAACGGGCAGATCTAAGCTATAAGTCCTTGATTTTATTAGATGTTGACCTTGAGAAACGCCGGAATCCGCAGGCACTCGTTTCAGCAGGCAATGCCTGACTTAGATAAGCATACATGCTCTTAAATATAGGCATGTATGTGAGGACGATACCCCGTTTCCTTCCTCCTGAAGAGGCAGTCAAGTCCCGCGGCCTTTTCTACAGCAGGGCGGAGGAGTTTGAGTTTGTAAGTAGTGTTCCCATGGGCGGGGCATATGTTCTGCGAACGCTCTGGGAGAGGCTTGGACTCGACAAGGCTATAGCAGGAGCGCTTAAGGAGCGTGAGTTTCGCACACCGGTGGAGCGGGCCTTCCGGACCCTGAAGATCACGCTTGAGCTCAGACCTGTTTATCATCGCAAGGATGAGAGTATCTGGGCTCATGTTCTCATGTGTTTCCTGGTACTTGTGCGTATCTGTGAACGGCAGACAGGGCTTAGCTGGAACCGTATAAGGACGATCATGGACCGTATTCATCTTGTAACTTTTGAATCAAAAGATGGACGTATTCTTCTAATACAAAGACTGCTATGCCCGAAGGGCGGGACCTCCAGAACTTTCTCACTCATCTCGCTGTTGAGAAGAGAGTGTCTCCTTCAACCCAGGACCAGGCCCTTGATGCAGTTACATGCTTCTGCCGCCATGTCGTTGAATAAGGATATGAGGGTGAACCGAGCGCTGTAAGGGCAGAGAAGGGGCCTGCCGGTAGTGCTTACCAAGGGAGAGGTCCAGAGGATATTTGACAGGATGTCCGGCATGAAAAAATCCGCCATCATTCCCGGTTCCCTCTGAACTGCGAGAGGCGAGACCGGCCGACGTCCTGACAGCGGAGCTTGCAAGTACAGGGTTTATATAAACGGTCGCCCTGCAGAGGGCGGGGCGACTACGGGCAGTTGTCGAATCTGGTGGAGCTGAGCGGGATCGAACCGCCGACCTCTTGAATGCCATTCAAGCGCTCTCCCAACTGAGCTACAGCCCCACACGGATTATATAAATTAATGGTTTTCGGTGATAATTGTCAAGAACACGCCCCTTACCCACACCCGTGGCGCAGGGACCGCCGGCAACAGCCACTGCCTCTCCGGAAAGACACCCCCGGGCAAGGAGCATTTTCACTTGCCTTTGCCCGTTTCTTGTGCTAACATGAGACTGTCGGCCGTTGCACAGCCGGTGCCGCGCCCTGCACAGTGAGCCGGGGGGGAAGGGCCGGACTGAATGCACTCGATGGAGAGGGGGGAGTGAACCGCGGAGGGACATGACCTGAACACCAGAGCACCCGTGGTCTGAATGTTTCGGTCGAGGGGGCTGCATCATCCCACGAGGGGGAGTGAATGGGTTCTACATCTCTGAACGGGCGTTGTATGCCTCGGCAGCAGGCCTGCGCGCGCCAACAAGACAGCTTCCCTTCACCCCGATCCGACAACAGGAACAAACCAGACAGGAAAGGAGGTACGCTGTGAGAGAAAAGGGAGCGAAGTGCAAGAAGAACAATCCGATAGTCGTCAGCAAGACGAGGGAGATACTGAACCGGGCTGTGATCGACCCGAGGTTCAGGGACGAACTCTTTGAAAACCCCGTGAAGGTCATAAAACAGCTCGACCTGAAGAGGGAGGAAGAGGAAGTGATACTTAGGAACCTCGACGAGCGGATGCTGAGGTTCATTCAGTCCATCGACGACAAGATATCCCTGCTGAGCGAGAGCATCCTCTGCACCAACGGCCCATGCGGCATTGCGTGAGCGTTCAGGGCTGCCGCAACACTTAAACCCTGCCGGAGCTGGAGGGAGAGGGGGGGATCGAGGCATGCTTACGGCCCGGTTCGTTGGAGAGTCCAGGGAGTGC
Organism: Nitrospirota bacterium; assembly: GCA_011051565.1. Taxonomy (GTDB): domain Bacteria; phylum Nitrospirota; class Thermodesulfovibrionia; order Thermodesulfovibrionales; family JdFR-85; genus BMS3Bbin07. The sequence continues at coordinate 3,776 of DRKX01000037.1, read as the reverse complement.
GAGATACTGATAAACACGACACACTCTTGCAACCTAAGGTGCAGGTACTGTTTCGTGGAAGGCGGCCTGAAGGGCCTCGGGGAGAGCGGCCCGGCCGTGATGGGGAGAGAGACCCAGGAGGCCTGCGTCTCTTTCCTCGAGGCATACTGCAGGTCCTTTGAGCGCGTGACCCTGCACTTTTATGGCGGGGAGCCCTTCCTCAACTTCGAGGCCGTGAAGTACATCTCCGAAAGGGCCGTGGTCTCACTCGGCAACAACAGCGTGTTACGCTTCGCGGTAACCACAAACGGGACCCTGATCAACGGGGACATCGCCGCGTTCCTCGATTCGTTCGGCTTCTCGGTCCTCGTCAGCTGTGACGGCCCGCCCCGGGTTCACGACATGATGCGCCTGGATGCAGACGGCCGTCCCACCTCGCAGAGGGTGCTCGAGACGATACGGGTTTTGCGTTCCTACGGGAGGATACAGCTTGGATTGAGCGCCGTCATACACAAGGACAACAGGCTATCTGCCGCCTACCGGTACCTGAAGTCGCTCTCGCCGGCATTCATAAAGGCTGAATACGTCAGGACAGGCCCCGACGACTCCATGGGCCTCGACGAGGAAGACGCGGAGAGATACCTCGAAGACCTCGGATACATAGCGGATGACACCATAGAGCGGCTCTTGCAGGGACGACAGGCGCTCGACTACCGTTTCAACTCGAGGGTCCTCCAGATGTGGCGGGGAACGAGGAGGAGGGTCTTCTGCGGCGCGGGAAGCAGTGTGCTCGGCATTGCGGCTGACGGCGATATCTACCCCTGCACTCTCCTGATCGGTGACGGCGACTGCCGCCTCGGCAATGTCAGAGACGGCCTCTCGATGGAGGCCGTCGAGAGGTTCAGGCAGTGGCACTCCTTCGGCGGCAAGGCATCGTGCAGGGACTGTCCCGACAGGTACTACTGCGGTGGAGGATGCGCGGCAATGTGGAAGATGAAGGGCAGGGGCTTCTGCGAATACATCAGGAGCGAGATCAGGCTCGCAGAGTACATCTACGGGCGGCTCTCCGAGACAAGACCCGAAGCGCTCTCCCTAATGGTCTCCAGGGAGTTCCACGACAGGCTGGCAGAGATGATAAACGCCGAACTGAAGGGCATACGCGAATGAAACAGTATAGATACGGCTCACTCGCCCTCGACATCTCCGACAAGTGCAACCTCAAATGCATATATTGCTTCGAGGCTGTCTGCGACTTCGCCCCCCTCGTCTCAGGCGTCAACCCGGCGGCACTCTACAGGGGCATCGACTTCTTCCTGGAAAACCTCGTCCCCGACAACGCCGAAAGGCTCGACTTCCACTTCGGCCGCAGGGAGCCGCTGATGAACTTCCCCCTGCTTCACGACGTGGTCAGGTACATCGAATCCAGGGCGGAAGAGGCGTCGTTCAGCCCGCGTTTCCACCTGACCACCAACGGAACCTGCTTCAGCAGCGAGATCATCAGGTTCCTCAAGGGGCACGATTTCGACCTCAGGGTGAGCCTGGACGGGTTCCCGGACGTGCACGACAAGCACAGGCGGTTCAAGGACAACTCCGGCAGCTTCGACCGGATAGTGGCCGGCCTGAGCATACTGAGGGCTGAAGGCGTACGGTTCACCGTAAACTCGGTCTATCATCCGGACATCCCGATATACCAGACATACGATTTCTTCGGGAGAATCAGGGCTTCGAGGGTGGATTTCTTCCCCTTGTGGATTCCGGACTCGAGGGCTGACGGCTATTTTGAACCTTCAGACGTCAGAAAGATGGAAAGGGACCTCGACACCCTCGCCGACGACCTGATCGAAAGAGGCCTCGGCAGCGGCCTGCACTCAGCTCCCCGGATCGTCCAGATCGAAAACCACCTCCAGTACCTCTGCGGCTACAAGCGCTCACCCTTCTATTGCGGAGCAGGGCGGACCTACATCGGGCTCTCCGGGAGCGGTCATTTCTATCCCTGCCTGAAGTTCATCAACCTTCCCGGCTGGGTCCTGGGTGATTCTTCGCTCGGAATCGTGGACAAGAACCTGGAGCACTACCTGAGCGTGGCCGCCCCTGAGATCTCGGAGATCGAGACCTGCCGGGATTGCACCATACACGGCGCCTGCAAAGGCCTCTGCTACGTGGACAGGGCGGGCATCGATGATCACAGGCGCTCGTTCTCCTTCTACTGCTCTTTCCAGAAGGGGCTCTTCAAGGCAGCCGCACGGCTCTACAGCGCCCTGAAAGAGACAAGGCCCGACGCAGTCGTGACACTGGCAGGGCTGGCTGAGACCTTCCCGGAACTCATAACAGATTCGCCGGATCAGGCATGAGGTCGCACGGCCGGCAGAGTATTCCTGGATATTATTCATGACGGCACGCGCGTCTTTGCGAAACAGGCCTGCGGGAGTCGGTCCTCCACGGGCCTCTCCAGGCTACAGGAGCTCTCTCCTGCCCTCCAGTGCCTTGCCGAGGGTCACCTCGTCTGCATACTCTATGTCTCCGCCCATTGGAAGTCCGTAGGCGATCCTCGTGATCGTGACACCGCAGGGGGCAAGCAGGTCCTTGATGTACCTCGCGGTCATCTCCCCCCGCGTGTTCGGGTTGGTGGCGATGATGACCTCCTTGACCCCGGTCTTCTCGACCCTCTCCTTCAGTTCCTTGAGCTTCAGCCTCTCGGGGGTTATGCCGTCTATCGGGGACAGGGAGCCTAACAGGACATGGTAGAGCCCCTTGAAGAGGTTGGTACGTTCAATGACGGCTATGTTGCTCGGCTCTTCGACCACGCAGAGCCTGTCGCGTTCGCGGGTCTCGTCGCGGCAGACGCTGCAGAGTTCTTCGTCGGTGATGCTGAAGCACTCCCTGCAGAACCGCGCCTTCTCCTTGACGTCCACGATGGCCCCAGCGATCGCCCTCGCCTCCTGTTCCGGCATCGAGAGAATGAAGTAGGCCAGCCGCTGCGCGGTCCTCCTCCCTATGCCGGGCAGCCGCGTCAGTTCCTCGATCAGGTTTTCAATGATACCCTTCATTTACCAAAGAGGTCTCCAAGCCCGCCCATTCCAGGCAGCTTGAGTCCGCCTGTAAGCCGGGCCATCTCGGACTGGACCATCTCCTGAGCCCTCCTGAGAGCCTCGTTGCTTGCAGCCACTATCAGGTCCTCCAGCATCTCCACGTCGTCGGGATCGACAACCTCGCGGTCGATCTTTATAGATACGATCTCTCCCGCACCATTGGCCACAGCCGTCACCATGCCTCCGCCGGCACTCGCCTCCACGGTCTTCGTCTTGGCCTCCTCCTGGACCTTGGCCATTTCGGCCTGGAGCTTCTGGGCCTGCTTCATTATGTCGCCGAGCATTTTCTTAGACATTCGTCCTCCTTTTATCTATTATTCTGCCTCCAAAGACCTCCATCACCCTCTCCTCCACGGGTGTCAAGGATACCACCCGGCCGTTGTCACTGCTCCTTCCCGACCTCTGAACAACATCTATGTCCTCGACAGCACCCAACAGGGGGTCGCCCACTTCCCTGAGCACCGCCTTCAGGTCCCCGAGACTCTTCTGCACCGAGTCGGAATGTATGCTGTGTCCGCCGTTGAACGCCAGGATGAGCCTGCCCGCCTTGACCGAAGGCTCTGCATGCTTGAGCTTGGAGGCGAGTATGTGGTTGCGCTCCTCTATCGCCGCCAGCAGCCTCTCCCACAGCGCCCCGTTCACCGCACCATCGCCGCACAACACCGCCGCTCCAGCAGCACCACCCCCCGCAGACCCTGCAGCCGACCC
>DRKX01000036.1 GCA_011051565.1 Nitrospirota bacterium | reverse complement strand
TTAGGGCATGGAAGGGGCTGTGCCCCCCTCTTTTAGGGCATGGAAGGGGCTGTGGCCCCCTCTATTAGGGTATGGAAGGGGCTGTGCCCCCCCTCTATTTAGGGTATGGAGGGGGCTCTGCCCCCCCTCTATTAGGGTATGGAAGGGGCTGTGCCCCCCCTCTATTTAGGGTATGGAGGGGGCTGTGCCCCCCTCTATTTAGGCATGGAAGGGGGCTCTGCCCCCATGGTATGGGCGAAGTGTTTGAGAGAGTCTGAGAGCTGTTGTATCTCTTTTGTCGGCGGCAGGTGAGAGGTCATCTTATCTATGATGGCCCTCTCGATCAGCAGGCTGTATGATGTCTTGAAGTGGAGGTCGTATATCCAGGAGAGCTGCAGGAGCTTGTAGTCGTTCAGGGATTTCACTTTGGAGATGGGAACGACCTGTCTTCTGAGCACACAGGATAGGACGGCGTCTGAATATCCGTTCAGTTGGGGCAGTCCGAGGGCTGCGGCCGAGGGCCTCTCGGCACTGCTGCTTGAGAAGTACTCGATGAAGACCCGCCAGATGTCGAGCTTGTCGGCATCTCGTATCAGGTTCAAGAAGAAGGTCTTTTCGGGGTCGTCTGATTTTGGAGAGGAGAAGGCGTTGTGAAACCTGACGGCGTGTGAGATGATCGCCTGTTCTCCTGGTGGAAAGGCGCTCAGGATTCCTGTGCTGGAGATGATCTCTGCGCCGAGTTCACCGTGGTTGATGGAGATGCGGTCGTCGAAGGTCCTGAATCTCGCATACTGGGGGAATCTTCCGATATCGTGAAGGAGGCCGACGGCCTCTGCGGTGAGGACCTTTGACCTCTCGCATGTCTCGCCTTGTGCGATACGCGTGATGTTTATGCATACCTCGTGGGTGTGCTTGATCTTGAGGTGGATGTTTCGCTGGTCTTCTTCGTTATCGAGTGAGAATCCGGCGGTGAAAGAGGAGAACCAGTCCCTGAGGATGGCGAGCCGTTCTTCTGCTTGATCGAGGTCAATCATCGGCGTGTTTGGGGAGTCTGGCCATGGCGGTATCGAGCAGCCGGTAGGCCTGTTCGATCTCGTCGAAGGAGCGGTGCACCCACCGGCTTCCCCAGTAGAAGTTGCAGCTCGTCTCGGCGGCGAGTATGTGGTCGTATGCCTCTGTTATCATCCGGCGGATATCCTCGGGGTCGTCGGCTGAAGTGTGACGTTTGTCGAAGGCGCGCTTTACTGCATGGTAGTAGTCGCTGGCGCGGTGCAGCTCTTCCCAGCCCCTCTTCTGGAGGAGAGAGCCGGTCCACTGCGTGAAGTCTCCACCCCAGTGTTCTCCTGTATTCCATGCACCCCGGTGGACCTCCACCTCTTCTGTCGGCGGGTACATCCTGAGGTATTCACTGATGTGGACGGGGGTGAACCCGAGGGTCCCCTCGCGGAATCTGTTCAGGATGGTATGGTAAAAGTAGCCCCAGAAGCCGCTCTCGACGTGAGTGGTCCTGAACCATCCGCCGTTTTCTCCATCGGTCCACGTGGTGACGAGGGCGGGGAAGTCACACCACTTTGTCCGCTCGTGTATCTCGTGCTGGAACCATCCGGGGTCGAGGCCTGATTCCTGTGCGTCGGAGAGCTCGCGGTCGCGCGGGACCACGACTATCTCTTCGCCGCCGTAGCGGGCGATGTAGGGCCTGTAGCGGAGTTCTTCCCAGCGCATCTTCCGTTTCGGCTTTATGTACCAGGAGTCTACGATCACGTACTCGTATCCGTGCCGCTTGAGCATGGGGATCATCTCCATGCAGAACCCCATCTCCGGGGGCCAGAATCCCTTGAATCGTTCCCTGCCGAGGAGGTGGCGGCCGAGGCCGATCCACCACGAGGTCTGGGCATCCCAGTCGGCCTGGGGGGTCAGGGGATAGACCGGATGATAAAGGCCGGTCCCTGTGAACTCGATGTTCGAGCGCTTGTAGCGGTCGAGGAAGTCCCCTATGTCGACCACGTCCTGGAATGTCTCCCGGACGGCCGGGTCTTCGAGCTGCTTCAGGAGTGTGCCGGAGAAGCTCATGTGGAGCCTTGCGACGTCCTCGTAGCCCTCGAGCATGCGGGTCGGCCTGTCATAGCACCAGAGTATCTGCCTGACCTCCCACCTCTGCTCGGAGTTGTGCAGTGCCAGGAGGTTGCCCGGCGGCTGGTGCATGTTGAGTCCAAGTGCATGATATATCTCGGCCATGACTGACTCCTTGAACAGCGGCTGAATCCCCGGGCATGATCAGCTTCCGGGGTGGATTACTTAAGACTCAGAAGGCGTCTGGTGTTGCTCCGCCGCTATTGCTATTTAAGAATAGCACAGAAGCGGCACGGTTTCAAACCACCCGCTGTGGTACGGACCTCCGGCGGCTTCAGCTCTGTGATCTCTGACCGGCTGGGGTCTGGAGGGCTTTTTACGGTCTCTTCCTGAGTCCAGCTGCTGACTTCATGGTTGAATAGGGCTGAGTGGGGGGATATTTGACATGAACAGGGACAAATGATTAAGATTTGCCCATGACGCCGCATTTCTGCGGTGGTTGAGATGGGAATCGTCCCATTGGCTGTTGGATCGGGCATGCCCGTTGGGGCCGTTTCTGGCGAGACCCCGGGGTGTGGAGGCTTGGGCTTGAACTATGTGTGAGTTCTGTACGAGACACGGAGAGGGCAGGAAGTGGTATGAAAACATCACCAACTACACGGAGGAGGTCTTCCGCCGTGTGAATTCCGAAGAGGGGCTCAGGGACTTTCTGGCCGGTCTGCCCCATTCCCTCAAGCACGGTGTTGAGATGGCAGGCAGGTGGAAGGCCCGGTTTCCGCGCATCTACAGGCTCATCGCCTATCCGCTCGTCACCAGGCGGCTGAGGAGGGTTCACTTCGGTCAGGTCGTGCCTGTAGAGGACGTAGAGGGCATACTCGACAACTTCAGCTCTGTGGTCAGGCTTCCCTGCGTATGCCGAAAGGTCACGACGGGCAGGGAGGAGATGTACTGTCTCGGCATCGGGATGGACCTCACCCCGGTGTTCAAGGACCTGCCCGACTTCAGCGGGTTCGACCGGCTCTCTGCAGGCGAGGCGAGGGCCATGATAAGGCGTCTCGATGCCGAGGGCATGGTACACACCATCTGGACGTTCAACACCCCGTTCATCGGTGCTGTATGCAACTGTGACAGGGACTGCATGGCATACAGGTTCCAGGTGGAACTGGGGGCTGGGAAGGCGATGTGGAAGGGCGAGTATGTTGCGGGCATTGATCCTCGGAGGTGCAGCGGCTGCAGGGAGTGTATGGACAGGTGTTACTTCGGCGCCCTGGTCTATGACGGCAGGGACGCGAAGTGCCGCGTCGACCCGATGAAGTGCTATGGATGCGGGCTGTGCAGGACGGTCTGCACAAGCAGTGCCGTCAGCCTGCACGACAGGGCCGGTGTGCCTGAGGCTGCTCGTGAGTGGTGATACCGGAGAGGCGTGCGTTTTGTGAATAGTTCCGGAGGGCTCGGGATACGGTGGTTAGAAGATGGTCATAGTGAGTGCCTGTCTTGCAGGCCTGAACACGCGATACGACGGCGGCAACCGTGCCGACGAGCAGGTGGCGGCCCTGGTCAGGGCGGGCAGGGCGGTGCCGGTCTGTCCCGAGCAGCTCGGCGGCCTTCCCACGCCGAGGCCCAAGGCTGAGATCAGCGGCGGCGACGGACGGGACGTGCTCTCTGGCAGGGCTGTTGTCCTGTCCGAGGACGGTTCGGACCTGACCGAGCGTTTCATCAGGGGTGCCGCCGAGGTGCTCAGGCTTGCGCGGATGATGGATGTGAAGGAGGCCGTGTTGAAGGACGGGAGTCCCTCGTGTGGGGTGAACCGGATAAGTAGAGGGGGGGAGCAGGCCGCCGGCATGGGGGTGCTGGCAGCACTACTGAGCCTGAACGGCCTGAAGGTCAAGAGTAATGATTCCCTTTAAGGATGAGAATCCCACGCGCACCTTTCCCTTCTTCACCATTGCCATCATAGCCCTCAACACGCTGGTCTTCTTCGTTGAGATGCTCCACCCCTCTGGCATGAAGGCGCTGGTTTACAAGTACGGCGCTGTTCCGAGGAACCTGCTCTCCTTCGGCGGCGCTGAGGGGGTGCCCGCGGTCCTTACGGTGTTCACCTCGATGTTCATGCACGGCGGCCTGCTCCACATTGCCGGAAACATGCTGTATCTGTGGATTTTCGGCAACAACATCGAGGACAGGCTCGGGCACTTCAGGTACCTGCTCTTCTACCTGCTCAGCGGTGTTGTTGCGGCCTACGCCAACTCCCTGGCGTCCCCGGCCTCAGGGATACCGATGATAGGCGCAAGTGGCGCCGTCTCAGGGATTCTCGGGGCGTATCTGTTGCTTTATCCCCATGCAAGAGTGCATACTTTAATATTCATCGGTTTTTTCATACAGATCATCAGGGTCCCGGCCCTCATCGTCATAGGGTTCTGGGGTGTCATCCAGATAGTCAACGGTATTGTGAGCAAGGGGCTGGTATCGCAGGGAGGGGTCGCATGGTTCGCCCACATCGGGGGGTTCATATTCGGCCTCCTGACGATACGACTCTGGGTGCCGGGGAGGAAGAGAAGAGTTTAGTTTCTGCTGCAGGAGCCCCCGGGGTCTCCTGCAAAGGAGGTAGCAGCTATGGTGGTGATATGTCCGAAGTGCAGGACGAGGCTGAAGGTCCAGGACGACAAGATATCCCCTGGGGGCAGCAGGTTCCGCTGTCCGAAATGCAGCAGCGTCTTTCTCGTGAAGAGACCGCCTGAGAAGGCGACCGAGATCAACAGGAACCTCGTTATGGTGGCACATGCCGACGCATCCGTGGCGGAGACTGCCGAGAAACTCCTCCGCGCAGAGGGGTATGATGTCGTCACCGTAAGGGATGGGATCGAGGCCATGGTCACGGCCCTCAACAGGCTCCCGTTCGTTGCGCTCATCGACGTCGGCCTGCCGAAGATATACGGGTTCGAGGTCTGCAGGAGGCTGAAGGGCAGGCCTGAGACTGAGGATATAGGGATAATCCTCGTGCCCAGCATTCACGACGAGACCAGGTACAGGCGCCCTCCTTCCACGCTGTACGGAGCCGACGACTATGTGGAGAGACACGAGATGGAGGAGAGCCTCGTTGCAAAGGTGAACAGGCTGAAGAGGGAGAAGTGGTCGGCAGGGCCGCCGGTGCAGGAGCAGGAAACCCCTGCTGCAGGGCCGACAACCACTCCTGCTGCAGCAGCAGGTCCATCACATGATGAGGGCGTCGAACGTGCGCGGAGGTTCGTCCGCACGGTGCTCTCCGACCTCTACATCTACAATCCCCAGATGGTGAACGACTCAGTGATGGCGGGCAACTTCAGAGAGGCCTTCAAGACCCAGCTCTCAGAGGGATTCAAGCTATACCAGATCAGGATACCTCAGGAGGTGAGGGACAAGGGTGACTTCTTCAACGAAGAGATCGACGAGTTCATAGAGAGGAAGAAGAGAGAGCTTGAAGGCTGAAAAATCCGATTTTTGGAGCTTTTCTGTATAATCCCGAGGTTTCCGTCTCTCAAGAGAAATATGTTGAGTTATATGCCCTTGCCTATTGCGCCCGAAACCGAGTATATTAGCACTCGATGGCAGTGAGTGCTAACAGGTCGGTGCCGATTCAGGAGGGGGAAGGCTGCAGATACCATGAAGGGTGACAAGGCGAGGCTGAGCCTCTGGAAAACAAAAAACATCAAGAGAAAGGAGAGGTGTCGATGAAGTTCAAACCATTAAAAGACCGGGTATTCATCTCTTATACTGAGGATGTCGAGAAGACTCCGGGCGGAATCTATGTGCCTGAGACTGCAAAGGAGAAGCCGCAGAGGGGAAAGATCGAGGCCGTGGGTTCCGAGGTGAAGGAGGTCAAGATCGGAGACGAGGTGATGTTCGACAGGTACTCGGGCTCGAAGGTGAAGATGAACGGCACGGAGTACCTGATCATCAAGGAGGAGGATATCCTCGGTATAGTCGAGTAAGCCGGGTCTGAGGCCCGGTCCGGCTTTCAGGATGTTTCGGATCAGACTGAATTATCCAAAAATTTAAAGGAGGACGAGTGTATGGCTGCAAAACAGTTGTTTTTCGATGAGGAAGCGAGACACGCCATCCTCAAGGGAGTGACCACTCTTACGGATGCAGTGAAGGCGACGCTGGGCCCGAAGGGAAGGAACGTGATAATCGACAGGAAGTTCGGTGCTCCGAACATCACGAAGGACGGTGTGACGGTGGCCAAGGAGATCGAGCTGAAGGATCCCTTCGAGAACATGGGGGCACAGCTCGTCAGGGAGGTGGCTTCAAAGACCTCCGACGCTGCAGGCGACGGTACGACGACTGCAACGGTCATCGCGTACGCACTCTACAGGGAGGGAATGAAGAACGTCACCGCCGGTTCCAACCCGATGGACCTGAAGAGGGGGATAGAGAAGGCCGTCGAGGTGGCGGTTGAAGAACTGAAGAGCATGAGCAAGCCCGTGCAGGACAAGAAGGAGATCGCCCAGGTGGGTACGATCTCTGCAAACAACGATCCCTCGATAGGTGAGCTGATCTCCGATGCCATGGACAAGGTCGGCAAGGACGGGGTCATAACCGTCGAAGAGGCCAAGAGCATGGCCACGACGCTCGACATCGTCGAGGGCATGCAGTTCGACAGGGGTTACATCTCCCCTTACTTCATAACCGATCCCGAGAGGATGGAGTGCAACCTCGAGGACGCCTACATCCTGATTCACGACAAGAAGATATCGAGCATGCGTGACCTGATACCCCTTCTGGAGCAGATCGCCAAGATGGGCAAGCCTCTGCTCATCCTCGCCGAGGACGTCGAGGGCGAGGCCCTTGCGACCCTCGTGGTCAACAAGCTGAGGGGCACTCTCCAGATCTGCGCTGTCAAGGCCCCTGGCTTCGGCGACAGGAGGAAGGCGATGCTCGAGGATATCGCGATCCTTACAGGCGGTACCGTGATCTCTGAGGACATAGGCATGAAGCTCGAGAACGTGAAGATTACCGATCTCGGCCGTGCCAAGAAGATCACCGTCGACAAGGAGAACACCACCATCGTCGAGGGTGCAGGAGATACCGCGAGCATCCAGGGCCGCATCAAGCAGATAAAGACCCAGATGGAGGAGACCACGTCCGATTATGACAGGGAGAAGCTCCAGGAGCGTCTTGCAAAGCTGGCCGGCGGTGTCGCCGTCATCAACGTTGGTGCCGCCACAGAGACCGAGATGAAGGAGAAGAAGGCGAGGGTGGAGGACGCCCTGCATGCAACGAGGGCGGCGGTCGAAGAGGGGATCATCCCCGGCGGCGGTGTGGCCCTGCTCAGGTGCATCCCCAAGCTCGAATCCCTCGACCTTGCAGGCGATCAGCAGGTCGGAGTGAGCATAGTGAAGAAGGCCCTCGAGGAGCCGATCAAGCAGATCGTGGCCAACGCCGGCCTGGAAGGCGCCATAATCGTTGAGAAGGTCAAGGAGTCGACCGATAAGAACTACGGCTTCGACGCCCAGAGCGAGAAGTTCACGGACATGATCGAGGCAGGGATCATCGATCCCACCAAGGTGACGAGGACGGCGCTGCAGAATGCCGCATCCGTGGCATCCCTCATGCTGACCACCGAGGTGATGGTCACCGAACTCCCCGAGAAGGAAGAGAAGATGCCCGCAGGCATGCCGGGCGGTGGAATGGACATGTACTAAGAGGGCGATTCCTGCAAGAGCTGACGTGGAGACAGGGGCTGTCCGGGCCCCTGTCTCTTTTTATACACAGGGTGCCGCCTTGTGGTATCCTATTAATACACATGTATACGAGACTGAAGAGCTCCATCACGGTATCCATCCTCGTACTGGCGGCAGCTTTCGTCATCCACGCATCCCTGAACCTACTGCGCCCCCTCGGTCTCGAGAGACCGGTGAGCGTCCACGTAAGGAAGGGTACGACTTTCGCCGAGACCCTCGACCTGCTCGACAAGAGGGGGCTGCTCAGGGACAAGGGCATAGTCCTCGTCCTGGGCAAGGCCACACGGATAGACAGGAAGATAAAGAGCGGGTTCTACAGGTTCAGCGGTTCGGTATCTCCTCTTGGGGTCATCGGCGCACTGGTGTCCGGGCGGGTCGAGGTGTTGAGCGTGACCATCCCGGAGGGTTACGATATTTGGCGGATCGCAAGGCGGCTCGACGAGGCCGGCATGGTTAAAGAGGATGAGTTCTTCAGTCTCGCGTACGACAGGGACTTTCTCGACAGCCTCGGGATCGATGCGCCCTCGATAGAGGGGTACATATTCCCCGACACCTACAGGTTTCCGAGGGGGATGCCTCCGGAAGAGGTGCTGAGGGCGATGGTTGCCGAGACGAGGGCGCACTTCAGTCCGGAGATGAAGGCGAGGGCGGAGGAACTCGGCATGTCGGAGAGGGAGGTGCTTACGCTTGCGTCCATAATCGAGAAGGAGGCGGTTGTCGACGAGGAGAGGCCTCTCATCTCGGCGGTCTTTCACAACAGGCTGAAGAAGGGCATGCCTCTTCAGGCAGACCCGACGAGCGTTTACGGGGTCAAGGACTCATCCGAGCCCATCACGCTCAAGGACCTGAGGAGAGAGTCTCCTTACAATACGTATACCATGAAGGGACTCCCGGTCGGCCCGATAGCTTCACCGGGATTGAAGTCCATCATGGCAGCCCTCTATCCGGCGGATGTGCCGTATCTCTTCTTCGTCTCAGAGAACAACGGGAGGCACCGGTTCTCAACGACGGAGGCCGAGCACCGGGAGGCCGTCAGGCTCTACAGGGCCGGGAGGCAGCTCGAGTGACGCACGGGGCGGTGATCGGAAGACTGCAGGCATGACCATGATCGAGCGCAGGAAGACGAGAAAGATATACGTGGGAGGAGTCCCTGTCGGCGGGGACTCCCCGATATCGGTGCAGTCCATGACCAAGACCGACACCCGGGACGTGAATGCCACGGTCAGGCAGATAAGGGGTCTCGAGCGGGCCGGCTGTGAGATCATCCGGCTCGCGGTGCCGGACCGGGAGGCTGCCGAGGCCCTCGGCAGGATAAAGGCACGGGTGCGGATCCCGATTGTAGCGGATATCCACTTCGACTGGAGACTCGCCCTCGAATCCATACGCCGCGGTGTGGACGGACTGAGGATAAACCCCGGCAATATAGGTGCGAGGTGGAAGGTGCAGGAGGTCGTCACGGCCGCTTCGGAGCACGGCATTCCCATCAGGATCGGGGTGAACTCCGGCTCCCTCGAGAAGGATATACTAAAGAAGTACGGGCACCCCGCACCGGAGGCGCTCGTCGAGAGTGCGGCCAGGCACATATCGGTACTCGAGGAGATGGATTTTACGCTCATCAAGGTCTCCCTGAAGGGCTCGAGCGTGCCCTTCACCATAGATGCCTACAGGGCCTTCGCAGAGCGGTTCGACTATCCGCTCCATGTCGGGATCACCGAGGCCGGCCCACCGCCTGTCGGCATCGTCAAGAGTGCAGCGGGCATAGGCATACTGCTGAGCGAGGGGATAGGGGACACGATCCGGGTCTCCCTGACCGCCCCGCCCCGCCTGGAGGTGGAGGTCGCCTACGAGATACTCAAGTCCCTCGATCTGAGGCGGAAGGGGGTGAACATCATCTCGTGCCCCACGTGCGGCAGGTGCAGTCTCGACATAATAAGGATCGCCAAGAAGGTACACAGGACCCTGAAGGAGAGACCCGTGCCCATCACGGTTGCGGTAATGGGCTGTGTGGTCAACGGGCCGGGCGAGGCCCGCGAGGCCGACTTCGGGATTGCCGGCGGAAGGGGTGAGGGGATCGTCTTCAGGAAGGGGAAGATCATCAGGAGGGTGAGGGAGGAGGACCTCGTCGAGGCCCTCATCGATGCCGTTGAGGAGGAAGAGGATTGGAAGTGATCAGGAACGCAAGGGTGATGCAGCAGACCGTGAAGGAGTACCTGCAGCGGGGCAGCTCCATAGGGTTTGTGCCCACGATGGGCGCGCTCCACGGCGGTCACATGAGCCTCGTTCAGAGGTGCAGGGAGGAAAACGACGTCTCTGTCGTGAGCATATTCGTCAACCCGATCCAGTTCGGGCCGTCAGAGGACTTCAGCAGCTATCCAAGGAATACGGAGGATGACGCGGCCAAGCTGCAAGAGGCCGGCGTCGACATCCTCTTCATGCCCGGTGTGGAAGACATGTACCCCGAGGGGTTCGCCACGTTCGTCGAGGTCGAGCGCCTCTCGGACAGGCTGTGCGGCCGCTTCAGGCCCGGCCACTTCAGGGGTGTGGCCACGGTTGTGACGAAGCTGCTCAACATCGTGAGGCCTTCAAGGGCCTATTTCGGCCAGAAGGACTACCAGCAGGCTTTGATCATCAAGCAGGTTGTGAGAGACCTCAACATAGAGACCGAGACGGTCGTCTGTCCCACGGTTAGGGAGGCAGACGGCCTTGCCATGAGCTCGAGGAACCTCTATCTCTCGCCCCGGGAGCGGAAGGCCGCCGCGGTGATCTACAGGACCCTCTGCAGGGCGAGGGACATGGTGCTTGGAGCAGAGTGCTCTCTCTCCGACGTGAAGAACCTGATGGAGGAGGCCCTGTCGGCGGAACCCCTCGTCGACGAGGTCGAGTATGCCTCTGCCTTCGACCCGGAGACACTTGAAGATATCTGCTCCAGGGATGTTACTATATATAGGAAAGGCAGGGTCCTGCTGGCCGCGGCCGTGAGGATAGGCAGGGCGAGGCTGATCGACAACGAACTGGTCGACATGACGGCGCAAGAGGAGGCGGCATGAGAGGGGCCGGTCGAGAGAGCGACCCTCGCTGAGAACTACGATGTTGCAGAGGATATACATACAGATACTGGACAACCCCTTCGAGGATGTGCTCTTCAGTGAATCATCCATTGACGAGGCCGTGAACAACCAGGCGATCGCAGAGGAACTCCAGAACTCGCTCGACTTCCACTATCCGAGCATGGTCCATGTGGAGTACATCGACCTCTTCCTCGAGGACGAGGGAAGGTTCGTCGAGATCCGGGAGATGCTGAGTCACGGGCTGATAACACTGCCGGTGATCCTCATAAACGGCAGTCCCTTTCTCCATGGAGGCATATCACACGCCGTCATAATGGATGAGATAGGAAAGCTCCTGTCATCAGGCCCTGTTCATTGATGTCTCTCGTAGAAGAGAAATCTCCATACGGAGTATATGCCTATGCCGAGGCCGAGGAGCATGAGAGTGATCGTCCACGAGATACTGCCGGAGCCCCCGAACCTCCGGTCGAGAAACCTGCCGAGGAAGGTGCCTGCAACTGCGGGGAGGGCTATCATCCAGCCCACCACTCCGAGGGCGGCAACCGACTGCCAGAAGATGCCCTTGCCCCTGAACCTCCTGAGGAGCCGGGAGTGGGCCTCCACCCTGGAGAGGAAGCGCTCCTCTTCTTTTGGACCCCCGCGCTTCTCCCTATGAGTATCCGCGCTCAATCTCCGCCAACCTCTTCAGGAACGACTGTTGCATTTGCTTCAGCGACCTGTACATCGCCTTCTCCCGCTCGGTTATCGCGAGGAACTTCTCGTTGATCACTGCGGTGAGGGCGTCGAGTGAGTCTCCGGGCACGGCGGTCCTGGTGCTGAGGGTCGCCGTGTTCGCAACGAACGTGAGGATGCCGCCGTTTACGGCGATATATCCCTCGACGTCACCGGCCCGGTAGATCACCACCGAGGGGACGAGCACAGTGAGGAATTCCGTGTGATGCGGCAGTATGCCGAAACTGCCGGTCGAGTCCTCGGCCCTCAGGAAGTCTATCTCCCTGTCGAGCACCATGCTCGTCGGTGTGATCACCTTCAGCCTGAAGGTCTTCATCACCTCGTCACCTCGTCGATCCCTCCGATCATGTAGAATGCCTGCTCGTCGACGTCGTCGTATGCGCCGGCGAGTATCTCCTTGCAGCCCTTTATCGTGTCGCGCAATGCCACGTGTCTCCCTTTCCGTCCGGTGAAGGACTCGGTGAGGAAGAAGGGCTGGGTGAGAAACCTCTCGATCTTCCTCGCCCTCGTCACGGTAAGCCTGTCCTCGGGTGAGAGCTCCTCGATGCCGAGCATCGCTATGATGTCCTGCAGCTCGTTATATCTTGCGAGTGTCTCCCTCACTTGTCTCGCCACGTCATAGTGGGTGTAGCCGACGACATCGGGGTCGAGCATCTTCGACCTCGACTGCAAGGCATCCACCGCCGGGTAGATGCCCTTTGCGGCTATGTCCCTCGACAGTATGACCGTTGTATCGAGGTGGGGCATCACGGCGGTTACGGCAGGGTCCGTGATGTCGTCGGCCGGGACGTAGATCGCCTGGACTGCCGTGATCGAACCGGACTCCGTGGAGGTTATGCGTTCTTCGAGCTCGGAGAGCTCAGAGGAGAGGGTCGGCTGATAACCGACCCGCGACGGCATCCTTCCAAGTAGGGTGGATATCTCGGAGCCGGCCTGGACGAACCTGTAGATGTTGTCAATGAGGAGGAGAACGTCCTTCTTCTCGGTGTCCCTGAAGTATTCGGCTATGCTCAGGGCTGTAAGGGCCACCCTGAACCTCACGCCGGGCACTTCGTTCATCTGTCCTATGACGAGCACGGAGTTGCCGAGCACGTCCATCCGTTTCATCTCCTCGTAGAGCTCATGTCCCTCTCGCACCCGCTCTCCGACACCGGCGAATATGGAGACACCCGAGTGCACCCGTATCGCCTTGTAAATGAATTCTATCAGGAGGACCGTCTTGCCGACCCCTGCTCCGCCGAAGAGGCCGACCTTGCCGCCCTTGACAAAGGGGGCGAGGAGGTCGATCACCTTTATGCCTGTCTCGTACACCTCGGTCCTCGTCGACTGCGCGGAGAGCCGCGGAGACGGCCTGTGTATGGGATGCGAGAGGTCGGTCTCGATGTTTCCGAGACCGTCGATTGGCGTGCCGAGTACATTGATTATCCTTCCGAGCGTCTCGCGTCCAACGGGTACGGCGAGTGACTCGAATGTGCGTTCCACCTTCATGTTCCTCTTGAGCCCGAAAGTGGCACACAGGGCTACGCATCTGGCGGTCGAGGGGTCGAGGTGCCTGTGGACCTCGAGCACGAGCCTCTTGTCTCCGCCGACGAGCAGTGCCTCGTTGATCGCGGGCAGATCTCCTTGCTGGAACTCGACGTCCACGGTGCTCCCTTCCACGGATACGATGATCCCCATACTTTCAATGATACTCCCCGGGTGTATATTTTGCAATTTCACCGGCCCGCAACACTCTCGCAGCGCGGCCCCCCTTCCATTTTATTTGAATTTATGTTATTTTATTTCTAATGGCTGCAAAGATCGGACAACTTCTACTTGCCGCTAACTTGGTGACGGAAGACCAGTTGCAGGAGGCCCTTAACCTACAGAAGAAAGAAGGGGGCAGGCTCGGGTCCAAGCTTGTAAAACTCGGTTATCTCACTTCCGAACAGCTCGTCTCGTTTCTCAGCAAGCAGTTCGGCGTACCCTCGATAAACCTCGCCGATTACAACATAGCCCCTTCTGTGCTGAAACTCATTCCCGCGGAGATGGCGAAGAAGTACCTGATAATACCGGTTGCGCGCGTCGGTGCCACGCTGACCGTCGCCATGGCGGACCCCTCGAACATATTCGCGATCGACGACATCAAGTTCATGACCGGATACAACGTCGAGGTGGTCGTTGCGACCGAGGAGTCCATAACCAGTGCAATTGCGAAATACTATGCAGGCAAGGGGAGCGACCTCATAAAGAGCAGGACCTCGGCATCCTCGCCCATACTACAGACCCACGACCTTTCTTTTGCAGATACGGATATGGACATGGACGAGGATGACGACCTTGCGGCAGAGGACTCGCCTACACTCGATGTGGAGGAGTTCGACAAGATCGTCGGCAGCGCCCTCGATACCATAGAGGCGGTTGACGAGAAGGAGGACGAGGAGGTCGTAAGGGAGGTCGAGGCCCCGATCGTCAAGCTCGTAAACGGGATATTCGTGAACGCCATAAAGGCCGGGGCGAGTGATATACACATCGAGCCGTACGAGAAGTCCCTGAGGGTGAGGTACAGGATCGACGGTGTACTCTATTCGGTCATGAACCTCCCCATAAAGATAAAGAACGCCCTCACCTCGAGGGTCAAGATCATGTCGAAACTCGATATCGCAGAGAGACGGCTGCCCCAGGACGGCCGTATCAAGCTGAAGCTCGGCAAGAAGAAGGAGATAGACTTCCGTGTATCCACCCTTCCGTGCCTCTTCGGCGAGAAGACCGTGCTGAGGATACTCGACAAGTCGAACCTCCAGGTCGACATGACGAAGCTCGGGTTCGAGGACGACCAGCTGAGAGACTTCATGGATGCCATCGAGAAACCCTACGGCATGGTGCTCGTTACGGGTCCCACGGGAAGTGGTAAGACGACGAGCCTCTATTCAGCACTCAACCACCTCAACAAGCCCGGCGACAATATAATGACCGCCGAAGACCCGGTCGAGTACAACTTCCACGGCATAAACCAGGTGCAGATAAAGGAGGACATAGGCCTGACGTTCGCCTCCGCCCTCAGGTCGTTCCTGAGGCAGGACCCCGACATCATAATGGTCGGTGAGATACGTGACTTCGAGACCGCCGAGATAGCCGTCAAGGCGGCCCTGACGGGTCACCTCGTCCTGAGCACCCTGCATACCAATGATGCGCCGAGCACCATAACGAGGCTCCTGAACATGGGTATCGAACCCTTCCTCGTCTCCTCCTCGGTCATCCTCCTGCTCGCGCAGAGGCTTGCAAGAAAGATATGTCCGCAGTGCAAGGTTGAAGAGAAGATATCTGAGTCGGCCCTGCTGAAACTCGGCTTCACCGAAGAGGAAGTGAAGGATGTCAAGGTCTTCAAGGGGAAGGGATGCCCCGAGTGCAACAACTCCGGCTACAAGGGCAGGGTGGCGCTGTATGAGGTTATGCCCATCAACGACGAGATAAAGGAGCTGATCCTCGAGGGCGCCTCTGCACAGGAACTGAAGAAACTCGCCATAAGGCTCGGGATGAAGACCCTGAGGCGGAGCGGGCTGAACAAGATAAAGGCCGGTGTTACAAGCATTGAAGAGGTGCTCAGGGTCACTTTCGGCGATTGACGATTGAGACGACCGGGGTGGAAGACAACGCATGCCCAAATATGAGTGAACAAGGAGACGGTTTATCATGGCTACACTGTATGATTTCTTGAAGACACTGATCGAGCAGGGGGCATCAGACCTGCACATAACCACCGGCAGTCCGCCGCGGCTCAGAATCGACGGCAAGCTCGCCCCGATTGATCACCCTCCTTTGACTCCTGCTGAGACGAAGACCCTCTGCTACAGCGTGCTGACGGATGCCCAGAAGCACAGGTTCGAAGAGCACAACGAACTCGACCTCTCTTTCGGTGTAAAGGGTGTCAGCAGGTTCAGGGCCAACATATTCATGCAGAGGGGTGCAGTTGCGGGCGCTTTCAGGACCATTCCATTCAACATAAAGACATTCCATGAACTGGGCCTGCCCGAGGTCATAAACGAGCTCGTCAAGAAGTCCAAAGGACTGATACTCGTTACGGGTCCCACCGGCTCGGGTAAGACCACGACTCTTGCCGCAATGATAGACCGGATAAACTCCGAGAGGCATGAACACATTATAACCATCGAAGACCCGATAGAGTATCTCCATCCACACAAGAAGTGCCTCGTCAACCAGCGGGAGGTGACATCCGATACAGCGACCTTTCATGACGCCCTGAGGTATATCCTGAGGCAGGACCCCGACGTAGTGCTGATCGGAGAGATGAGGGACCTCGAGACCATATCATCGGCCCTCAGGGTCGCCGAGACAGGGCACATGACGCTTGCCACCCTGCACACCAACTCCGCTGCGCAGACGATAAACCGTATCATCGATGTCTTTCCCCCCCACCAGCAGGACCAGGTGAGGGTGCAGCTGTCCTTCGTGCTCGAGGGCATCATAGCCCAGCAGCTCATCCCCAGAAAGGACGGGCGCGGGAGGGTGCTCGCCGTGGAGATACTGATACCTACCCCAGCGATAAGAAACCTGATAAGGGAGGACAAGGTGCACCAGATATACTCGATGATGCAGACCGGGCAGGCGAAGTTCGGCATGCAGACGATGAACCAGTCGTTGTACGAGCTGTATGTGAAAGGACTCATAAGCTACGAGGACGCGCTCGCGCGCTCCACGGTTCCGGAGGAACTCATAACCATGATGCAGAAGGGCGGTTATACGTCGCAGGAGAGGCCTGTGGCGGGCAGGAACCGATGAGATATAAAGGAGGATATCCGCTTTGAATACTTATAATCCTTGTTTGCTTGAAGGAGGGGTACGGTGGCTACAGTCTTTCAATGGTCCGGCAAGAACCCGAAAGGCATAATAGAGTCGGGAGAGATGGTCGCCTCTTCAAAGGAAGAGGTGATAGCGAAGCTGAGGAGCAAGAACCTCGTTCCGACCGCAATTGCCGAGAAGAAGAAGGCGGGAGGTTTCAGTTTCCAGATAGGAGGCATCAAGGACAAGGACCTCGTCGTCTTCACCAGGCAGTTTGCAACCATGATAGACGCGGGCCTGCCGCTCGTCCAGGCCCTTGACATACTCTCCAATCAGGTCGAGAACAAGATGCTGGCAAAGACGATCGCCCAAGTTAAGGTCGACGTCGAGGCCGGCTCCACATACGCCGATGCCCTGAGGAAGCATCCCAAGGTCTTCAGCGAGCTCTACGTGAACATGGTTGCCGCCGGTGAGTCGGGCGGTATAATGGACACGATACTGAACAGGCTTGCGGCTTACATTGAGAAGGCGATGAAACTGAAGAAGAAGGTGAAGGGTGCCATGATCTACCCCGCCGTGGTTACGGCGATTGCGGCGCTTGTCATAACGGTCATAATGATCTACGTGGTTCCCACATTCACGCAGATGTTCTCGCAGCTCGGCGGCACGCTTCCTCTGCCCACAAGGATAGTCGTGGCGATGAGCGACTTCCTGAGCGGTGTGGGGGGGATTGTTATTCTTGGTGCGATCGTGGCACTTGCTGTATTCATAGCCCAGATACGGAGGACCGAGAAGGGCAAGTACGTCACTGACAAGATACTGTTGCGTCTCCCGATATTCGGGGTGCTCCTTCAGAAGACGGCCATCGCAAAGTTCACGAGGACGCTCGGTACCCTCATAAGCAGCGGTGTGCCGATACTCGACGGATTGGACATCACGGCCAAGACCTCGGGAAACAAGGTCATAGAGAAGGCGATATACGAGGTGAGGAGCGATGTCTCAGAGGGTAAGACCGTTGCCGAGCCGCTCATGAAGGCAAAGGTTTTCCCTCCCATGGTCAACCACATGATAGCGGTCGGTGAATCCACCGGCGCCCTCGATTCCATGCTCAACAAGATCGCTGAGTTTTATGACGACGAGGTGGATGCCGCGGTCTCCAATCTCACGTCCATGATAGAGCCCCTCCTGATGGTATTCCTCGGCGGCTCCGTCGGGTTCATCGTTGTGGCGATGTATCTGCCGATATTCAAGCTTATTACGCTGATAAAATAAAGCAGGATCGCATCCGTCGGTTCTTCATGGCTCGAGCCTGAGAACCGTCCAGTGAGACCGCATGTCGGAAGAAGAGCTTAAGAAGAAGGTCGAGACCCTGATATTCCTCCGCTTTTTTTTCATCACCCTGCTGCTTGGAGCCATATTCTTCTTCGACCTTGAGAGCAGGCAGTTCTACCAGCCGTATCTCTTCTACGGCCTGTCCGTTGCCGGCTATCTCCCGTCCATTCTCTATATATTGCTGCAGAACAGGATGTCAGGCCGCGTCAATCTCCACCGGTTCGCGGCCTATGTGCTGCTGGCGTTCGACGTGCTGTTGGTCGTCTCCCTCATACTCATTACCGGCGGGATAGAGAGCTGGTTTTCATTCCTGCTGATCCTGGTCACGATAGCCGGCTCCATAGTCCTCGGCAGGAGGGCCGGCTATATCATTGCCACGCTCGCGAGCATCCTCTACGGGCTGGCGGTCGACCTTCAGTACTACGGCATCATCCCCGTTGACTTCAACCCCGCACTTGAGGAGAAGGACTTCTTCTACAACATATTCATAAACATCGCGGGCCTGTATCTCACCGCATACCTGATGGGCTATCTCGTCACGAGGCTCGAGAAGACCTCGGAGAAGCTCCACGAGAAGGATGTAGACCTGAGAGAGCTGTACAGGTTTCACTCAGAGGTGATAGAGAACATCCCGAGCGGCCTCTTCAGCCTCGACACCTCAGGCAGGATAGTCCTCTTCAATTCAGCGGCTGAGAGGATCACGGGACTGAGACGTGAAGCCGTCGCTTACAAGTACAGCAACGAGATATTTCCGTTCCTGGCGCTTCCGCCGAAGCCCGGCAGGCACGAGGGTGAGATCATGCGGGGGGCCGAGCAGAGGCATATCGGGGTGAGCATCTCGGTCAACAAGAATTCCGACGGAGAGGTCATCGGCTATATCGGGACGTTCCAGGACCTGACCGACATCATCAAGATGGAAGAGGAGATAAAGCGGAGGGAGAAACTTGCCGCCATCGGGGAACTCTCCGCAAGCATCGCCCATGAGCTCAGGAACCCGATCGCATCCATGAAGGGCTCTTTCGAGCTCTTGAGAGAGGGTGCCCTGCCTGAAGACACGAGGAACCGGCTGATGGATATCGCCGTCTCGGAGATGGACAGGCTGAACGGCATTGTCACGGATTTCCTCCTCTACTGCAATCCGAGACCGCCGGAGATGAGGGAGTTCAGTCTCTCCACAGCGGCTGAGGAGGTCGCCGACATGCTCGCCAACATGACGGATCGAGTCAGGATCGTCAAGGATGTCGAGGAGGATGTCTTCATAACCGCCGATGAGCAGAAGATCAGGCAGCTCCTGTGGAACCTCGCCCTGAATGCAGTCGAGTCCATACCCGATGAGGGAGAGGTGGTGATCTCATTGCATGCGGGCGGCGGGACTGCCGTGCTGAAGGTCTCCGACAGCGGTGCCGGCATAGACGAAGGGGATATGGATAAGATATTCTACCCGTTCTTCAGCACCAAGAAGAAAGGGACCGGGCTCGGTCTCTCCATCGCCTACAGGATAGTGGAAGAGCATGATGGTAACATAGAAGTGCATTCTGAGAAGGGCAGGGGTACGGAGTTCACCGTCGCTCTGCCCATGAACTCCGTACCGGATATACATGCCCCGGGAAAAGGATGAATGCAGAGGAGAGGCGCATGAAGAAGAGAAAGGAAAAGATACTCATAGTGGAGGACGAACAGGGGATGAACGAGATCTTGAGAATCCTCCTCGAATCAGACGGCTACGATGTCAGCTCTGCAGCCGACGGCAGGAGCGGGATCGAGCTGATGGAGAAGGATATCTACGATCTCGTCATAACAGATATAAAGATGCCGGGGGTCGACGGGTTCGAGGTCCTGAGGAAGGCGAAGGAGCTCTCTCCCGACACCCTCGTCATAATGATCACTGCGTTCGGCACCACGGAGAGCGCCATCGAGGCGATGAAGCTCGGGGCCTACGATTACATCCATAAGCCCTTCAAGATCGACGAGATAAGGATAGTCGTGAACAAGGCCCTCGAAAAGAGGGGGCTGAGGCGGGAGATCGAGGTCTTGAGGGAGGAGATAAGGACTACGTACCGGCTCGAGAACATCATCGGCAGGAGCCCGAAGATGCAGGGGCTGCTCAACACCATACCGAAGATCGCACAGAGCAGCTCCAGCGTACTGATAACGGGTGAAAGCGGTTCCGGCAAGGAGCTGGTGGCGAGGGCCATACACAACATCAGCCCGAGGGCCGACAAGGCGTTCGTTGCGATAAACTGCGCCTCTCTCCCGGAGGGGCTCCTCGAGAGCGAGCTCTTCGGCTACATGAAGGGGGCCTTCACAGGCGCGACTCACAACAAGGAGGGCCTCTTCGAAATAGCGCACGGCGGCAGCATATTCCTGGACGAGATTGGAGAGATGCCGTTCGGCATCCAGGCCAAGATACTGAGGGTCATCGAGACAGGGACTTTCAGGCGCCTCGGAGGCACGAACGATGTAAAGGTGGATGTCAGGATCATCGCCGCCACGAACAAGGACCTCAAAAAGGCGATAAAAAGCGGGGAGTTCAGGGAGGACCTCTTCTACAGGCTGAACGTTGTGCCTGTCAGGATTCCTCCTCTGAGGGAGAGGAGGGAGGACATCCCGCTCCTGGTCGAGCACTTCCTGAAGAAGTTCGGACATGGCCCGACCGGGATATCCCCCGAGGCGATGAGGATGCTGGTAGACTACCCCTGGCCCGGGAATGTGAGGGAACTCGAAAACGTCATCGAACGGACCGTGCTCCTGGCGGAGCAGGATGTCATACAGCCGCAGGACCTGCCGCCTGAGCTGCTCGAGACCGAGCCGGGCGAGGGGCGGCTGCCGGATCTCACGTCGAGCGGCATCGACCTCGACAGGGTTCTCGAAGATATCGAGACCGGCTACTTGAAGAGGGCGCTCGAACTCACCTACGGGGTCAAGACCGAAGCCGCCAAGCTCCTGAACCTCAGCTTCAGGTCGTTCAGGCACAGGCTGTACAAGT
Organism: Nitrospirota bacterium; assembly: GCA_011051565.1. Classification (GTDB taxonomy): domain Bacteria; phylum Nitrospirota; class Thermodesulfovibrionia; order Thermodesulfovibrionales; family JdFR-85; genus BMS3Bbin07. The sequence continues at coordinate 9,601 of DRKX01000036.1, read as the reverse complement.
ATGGAATAGGCTCGGAAGAGGACAAGGAATAAAGGCTGCCGCCGTCAGAGTATCCTGTATGCGTGCGTGTAGACGTTGAACCTTGACGGTCTCATGAATCCGATCATGGTGATGCCGCTCCTTTCGGCTATATCTATAGCCAATGAAGTCGGTGCTGCCCTGCTGACGAGGACGGGTATCTTCCAGCGCGCGCACTTTGAGGCCATCTCGGAAGAGAGCCGGCCGCTGACGTGCATTATCTTGTCTTCGAGTGTTATCCCTTCGATCAGGCAGCGTCCGATGACCTTGTCGACTGCATTGTGCCTTCCGATATCCTCGGCATGGGCTATTATCCTTTCATCGTCGGAGACGGCGGCGTTATGGATGCACCCGGTGAGCTCATAGAGGCCCGGGGTCCTCTGAAACTCGGCGAAGAGGGCCCGCAGCCTCTCCGCCCCGATCCTCACCTCCCCGGCAGCTGCCGGGCCGCCTCCGGCTGAGCTCGAGAATGTGACCCCTCCGAGACATCCGGAGATGAGGGTGCCGCGATCGAGTGATACCTTTCCGTCGGCGGGTATGTCGACGAGTATCTCATCGCCGTACTCTACCGTCATCTCGTCGATGCACCACCTGCCCTCGATTATCCCTTCGGTCATGAAGAGTCCGACGATCAGTTCCCTGACCCTCTCAGGGCTGCAGTAGAGGCTCATCACCTCCTCACCGTTGACGGCCACCCTCACCTTCTTCTCCACGGCCACGGCGTCGTCGAGCTCGACCCGTCCTGCCGACGTCATCCTCGTTATCCTTCTCTTCTCGGCGGCCTTCATTCCTCGGGCTCACAGATGTCACGGTACAGGCAGACCTTGTTTCGTCCGAGCCCCTTCGCGAAATAGAGGGCGGTGTCGGCCTTTCTGATCAGGTCTTCCTTCTCCGCCGAATCCTCCGGAAAGCATGCGACACCGATACTGACGGTGAGTCCCGCCTTTGTGCCGTCCTTGAGGTTGAACGGGTAGTCCATGACGGCCTTCCTTATCCGCTCGGCCACTGTGAAGGTGTGCCCGCAGTCGGTCTCGGGCAGTATCAGCACGAACTCCTCTCCACCGTAACGCGCGGCGAAGTCCACCTTCCGTATGCTTCCCTTGATTATCTGCGCCATCGTCCTGAGGACGTCGTCGCCGGTCTGGTGGCCGTACGTGTCGTTGAAGCGCTTGAAGTGGTCGATGTCGATCAGTAGGAGGAAGAGCTTGCTCTTGTAGCGCTCGGCCCTCTGTATCTCCTCGCTGAGCCTGTCCTGGAACATCCTGTGGTTGTTCAGGCCGGTCAGCCCGTCGGTTGTGGCGAGCTTTGCAATTTCGTTCTGCAGGGAGATGGTATGAAACGCCTGGAAGGCGAAGTTCAGGAAGCTGTCCTCGTCATCCTGGCTGAATCCCCCGTCCTTGTTCATAATGATCAGAAGGCACTGGAGCTCTGTTGGAGAGTTGAGGGAGAGGGCGATGAAGTTCCTGATCTCGTTGCCGTTCGAGAGGCGGAAGGAGATGTCGTTGTTGCGGATCGGCTTCTGCTCTGCTATGATCCTCGCCAGGCCGCCCGAGTCGACTGACAGCATATCCTTGATCAGCTGCTCGTTTAAGAGTTCATCCGTGCTCAGGAAGGTCTTTGTCCTGTCCGGTTGAAAGAGTATGACGACACCGTCTTGAGCCCTCATCAGGTCCCGTGTCTTCTCGATCAGCTTGTTCAGTATGGCCTCGAAGTTGAGCTCAGAGGAGACGTAGCCTATGAATTCATTGAGGATGGCGAGTTCCCTCACTACGCGCTGTTCCCTCTGGACGGATTCCTCGAGAACCCGTATCTTTTCCCTGAGGGAGCCTGCGAGCAGGTTTATGTTCCGGGCCAGTTCGGCGAGTTCGTCGTTCGTCTCCACGATTATCTCCGTATCGAGTCTGCCACTCGATATGAGGTAGCTCTTGCGGCTGATATCGAGGATGGGCTGTATCAGCCTGGCGTTGATGGTCTTCCTGATGAAGATCATTATGAGGATGGCCAATACGAAGGACGAGGCCACCACGAGATTGTTGTGTGTGAGGATGGACAGTACGGGTATGACGGAGAAGAGCAGTACGATCAGCAGGGTCAGCCTGTCAAACTCTCTCTGTATCTTCATTGCCCAGCCCTTTCCGCTGCAGGATGTAGAGGCGTGTTAGAGCCGAGAGAGGCCCTGCCGGCGTATGGATGGCGATACATGGCGCAGCCGGTTGAGCCTGCCTGGTGTCCGGTCCCGGACGATCTCGGTCTCAGCAGGGTCTGTTCACCCAAGCGCCTTGCTCCTCATGGCGAGTTCAAAGAGGCCGGGTATCTTCAGGTCGATATACGTCTCGTCATCCCTGAGGCCGGCCAGTTGTTCATGAAACCCCTCGATCGTAAGCCTTATGAGCTCTATCTCCTCCACCTCGTCAAGCCTCTGCCTGCCCGCATACACTGCGTCTTCGGCGAGGTAGACGGTGAGTATCTCGGAGGAGGCGCCTGATGATAGGGGTCCCTCGGCTATCTCCCTCAGGTTGCCGGCCCTGTATCCCGTCTCCTCGAGCAGTTCCCTTCTGGCCACCTCTTCGAGTGGTTCATCCTTGTCGTTCAGTCCAGCCGGAAACTCAACGACGTATCTGCCCAGGGGCGGGCGGAACTGTTTTATGAGCAACACCTCTCCTTCAGCAGTGAGAGGCACTACGGCCACGATGCCCCTCACCCCGATCCTCTGGAAGGCCTCCCACGGGATCACCTCCCCGCGGGAGTTCCGGTAGGTTATCAGGATGCTCCTGAGAAACCTGCCTTCCCAGAGCGTCTTGGTCTCGATGATCTCGGGTTTCATATGGTTCAGTCGATCCGTCTCTGCAGAGGGCCTGAGATGCCACGGCAGGGCCGTAAATGCCTCTCTGCTTCAGCATACCAAGGCATGAAAAAGCCGGCCTATCCGGGCGGCCATCCCATGGGCCTTCCACCCATGAGGTGGATATGTATGTGAAACACTGTCTGTCCTGCATCCTTGTTGCAGTTCGTCACGATCCTGAACCCCCTGTCCGCTATCCCCTTCTGTCTCGCAATCCTGTTTGCGGCTTGGAAGAGACGCCCCACGAGTACGTTGTCCTCCTCCTCGAGGTCGAGGCTTGTGGGTATGTGCTTTCTCGGGATTACCAGCACGTGAACCGGGGCCTGGGGGTTTATGTCCTCGAAGGCCACGACAGAGTCGTCCTCGTAGACGATCTTTGCCGGCAGCCTCTTTTCGGCGATCCTGCAGAAGATACAATCCATCCAGTGCTCCTGAGAAGAGTTTTTTTCTGCCTCACCAGGCAGGGTGGGCGATTCAATGGGCGGAACGCCCTTCCGGAGGTCTTCGTGTAGAGGACCCTCTGTAACCACCCCTGCACCGGTACCATCGAGCGGACAGGCGATGCCTCCGCTGCCTTTCCGTCCGCGCTGCGTACGAATGCATTCAGACATAATTGTATTAGTTTTGGATCGAATTAAGCAAGATTTGCGCTCGTTTTTTTTTTCGCACCCGGACGCTTCCGTTTCTTTCGTGATAAAATAACCTGAGAAGCATCGACCCGGTTGCCATGAAAAGAGTGAGAGACTTTTTCGTCAAGGATATCTGGGAGACGGACGTCAGGACCCTCGGCAGGTTCAGGGCCTTCCTGGTAAGGACCCTGAGGATACTCCATGTGGCTGTTCTCGAGTTCTCGGAGGGGCAGCTCGTCCTCCGGGCCATGAGCCTTGTATACACGACCCTGCTGTCGCTCGTCCCCCTGCTCGCCGTCAGCTTCTCGGTGCTCAAGGCCTTCGGCGTTCACAACCTCGTCGAGCCGCTCCTCTACAACTTTCTTGCCCCCCTCGGTCCCAAGGGCGAGGAACTGACGCAGAGGATCATAGGGTTCGTCGAGAACATGAAGGTGGGCGTACTCGGTTCGCTCGGCCTCGCGATGCTTATCTATACCGTCATATCAATGATACAGAAGATAGAGGACGCCTTCAACTATATCTGGAGGATAAGGAGGCCGAGGAGCTTCGTCCGCAGGTTCAGCGACTACATGAGCGTCCTACTCATTGGCCCGGTCCTCATATTCACGGCGATCGGCATCACCGCGTCGATCAGGAGCACGACCATAATGCAGAGGCTCCTCTCTGTGGAACCCTTCGGCACGGCCGTCTATATCGCCGGCAAGGTGCTCCCCTATGTCTTTGTCTGCGCCGCCTTCACGTTTGTTTACATCTTTGTGCCGAACACGAAGGTGAGGTTCAAGTCTGCCCTTGTCGGAGGGCTGTTTGCAGGCGTGTTGTGGGAGACCACGGGATGGGTCTTCGCCTCCTTCGTCGTCTCGTCGACGAAGTACGCCGCGATATACTCTGGTTTCGCCATACTGATAATCTTCATGATATGGCTGTACCTTAGCTGGCTCATCCTCCTTGTCGGAGCCGAGGTCTCGTTCCATCACCAGTATCCGCAGTTTCTGACCGTGAGGAAGGAGGCACTCGTCCTGAGCAACAGGCTTAAGGAGAAGCTCGCCCTCATGGTCATGTTCCTCATTGGTTACAACCACTATTACGGCCGTCCGCCCTGGAGCCTCGACTCCCTCATCGAGTACCTGAGCCTGCCGGTTGAGCCGGTGCAGGACGTCATCACCCTGCTGTGTGAGAGGGGGTTCGTCGTGGAGACAGCGGATGATCCAGTGACTTACCTTCCGGCGAGGGATATAGAGAGGATAAGGCTCAAGGACCTTCTGTGTTCTGTCAGGGCAGCCGAGGAGGGGGCCTCCCTGGTGGATAAGAGGTTCCATTCCGTGGCTGAAGTCGACAGGGTCATGAACAGGATCGATGGCGCCATCGAGGCCGCCCTCGGCGGTGATACGATCGAAGACATCGTCCTCGCCTCGGCAGGTGGGGACGAGCCGCAGGAGACGGCCCTTCACTCGACGGTGATACGCTCAAAGACCGCAGCCGAGTGAAGGGCCGTCAGGCCGTATCGGCAGGTGGCCTGTCCTTGTCCTGAAGCTTCAGCACCACGAGCGTGAGGATGCCCGTGATGAATAGCACGCCGCCTATGAGTGCAGGGAGTGCGCCTGGGTCATAGCTGAACAGCACGAGTGCCGCAGGCACGGGGTCCGTGGTCACCCTCTTCAGGTAGAGTCCCGTACCGTCCACGAATGCGGGGTTGTTTGGAGAGACGGTCGCCTCCTTCGTGCTCCCGTCAGGATACGTGTAGACGACCGTTGCCTTCATATCCGTCACGTGTCCTGACTCGACCCTTGATTTGACCTCCTTGAGATGGACCCTGACTCCAGACTCCATCCTTGCGCCGTATCCCTCGTAGAGCACCGCATGCTTGTGGAAACTGCCGTAGCTGCTCAGCAGGTGTGCTACGAGGATGAAACAGAATCCCGCGTGTATGACCTGCGGCGACGTGGTCAGCAGCCACTGCCTGCCCTTGCGCTTTCTCAGGACCGATTCGATACTGCAGAGCACGGTGTTTACGGCAAGGAGGAACAATACGGCCACGCAGCCGTAGAGCCACCAACTCGCCGTAAGCGGCGCGGTCTTCATCCAGTCGAAGAGCGCCGTCGAACTCAGGCTCCTGAACGAAGGGCTCAGGGGCATGGCGACCGCTCCGTAGACGAGCAATCCCATGAGGGCGGCCAGCAGAAAGTTTGTCGTCCTTATCGATTTCAGTATCGAATACATTACCTCGATCCTCCCACCGGAGACGTCAGAACGAGTGGGAGCTCTTCATCAGGAGCCCCACGCCGAGATACGTGAATAGTACGACGAAGTAACCGGCGATGCCGGTCATCACGATCCTTCTGCCAGTCCACCACGGCCTGAACCGCAGGTGGAGGTAGAGCGTGTACGTGAGCCACAGCAGCGTGGTCCAGAGTTCCTTGGGCGTCCACAGCCAGTAAGTCCCCCACGCAAGGAAGGCCCATATGCCGCCGAAGACCATCGAGAGGGAGAAGATGAGATATCCCGTGAGTATGGCCTTGTACTGGAGGGCCTCCGTGTCGGGGTCCGGAGAGAGCAGATACACGGCGCCGAGGATCGCCCCGATGCCGAAGAGTGCATAGGAGAAGAATGATAAGACCACGTGGACCTCGAACCAGTATGTCTTGAGAACCGGAGGCAGCGGACTGCTGGACGGAGAAGCGAGTGCACCGAGTATGGCGAATACGGCTGCAAGGAGGGCGGCGGACTTCAAGAACCACCTCTGTGCCTTGAACGAGCGTTGGAAGGGGAGGCTGAACACGGCTGTGGCCAGAGAGAGAAATGTCAGCGTATCGTGGAGCCCCACCAGCGGGAGCCTGCCGAGGGCGATCCCCCTCGACAGCACGTATGCCACCTGGGCTATGATCGCTGCATGAAAGAGGGGCCTCCACAGGAGGCTCGAGAGGTAGAGCATTGCGGGCAGGAACACGGTCATGGAAACACCTTGCCGGGGTTCATGATGTTCTTGTGGTCGAAGAGCCTCTTTATCCCCCTCATGAGGTCCATCTCAGAGTGCATTATCTCCATGTCGATATACTCGGCCTTTGTGAGGCCGACGCCGTGTTCACCCGAGATGGTGCCGCCGAGCCTCAGGGTCTCGGAGAATATCTCCCTCACCAGCGAACGGCCCTTCTCGTAGTCCTCGCCGTCTTCTTCTCCGACCATGATGTTTACGTGTATGTTGCCGTCACCGGCATGTCCGAAGCTGACAATTCGTATTCCGCTCTCCTCGGAGAGTCTCCTGAGGAAGACGAGCATATCGGGTATCCTCGTCTTCGGCACCACGATGTCCTCGCTTATCTTCGTCGGCGCTATATTGTGCAGTGCCGGAGAGACCGCCCTCCTGCACTCCCATAGCTTGTCCCTCGATGCGTTGTCCCTGGCGACCGTCACGTCCGCGCCGTTTGACGTGCAGATGTCGACGACCCTCTGAGACTCCCTCTGAACGGTCTTGATGTCGCCGTCGAGCTCTATGATGAGCAGTGCCTCGGCATCCTTCAGGCCGCAGGGGTTGTAGGTCTCGGCGGCCTGTATCGCCTCCCTGTCCATGAACTCGAGGGTGCGGGGGATGATCTTCGAGGATATGACCCTCGAGACCACGTCTCCCGAGGCCTTCAGGTCGTTGAACGAGGCCAGCAGCGTGACGACGGTTTCGGGTTCCGGCAGGATCTTCAGCCTGACCTTCGTAATTGTCGACAGGGTCCCTTCCGAACCCACGAGGAGGCTCTTCAGGTCGTAGCCGACCACGCCCTTCGGCGTCATCACACCGGTCTGGATCAGCCTTCCGTCGGGAAGGACCGCCTCGAGGGCCATGACGTGGTCTCCTGTGACACCGTACTTCAGCGCCCTCGGGCCGCCGGCGTTTTCAGCCACGTTGCCCCCGATGGTGCAGAAGTTCATGCTCGCCGGGTCCGGTGGATAGAAGTATCCCATCGCACCGAGTTCCTTCTGGAGCCTCCCGTTCACCACCCCGGGTTCGACGAGGACCGTGAGATTGCCGGTATCCACATCCAGTATCCTGTCCATCCTCTCGAGGCTTACGACGATTCCTCCCCTGCAGGGCACTGCACCGCCGGTGGTGCTGGTGCCGGCACCGCGCGGCACAATGGGAAAGCCGTTTTCATACGCAAACGTGGACACCCGTGTCACGTCTTCCGCGCTCTCTGGCCATACCACGGCCATCGGCATCGCGTGTATCCTCGATGCATCGAAACCGTAACAGATGAGGTCCTCCGGAGAAGTGCTCACCTTGTCTTCGCTCAGGATTCCGTAGAGTCGCTGCATTCCTTCAGATGGTCTATTATCTTCTGCAGATCCGACTTCCTCCTGTCCGACAGCTGTACGAACTTCACGGCGACCTCGTACACGGGCAGGTAATCGCACTCGATCTGCCTGCTGTCCTTCAGGCTCGACCTTATGACAACGCCGTCGAGGCTCACCCGTGTGTTGCCGATACTCAGGTTGACACGGCACCTGCCGTTGGTGTTCAGCTTCTTGGTGATCAGAAAGAGCATGCCGTTGAGGCTGATGTCTATTATGTCGATATCAGCCTTGAGGACTATGTTGCCCTCAACTCCGCCCTGAACACTGAACCTTCTGAACTTTCTTCTTTCCATAGCACTTTGGGGAGGAAGCCACAGGCTCCCTCAGCTCCCGTCACCTCTCCACTGAGGTGAGCGGTCAACGGCGTCTTCTGAACTTTCTTCTTTCCATAGCACTTTGGGGAGGAAGCCACAGGCTCCTTCAGCTCCCGTCACCTCTCCACTGAGGTGAGCGGTCAACGGCGTCTTCAGACGAACTCCATGGAGAGGACCTTTGAGACGCCCGGCTCCTCCATGGTGATTCCATACAGGTAATCCGCCGCTTCCATGGTTATCCTGTTGTGGGTTATCACGATGAACTGTATATTCACGGAGAGGTCTTTGATCATCGCCTTGAACCTCTCCGTGTTGTTCTCGTCGAGCGGGGCATCGGCCTCGTCGAGTATGCAGAGCGGAGTGGGTTTCAGGAGGAACCCGGCAAACAGGAGCGACAGGGCCGCGAGGGCCTTCTCGCCACCGGAGAGGAGGTTGAGGTTCTGGAGCCTCTTTCCCGGCGGCTGGACGATTATGTCTATGCCTGATTCGAGGATGTCGGCCTCGTCGGTGAGCCTGAGCTCGGCGCTGCCGCCGCCGAAGAGAAGCCTGAAGACCTCGCCGAACTTCCGGTTGAGCATGTCGAAGGCCTCCCTCAGGCGTCTTCTCGTGGTCCTGTTTATGCGCGCGATCGCCTCCTGGAGCTCGTTTATGGACTGGACTATGTCTTCATGCTGTCCGGTAAGAAACTCGTGCCGCTCCTTCAGTTCCCTGTATTCGTCGAGAGAGCCGAGGTTTACGTGGCCCATCGCCTGTATCTTCTCCTTCAGTTCAGCCACCCTCAGGCGGTCCTCCTCGACGGACTCCGGGACGTCTATATCGGTGTCCGCAATCTCTGTCTGGTATTTCTCCCTTATGCCCTCGACGAGACCGGATATCTTCAGGAGCAGCTCGGCCTTGATGACCTCCTTTTCGTGAGCCTCCCTGCCGAGGCGCTCTATCTCAAGCCGTTCCCTCTTGAGGGCTTCTTCATCTTCGAGCATGCCCTCCCGGTCGCTCCTCAACACCTCCCTCTTTTCGGATACCCTCTGCCTGAGGGTTTCGGCCGCTGAGACGGCACCCTTGAGTCTCTCTTCGAGTCCTGCCGAGCCGTCCGTCTTCTGCCGGACCGCCACGAGGTTCTGCTGTATCTCCTCCCCGAGGGCGGTCTCTTTCTTCCTGAGCCCGGCTATCTCCCGCTGTAGGGCCTCCTTTTCCCGCATTACCGAACTGAGCTTCTCGGCGTATCCGTTCATCTCGACCTTCAGGTCCGTCAGCAGGTGCCTCTTCGAGTCGATCTCCGAGCGCCTCAGGGCGAGTTCCTCCTGCAGTACGCCGAGCTCTGACTCGGCCGACCTCTTCTCTTCCTCCGCGGAAGCGACCTCGGACTTCTTGGTCGAGATATTTTCCTCGAGTGCCTCCATCTCCCTTTTCAGCTCCTGTATGTCGAGGCGTATGAATTCGAGCTTCTTTTCGAGCCTTCC
>DRKX01000035.1 GCA_011051565.1 Nitrospirota bacterium | reverse complement strand
GCTAAAATGTCTGTACATGGCAGCTCAGGAGTTGGAGAAGAAATGGACCAGGCCCATCAAGGACTGGTCTGCTATCTATGCTCAACTCGTTCTCCTCTTCGAGGACAGGGTTCAATGAAAAATAGGATTTACACAGTTCGTGAGACGGTCCCTTTCTTTACGTATTTCGCCGTCTTTACACGCTTGAAGCCCCTCTTGCAGAGACCCTTTCGTAGCGATGCGTCCATTCTCACCGTGTCCTGTTTCGGTACCCGGCGCCCCACCGGGCCATAGAGGCCAGAACCGGCTTCAGGCTCCTTCCTTCATCGGTGAGGGAGTATTCCACGCGCGGCGGTACCTCGGCGTAGACCTTCCTGTTCACCAGGCCGTCCCGCTCCATCTCCCTCAGTTGCTGTGTGAGCATCTTCTGGCTGATTCCACTTATCGACCTGAGGAGTTCACCGAACCGCCTGGTCTCCTCCATGAGCTCGCGCAGGATCAGAACCTTCCACCTGCCGCCGATAAGGTTTATGGTGGTCTCTACAGGACAATGTGATGTCTTTTTCGGCACGGCCCGTCCTCCATTGGTTACCTGAATGTAAGTATAGTACAAACCGGTGCCTTCTTGCAATTAGAACGTGATAGTAATATAATGCTGTATTAAGCTGTCTGAAAGTGATGCCGCGGTTTTGGCAAATTCAACTTAGGAGGTTCGGCAATGAATGGCACAAGAGAGAGGATCATCGAGTATCTCGAGTCTCACCGGAAGATGACACTGGCCACGGTGACGCCGGATGGCCGTCCACTGGCTCACACCGTGGAGTATGCAACGGATGGTTCCACGGTCTACTTCGCCACCAGTAAGAACACGAGGAAGGTGCAGAACATCCTGAAGAATCCCGACGTGTCCTATGCGGTGGACGAGGACTACGACGATTGGCTCAGGATACAGGGTGTCCAGATGGAGGCGAGGGCCACCGTGCTTACAGACAGGGAAGAGGTGGAGAGGGCCGCCGCCGTGTATCTGAAGAAGTTTCCGTTCGTTGCGGACTTTCCCCCCAACCCGGATATGGTATTCGTCAAGGTGGAGCCGGTGAGGGGCTTCTTCCTCGATTACACAAAGGGCTTCACGCACCGGGAAGATACGGAGTTCTGACGTGAGGCCATCCGGCCGGCGGGCCCGTCCGGGAGAATGGAACGCTTGCCGCGGAGCCGGCGTGCAAGGCGTCATGGCGTTCCGCCCGGAAACCACCTGGTGGTTCGCAGGCAGATCTTGACGAGCATCAGCATGACAGGCACCTCTATGAGCACGCCGACGACGGTGGCAAGTGCCGCCCCCGAGGAGAGGCCGAAGAGCATCGCGGCCGTGGCGATGGCGACCTCGAAGTGGTTGGACGCTGCTATCATGGCCGTGGGCGCGGCGTCTTCGTACGAAAGCCTGAGGAGCCGGGACAGGCCGTAGCCGAGCCAGAATATCAGGTTGGTCTGGATGAAGAGCGGTACGGCTATCCAGAGGATGGTGAGCGGGTTCGAGAGGATCACGTCGCCCTTGAAGGAGAAGAGCAGCACGAGTGTCGCCAGCAGGGCGGTGATCGTGATCGGTGTGAGTATGTGCAGGAAGCGTTCCTTGAACCACTTCTCTCCCTTCATGCGGATTATGAGCCTCCTCGATCCGTATCCCGCTGCGAGGGGCAGGGCCACGTAGACGCCGATGGAGAGGAGCAGCGCCTGCCAAGGCACGGGGAGGCGCCCCACGCCGAGCAGGAACCCGCCGAGCGGACCGTACAGGAAGAGCATGGTCAGCGAGTTTATGGCCACCATGACGAGGGTGTGGCCGTCGTTTCCCCTGGCGAGGTAGCCCCACACGAGGACCATCGCCGTGCAGGGGGCGATCCCGAGGAGGATGCACCCAGCGAGGTAGGAGCGCCACAGCGGCACCTCGAGCATCCTGACGCCTTCGACCAGAACGACCCTGCCCACGCCGTGCTCTGCACCCACGGGCAGGTTGAGCCCCAGGGGCATCTTCACGTAGTCGACCGCCTCTGGGCCTATGAGCCCGCGGAAGAGGAAGCCGAGGAAGAACAGGGAGATCGCGTACATGGTGAACGGCTTGACCGCCCAGTTTATGAAGAGCGTCAGTCCGACGGGCTTGATGTTCCTGCCCGCCTTCATCACCTCGGCGAAATCGATCTTCACCATGATCGGGTACATCATGAAGAAGAGGCAGACGGCGATCGGTATCGAGACCACCGGAGCATCACCCACGCTGACGGAGAGTCCGTCAAGCCACCGCGCCACGCCGGGGGCCGCCTTGCCCAGAAGGACGCCTGCAACGATACACAGAAAGACCCAGACCGTCAGGTAGCGCTCGAAGAAGCCGAGCCCCTTCAGCTCATCGCGAAGACTGATGTCCGTTCCCTTCATCCGTCGCCCTCCTTCGTGTCCGATGCATCCAGTGAGCCGGGCAGGCTCTCGACGAATGCCCTGATCTCGTCGCGAACCCTCCGGTAGTGCTCAAGCGCCTCTTCCTCGCTGCCGGCGGCAGCTGCCAGCCGTGGCGGGTCGTCGAAGCCCCTGTGGATGATTTCGGCCCTGCCGGGAAAGACTGGGCAGGTCTCCTGTGCGTCTCCGCAGAGGGTGACCACGTAATCGAACTCAATGTGCATCACCTCCTGCACGGACTTAGAGCGCTGCGCGGATATGTCCACCCCGGCCTCTTTCATGACCGCCACTGCCCGCTGATCCAGATTGCTCGCCCTTACGCCGGCCGAGTACGGCTCGACGAGGCCGTCCTTCAGGCGGCGCGCCCACCCCTCCGCCATCTGGCTGCGGCACGAGTTGCCGGTGCAGAGGAAGAGTATCTTCAGCCTTCTTTCAGCAGCTTGCATAGTTCCTCCTTGTCGATCCTCAGTATCTCCTTGAGGCGTCTCCTGTCCTCTTGTGCTCGCGCGTTCCTGCCAACGGACTCGACTACCCAGTCGAGGGCCCGCCGCACCATGGGAGGGGCCTCTTCGCCGGCAAGGCGATAGTAGGCCCAGCGGCCCTCCTTGCGGAGCTCCACGAGCCCCGCCTGCCTGAGTATCGCCATGTGCCTGGAGACCGTCGAGGGTGCGAGGGCCAGCAGCTCGATCAGCTGGCAGACGCAGAGTTCTCCTCCCCTGAGGGCCAGGAGAATCCGCACGCGGCCTTCATCAGAGAGGGCCTTGGTTATAGCGAGAAACTCTTTCATCCGCCGGATTACATTTCGATGTATGGCGAATTGTAGAATTAATGGGACGCTGCTGTCAACCCTCTTCCGGTTCAGGTCGAGTGTATGAACGGCGGCGGTAGAAGGCCTGTCCTTTTCAGCCCATTTCTTGACAGTTGCAGAGTTTTGTTGGTATATTATTTTATTTAAAACATATAAAGGAGAGGAGTGTGGTCAGTGGATGCCCTCTGTGAGTGTCAGGAAGAATGAGTCCTTCGAGGTCGCGCTGAAGAGGTTCAAGAAGCAGTGCGAGAAAGAAGGAATACTCTCGGAGATCAAGAAGAGGGAGCATTACGAGAAGCCGAGCGTGAAGAGGAAGAAGAAGATCCTCGCAGCGCGCAAGAAGGCTCTCAAGAGGATGCGAATGTTCCAGGGAAGGTGAATGTCCATACTTGAAAGGATCGACGGCGACCTCAAGGTTGCGATGAAGTCTTCCGACAAGGTCAGTGTCTCGACGCTCAGAATGGTGAAGGCCTCGCTCAAGAACCTCGAGATAGAGAAGGGTGAACTCTCCGACGATGACGTGATAGGGGTGCTGAGCACCCTGGCCAAGCAGAGGAGGGAGTCCATCGCCGAGTTCGATAAAGGGGGGAGACGGGACCTTGCAGATCAGGAGAGAGGGGAACTCGCCGTCATCCTAAGTTATCTTCCAGAACAGCTGTCAGAGGAAGAACTTGCCGATCTGGTCCGGGAAGCCGTCAGAGAGACCGGTGCGACTTCCTTGAAGGATATGGGACGCGTGATGCAGAGCCTCATGCCGCGCCTCAAGGGAAGGGCCGACGGCAGGCTCGTGAGCCAAAAGGTTAAGGAGCTCCTGAGTACCGGTTGAAGGCTGCAGGCCGTGTTGTTGCGCCCCCCAAAGAAGTGAATGACGGGTGGAACTCCAGTTGTAAACCGTTCAGGTGGAGAGGCGTCCAAGACATCTCTGCCGCCTCGACTATACTTAAAGCGGAAACAGGAGAATAGAGTATGACGCTTGCCGAGTTCTATGAGAAGGCGGTCGCAACAGGTATAAGCAACGATCCGAGGGGAAAGGATGCGGTGGACAAGGAACTGGCCTCGGTCAGAAAGACCTTCGGTGAACTCAAGGACAAAGATAGGGAGTTCTTCGACGAAGAGAGGCTCAGAAACCCATACTCCGACACAAGGATCCTCCACGGCAGGGGCGACGAGGAGATCGAGACTATCCTCGCCGGTATAGACATAGAGGTCGGCGAGGTGTTGCTTGCCGACCGGCTCAGGTCAAGGGGAAGGACCGTAAGCATGCTCCTGTCGCATCACCCGGAAGGCCGGGCCTATGCGCACCTCTACGATGTCATGAGGATGCAGTCCGACGTGCTCCACAGGTTCGGCGTCCCCATCAATATAGCCGAGGACCTCATGGAGGGGAGGATAAAGGAGGTCGAGCGGAGGCTGATGCCGGTCAACCACACCCGCGCCGTCGATGCCGCAAGGCTCCTCGACATCCCGTTCATGTGTCTTCATACGCCGGCCGACAACATGGTTGCAACCTACCTCCAGAGACTCTTCGACGAGAAGAAGCCCTACAGGATAGAGGATGTGATCGAACTCCTGCTCGATATACCGGAATACAGGAGTGCAAGGAAGATCGGTGCCGGCCCGAAGGTGCTCATCGGTTCCGAGAAGAGGAAGGCCGGAAAGGTCTTTGTCGACATGACGGGCGGGACCGAGGGGGCCAAGAATATATTCGGCAGCCTGACCGCTGGCGGGGTCAGCACGATAGTGGCCATGCACCTGAGCGAGGATCACCGCAAGGAGGCAGAGAAGAACCATCTCAACGTGGTCATAGCCGGGCACATCGCAAGTGACAACGTAGGCGTGAACCTCCTGCTCGACAGCATCTTGGACGATTCCGTAGAGGTGATCGAATGCTCGGGGTTCCGCAGGGTGAGGAGATGAGGGCTGCGGCCTTGGGGAGTGACGAATAGGGCTATATGAGTATGGTCTGTTCTGATTTTTTCTCTCTCCGTCTGATCGTATCTTGAAAAGACCTTCGATGGATTTAGGCAACGTTGTCGAGGATGTCAAGGAGCGACTTGACATCGTGGACGTGCTCTCCGGGTACATCGACCTGAGAAGGGCCGGGCGGAACTTCAAGGCACTCTGTCCGTTTCATTCGGAGAAGACCCCCTCGTTCGTCGTGAGTCCCGACAAGCAGATATTCCACTGTTTCGGCTGCGGTGCCGGCGGTGATGTCGTCACCTTCGTCATGAAGTACGAAAACCTCACCTTCCCCGAGGCTGTCCGGGCACTTGCCCGCAGGGCCGGCATCAAGGTCGAAGAGGC
>DRKX01000034.1 GCA_011051565.1 Nitrospirota bacterium | reverse complement strand
GTCTTTATCTTGATGACAGCCTCCTCCTGACCGTATCGAGCGGCCCGCCGCCGGAGCGGAGGCCGTCTTCCGTCGATAGGAATTATACAGGATCGGCCGGAATGTTTGCAATTGCCGGCATCGGGCCTCAATGTTGCAGGTGGGCCTCGAGCGCCGAATCCCCAGCGCATGCAGGGGGTGAAGATTTTCTTCTTGACAAGAACCATTCTTATCTGCTATGCTTTCTTTATTAAGAATAATTCCAATCAAGGAGACGACGGATGGAAAGGCAGAGGGAGAGGGGATTCAAGCTGACGCCGCAGAGGCTTGCCATACTCGAGTACCTCGACGGCAACAGGGATCATCCGGCTGCAGAGGACATCTATCACAACGTGAAGAAGAGCTTTCCCACGATGTCTCTTGCAACTGTGTACAACACCCTCGAGGCCCTGAAGAGACGCGGCGAGGTCGTCGAGCTGACCATCGACCCCGAGAGGAGGCACTACGATCCCAACACAGAGCCTCATCACCATCTCATCTGCCTGAGGTGCAAGAAGATAGTCGACGTGCATAAAGAGTTCAGGATAAACATTCCGCCTGCACAGAGGCAGGGCTTCAGGATAACAGGGAACCACATCGAGTTCTACGGCGTGTGTCCTGAGTGTACAAGGAAAGGAGGTGTTGAGATGGCTGTGTTCAAGTGTGAAAGCTGCGGTGCCACAAAGGAAGGCAGGTGCAAACCGAAGAAGTGCCCGAAGTGCGGAGAGACGGGCACGATGAGCAAGCAAGGGTGAGCTGTATACACGAAAAAAAAAACCGAAGCATCAGGAGAAGGGGGGTCAGAGAAATGAAGAGAAAGAGTCTGTGGGCATCGGTATTCATCGCAACGCTTCTTGTCGTCTCGCATCTTTATGCCGGGGGGCTCGAGGAGAGGGCGAACAAGACGTTCAAGCCGATTCCGGAGTCGGCACCAGCACTTGAGGGAAACCCGGCGACACCGGTCAAGGTGGAACTCGGCAAGATGCTCTACTTCGATCCTCGTCTTTCGGCCAGCGCCCTGATAAGCTGCAACACGTGTCACAACGTGGGCATGGGAGGCGCGGACTACCAGGAGACCTCGGTCGGGCACGGCTGGCAGAAAGGACCGCGCAACGCCCCAACCGTGCTGAACTCGGTCTTCAACATCGCGCAGTTCTGGGACGGGCGGGCAAAAGACCTGATGGAACAGGCGAAGGGTCCTGTGCAGGCGTCCGTGGAGATGAACAACACGCCCGAGCAGGTCGTAAAGACCCTCAAGAGCATGCCCGGTTACGTCCGCATGTTCAAGGAGGCCTTTCCGGGCGAGAAGGACCCGGTGAACTTCGACAACATGGCAAAGGCCATCGAGGTGTTCGAGGCCACGCTCCTTACGCCGAATTCACGCTTCGACAGGTTTCTCAAGGGTGACGGCGACGCACTGAGCAAAACCGAGAAGGAGGGGCTCGGACTCTTCATGGACAAGGGCTGCTCCATCTGTCACGGCGGCGTCAACATGGGAGGACAGGGCTACTATCCCTTCGGCGTAGTCGAAAGGCCCTCGGACGAGATACTCCAGGGAGACAAGGGAAGGTTCAAGGTGACCCGCCTGAAGTCTGACGAGTATGTATTCAAGGCGCCGTCGCTGAGGAACATAGAGCTGACGCCGCCCTACTTCCACTCTGGCAAGGTCTGGAGCCTGGAGGAGGCGGTGAGGATAATGGGTTCGGCACAGTTGGGCGTAAAGCTGACGCAGGCCGAGGTGGAGAAGATTGCGGCCTTCCTGAGGACGACGACGGGGGTTCAGCCGAAGGTCGAATATCCGGTCCTGCCCGCCCCGACAGAGGGCACGCCGAAACCGAGGCTCGACTGACACACTGCGGGCCTCAAGACAAAGTCAAACCGATCAGGAGGTACGAAACAATGTGTATGGAGTATGCGAGTTCCTGCGTATGCGGACTCAGGGAGGCAAGCTTCAACTTCAAGGACGACGTGATGACGGGTGATGTCATACTCAGGCTCTACTGCCCGAACTGCTCGACAGACATCGCCTTCACGCCCCAGAGGATGATAGCCGACAACGGCTGGATCATCGAGTACGACATGGAGGTGGCGGAGTTCCTCGCCCGGAAACTGCCGGCGAAGCTGAGGGAGCGGCTCTCGCCCGAGGTGCTCTTCGACGAAGGATACGCCACCTGGAGGGGGGTCTACCCCGGCGATCACATCGACAGCAAGAAGGAGCGGGAAGAGATCGCCAAGCTCGCGAAGACCGACCCGAAGGCCTACATCGAGAAGCTGAAGACCTGGGGCGTGGAGCGCATGAAGAGGCTGAGGGAGAGCGGATGGAGGAAGGCCCGTGAAGAATAAGAGCCGTAGATCAGCATGCTCGATAAAGTGGGATGCCTTTCCGACCGATGTCACGTGTCCTCGGTGTGAGGCCGAAGTCGAGATATGGAGCGACGAAGACGAGACGGCATGCAGGCTGTGCGGTTACGTCCTGTTCCATCACGAGAAGACCATAAACTGAGCCCATGACCGGC
>DRKX01000033.1 GCA_011051565.1 Nitrospirota bacterium | reverse complement strand
CAGAAGGCAAAGGGGGGCTCTACGGCATCCAGCAGGTCCTTGAGGGTACCCGGGTCCAGCACCGCCTCATACCTGCCGGAGAGCGGCTGCGGGGGGATCAGCTTGAGCAGCGTCCCGAACTCGAGCTCGCTGAAGAGGTTGAGCAGTTCCTGCCAGTCGGGCTCACGCCGCATGCACTCGCTCACGTCGATATCGACGGGGACATCCCTGTCCACTCTGGCAAGGGTGAGGCTGACGATAATGGCATCCCTGTTCTCCTCGATGAGCCTCCTCAACCTCTCACGCCTTATAAGCCCGGGGCTTGCGAGGATATCCTCGATGGTGTGCTCCTTGAGTATCTCACAGGCGGTCTTCTCGCCGATCCCCTTCACCCCGGGGATGTTGTCCGCCGTATCTCCTGTGAGGGCCATGATCTCAGGGACCCGCTCGGGCGGGACGCCGAACCTCTTCAGGACATCCTCCCTGCCGACAACACGGTCCTTCACCGGGTCGTATATCCAAACGTGTTCGTTCAGGACCTGGAGCATGTCCTTGTCTCCGGAGACGATGTAGGCATCGACTCCCTCGGAGGCGGACCTGACCGCAAGGGTTGCGAGGACGTCATCGGCCTCGTACCCGGGCACCTCGCATATCCTTATCCCTAAGGCCTGGACTATCCTCTTTATGTAGGGCATCTGCACGACGAGGTCATCAGGGGCCGGTGGCCTCTGGGCCTTGTACTCCTCGTAGACCCTGTGCCTGTCCGTTGGCAGGGGCGAATCAAAGGAGACCACGAGGGCGTCCGGTTCCTTCTCCCTGATTATCTTGAGGAGCGTATTGACGAAGCCGTAGACCGCGTTCGTTGGAAAGCCCTTGGAGTTGCTCAGCCCCCTGATTGCATGGTATGCACGGTAGACATAGGAGTTTCCGTCGACGAGATAGATGTTTGCAGGCTTCTTCATCGATCCAGTCGCGCTCTGCAGCGCCCGCTTCCAAGGACCGGGCGTATTCCCTCTTTTTCCATCGAGCCCTTGTCGAGACCGTATTGAGACGCACGTCCATATCCGGCCCTACTTGGCACCGGCAGCCTCTCCTTCCGTCTCCAGGACCCTCTTGAACGCACAGTCCTTGTTGGGACAGGATATGGTGACCTTACCGGTCCTGTCCCTCCGCTCCACCAGGTACTTCGAACCGCACTCGGGACACTCTTCGGCAACGGGCTTGTTCCAGGATGCGAACTTGCAGTCAGGCCAGTTGCTGCAGCTCCAGAAGACCCTGCCCTTCTTGCTC
The DNA here is from genome assembly GCA_011051565.1 of Nitrospirota bacterium. Classification (GTDB taxonomy): domain Bacteria; phylum Nitrospirota; class Thermodesulfovibrionia; order Thermodesulfovibrionales; family JdFR-85; genus BMS3Bbin07. The sequence goes on along the minus strand of DRKX01000033.1, from coordinate 8,192 downwards.
CTCCTCTCGATTATCTCCCCTCCGTCAAGGGGACAGCTCACGCCCGTGCCGAGGGGCTTCGTACCCTTGCACTCGGGGTAGCGCGTGCAGGCGAGGAACCTGCCGTAACGGCTCTGCTTTATCACCATGGGAGCGTTGCATTGCGGACACTTCTCAGAGGTCGCCTCAACAGGTCTCGGCCTGCCGTTCTCCTCCTCGAGCGGCTTCGTATTCTTGCACTCCGGATAACCCGTACAGGCAAGGAAGCGGCCGTGCCTTCCCCACCGCTTGACCATAGGAAGTCCGCAAGAATCGCACAGGATATCCGTCGGTTCATCCTCGGGCCTGATCCTCTCCTGCGTATCCATGGCCTCGCTGAGGTCCCTGCTGAACGGCCCGTAGAACTCCTTGACCACCTTGACCCACTTGAGCTTTCCCTCTTCCACCCTGTCGAGTTCGTCCTCCATCTTGACGGTGAACCCGATGTCTATGAGCTCGGGAAACCTGTCGACGAGCAGGTCGTTGACGAGCATCCCCAGTTCGGTAGGCCTCAGCTTGCCCTCTTCACGCTTGACGTACTTCCTCTCCTGTATGGTCGAGAGGATCGCTGCATACGTGCTGGGCCTCCCTATGCCCTTCTCCTCGAGTGCTTTGACGAGCGATGCCTCGGTATATCTCGGAGGCGGCTGCGTAAAGTGCTGGGCTGCGCTGATCTCCTTGAGCGAAAGCTGCTCCCCCTCCCTCAGGCGTGGCAGCAGCCCGCCTTCTCCGTCGTCCTCGGGAGTCTCGGCGCTTTCGGTATACACTGCCATGAAGCCCTTGAACCTTATCACATCGCCCGAGACCCTGAACTCTGCACCGCCTCCTTCGGGAACGATGACGAAGGTGGTCTGCTCTATGTCTGCAGGCGCCATCTGGCTTGCCACAAACCTCTGCCATATGAGCCTGTAGAGGGCGTACTGGTCCCTCGAGAGGTACGGCTTTATGGACTCGGGAGGCCTGTCCATGTATGTGGGCCTGACCGCCTCGTGGGCGTCCTGGGACTGGCCCTTCTTCTTGTACGACGGCGGGGTCTTGGGCAGGTACTCCTTGCCGTACTTCTCCCTTATGAAGGCCCTGGCTGCTTCCTGGGCCTCCTTGGCGACCCTGACGGAGTCCGTCCTCATGTAAGTTATCAGGCCGACCGAGCCCTCCTCTCCAAGCTCGATCCCCTCGTAGAGCTGCTGCGCAACGACCATGGTCTTCTTGGGGGTGAACCTCAGCTTCCTCGATGCCTCCTGCTGCAGGGTACTGGTGATGAAGGGCGGGGAGGGCTTCCGTTTCCTCTGTTTCTTCTCCACCTTCTCGAGCACATAGCTCTTCTTCTTCAGCTCCTCCACCAGTGCCTTTGCAGAGGCCTCGTCCCTGAGCAGGAACTCGTTTTTTTCGCGGTTTATTACATGTTTTTCCCTGTACTTGAAGAGCCTCGCCTTGAACTCGGGCGGAGCAGAGCCCTCGAAGAGGCCGGCTATGCTCCAGTACTCCGTGGGCTTGAAGGCCTCGATCTCGCGCTCCCTATCCACTATGAGTCTGACGGCTACCGACTGCACGCGGCCGGCGCTCAGTCCCCTCCGGACCTTCCTCCACAAAAGCGGGCTCAACCCGTAACCCACGAGCCTGTCGAGTATCCTCCTCGCCTGCTGGGCGTCCACCTTGTTCATGTCGACCTTGCCGGCGTTCTTGAGCGCATCGCGAACGGCCTTCTCCGTAATCTCGTTGAAGGTGATCCTGTATATCTTGTCACCGTCTGCCTTGCCGGACTTGCCCCGCGACTTCTTAAGCTCCTCCACTATGTGCCACGCTATCGCCTCGCCCTCCCTGTCAGGGTCTGGTGCAAGGTATACGACGTCGGCCTCCTTGGCCGCCTTCCTCAGCTCCTTGATGATCTTCTCCTTGCCCGGGATGACCACATAGCTGGGTGCAAAGTCGTTCTCCACGTCCACGCCGAGTTCCTTCGCAGGAAGGTCCCTCACGTGTCCTATGGATGCCTTCACAGAGAAGCCCTTACCGAGTATCTTGTTTATCGTCTTCGCCTTTGCAGGTGACTCCACTATCACGAGTGATTTCATCTTCAATACCCCATCAAATAAAAGTAGTCCTTAATAGTTCCCGGCAACCCCGCAACCGCACAAACCGTCCCGAGAGGCGATGTCAGTGCCATGTCACCCTGTTGCCGTCGCCGTATACGAGGGCATAGACCTCCTCCGTATCGAGCGCGCTCTTCTTCATTAAGAGGTAAACGAGGACCGACCTGATCGTATCCAGATCCTCCTCCCCCATCAGCCGTGCCTTCTCGATCGCCCTCAGTTCCTCATTCACCCTCAAGAGGTTGACGTCGGACATCTCGAGCTTCCTGATGATGTCGTCGAATCTCTCCTCCTTATCGAGCTTGTCGTCGCTTATCACCTTCAGAATCTCCATGAACTTTCTGTACACTCCTTGAACCTCCTGAAAACCGAAGTATCGATCCACAATCATAACAGGCCTCCACATCACAATAATAGAACCTCTTGCCTTCTGGCAAGACTCTTCCACCGAGACATGGAGGCCCCTACATCGCGATATAGAACCTCTTGCCCTCGGACTGTTTCACCACGCCCTTCAGCTCGAGGGCCGTGAGTATGCCGAGCACCCTGTATGCAGGCAGCCCCGTCTGCCTGGTCAACTCGTCTATGTGCAGCGGCTCTGGAGAAAGCCTCTCGGTGACCGTCTTCTCCTCGTCGGTCAACACGACTGCACGCCTCTTTCTCTCCTTTATGAATCCCTTGAGCTGCGGCGCCAATTCTTCTATTATATCAGAAGCCTTTTCCACAAGACGCGCCCCCTGCTTGATCAGGGCATTCGTCCCGGAGGACTTCGCCGAGGTGATCATGCCCGGTACGGCAAAGACCTCACGGCCCTGATCGAGTGCGTAGCGGGCCGTTATGAGCGCGCCGCTGTCGCCCGTTGCCTCCACCACGAGCACGCCGAGGGAGAGACCGCTTATCAGCCTGTTCCGCCTCGGAAAGTTCTCCCGTTCAGGCTTGGTGCCCAGCGGGAATTCGCTGATCACACATCCGTCGGTCTCGATCCTCTTCATCAGACCCGCGTTCTCCGGCGGATACGGCACGTCAAGCCCTGAACCGAGCACCGCGATGCTCCTGCCGCCCCTCTTAAGCGCCGCCTTGTGAGCGACCGTATCGATACCCCGGGCCAGGCCGCTCACCACGGTGAGGCCACAAGTGCCAAGTTCGCCTGCGATCATGTCCGTCACCCTTACGCCGTAATCCGAAGGCCTTCGGGGTCCGACGACGGCTATGGAGAACCTGTCCTCCTCCCTCATCTCACCCAAGGTATAGAGGATCGGCGGGCTGTCGCCGATCTCCCTCAGGAACTCAGGGTACGAAGTATCCGTGTATCTGACGACCCTTACCCCGAGAGCCTCACACCTCCTTACGGCCGCCTCGACGCCGGACCAGTCCCTGAACGACTTTATGGCCGAAGCAGTACGACCACCCACGCCCTCGACAGCCTCGAGCCCTTTCAGTGTTGCTTTGAAGACGGACTCGGGTGAGCCGAATGCCTTAAGAAGGCTCCTCATCCTCACGGGTCCGACGTCCCTTATCGAGGAGAGGGCGATCCAGTAGACGAGATCATCGCTCATTCCGCCCATTGAGTCGGGAAACCATGCTCAGAAAGCGTTACAGAGAGACCACAAGGGTACAGAGGGGGGGCATGGCTGTGTCAGTGCCGTCTCTGCTTCAGCCTCAGTGCATTCAGCCTTATGAAACCCTCGGCATCCTTCTGGTCGTAGACCTCTTCAGCCTCGAAGGTTGCAAGTTCAGGGCTGTAGAGGCTCACCGGCGAGTTCCTTCCGACCACCATGCAGTTGCCCTTGTACAGCTTGAGCCTCGCCTTCCCGGTCACGTCATGCTGAATCTTGTCCATCATGCCCTGGAGCATCTCCCTCTCGGGAGAAAACCAGTAGCCGTAGTATACACACTCGGCGTATCGTGGAATCAGGGAGTCCCGCAGGTGCAGCACCTCCCTGTCGAGCGTTATCGACTCCACAGCCCTGTGGGCGGCATGCAGCACCGTGCCCCCGGGTGTCTCGTAGACACCCCTCGACTTGATTCCCACATATCTGTTCTCCACCACATCGACCCTGCCGATGCCGTGCCCCCCGGCGATCCGGTTCAGTCTCGACAGGAGTTCGAACGGGCTCAGCCTCTCACCATCGAGGGCCACGGGGTTCCCGCCGTCATACTCTATCTCGAGGTAGACCGGTTTATCCGGTGCACGCTCGGGCGAGACCATCATCGTATACATATCATCGGGAGGCTCTGCCCAGGGGTCCTCCAAGACTCCGCCCTCGTAGCTTATGTGGAAGACGTTCATGTCCATGCTGTAGGGCTTCTCCTTTGTGACCGGTACGTCTATCCCCTTTGATACGGCATAGTCGATCAGTGATTCCCTCGAGTCGAAAGGCCATTCCCTCCAGGGTGCTATGACCTTTATGTCCGGCTTCATTGCATAGTAGGTGAGCTCGAACCTCACCTGATCGTTGCCCTTGCCCGTCGCACCGTGTGCGACGGCATCGGCTCCCTCCTTCTCGGCTATCTCCATCTGCCTCTTTGCGATGAGGGGCCTCGCAATGGATGTGCCGAGCAGGTAGACCCCCTCATATACGGCGTTCGCACGGAGCATGGGAAATATGAAGTCCCTGACGAACTCCTCCCTCAGGTCCTCCACGTAGGCACGGAGGGCCCCGGTATCGAGGGCCTTCTCCCTTACGGCCTCAAGGTCTTCCCCCTGTCCGAGGTCTGCACAGTATGCGATGACCTCCGCACTGTACCTCTCCTTGAGCCACTTTATCGCAACCGAGGTGTCGAGACCTCCCGAGTAAGCAAGAACTATCTTCATCCATCCTCCTGGAAAACCAACATGATCAGCCCTCTGTCGGACGTTCGACAAACCCGCTCCCCGTCGGGCTACAGCGTTATACACTAAAAAATAGCGCTGCTCTCTGTCAAGTAAACACGGGTTTCTTGCCAACAGAGACGCCGGAAGGTTAAATTAGACCTGCATGATCAGCCGGAGACTAATCGAGAAGGCGGACGCACTGCTCCAGAGAGAGAAGGGGACCGTATACAAGGATCCCGGAGGCAGGGTCAACGTATGTCTTGCATACCCGAACACATACCATGTCGGGATGTCGAGCCTCGGGTTTCAGGGCATATACTCGATCCTGAACAGCAGGGACGACACCGTATGCGAAAGGGTCTTCCTGCCCGACGAGGAGGACATGAAGGAGTTTGAGCGCACGGGCTCAGAGCTCTTCTCGATCGAGTCCAAGAGGCCGCTCAACAGGTTCGACATCGTCGCCTTCTCCGTATCCTTTGAAAACGACTACCCATCTGTCCCACTGATGCTGCGGCTCGCACGCATCGGCGCCTTCTCGTCGGGGCGCGGGAGGAGAGAGCCCTTGCTGCTTCTCGGCGGGGTCTGCGCCACGTTCAACCCCGAACCACTCGCCGACTTCTTCGATCTCGTATTCATTGGAGAGGCCGACAGCGCCATCGGCGAGCTTATAGAGCTCTACAAGGAGACAGGGGACCGTGAGGCCTTTCTCGAAGCGGCACCGGGAAGGGAGGGATGCTATGTGCCGGCCTTCTACGGGGTCGCATATTCCGATGACGGTAAGATCATGGAGAGGCGGGCCCACGGAGACGCCCCCCCGTTGATAAAGAAGAGGACCGAGAAGGCACTGGACGGCAGGCTCAGGCCTTCCATAATCACTCCGGCGACGGAGTTTTCCAACATGTATCTCCTCGAGGCCATGAGGGGGTGTGTGTGGAGCTGCAGGTTCTGTGTTGCCGGACGCATATACGATCCGCCGAGGCACAAGGAGATCGGCGTGTTGAGGCAGGAGACGGCCCGTGCCCTGGAGACGACCGGCAGGGTGGGCCTGATCGGGCCTTCGCTCACCGACTACCGCCACGCCGAGGAGGCCCTGCAGACAGAGGGTGTGGACTTCTCCATAACCTCCCTGAGGGCGACGCCGCGGGCCGAAAGGCTGCTCTCCCTGATGAAGGGCCGCCGGAGCGTATCCATGGCACCTGAGACGGGCACCGAGCGCCTCAGGAGGATCATCAACAAGAGGATCACCGAGGAGGATATCCTGGAGACCGCCGAGCGGGTGCTCAGGCACGACATCACCGCACTCAGGCTCTACTTCATGGTCGGCCTGCCGTTTGAGACCGAAGCAGACATAGACGGGATAGTCGCCCTTACTAAAAAGATCCGCTCGCTCAGCAGGCGCGGCACCATCGTCCTGAGCATAAGCACTTTCGTGCCGAAGCCCTTCACACCATTGCAGTGGCATCCAATGGCAGCGGAGAAGACGGTCAAGGCGAGGCTCAAGACGATCAAGTCAGGCCTTGACATGAAGGGTGTCAGGGTCTTTCACGACGTAATAAAATACGCCTTCATGCAGGGTGTCTTCTCGAGAGGGGACAGGAGGCTGTCAAGGGTCCTGAACGAGATGAGAGAGCCGGGCAGGTGGAAGGAGTGCCTGAGGGAGGCCGGTCTCGACCCCGGCTTCTACCTGTTCAGGCAGAGGGACTTCGACGAGACGCTCCCGTGGGACTTCATAGATGCCGGCATCTCCAAGGATGCCCTGTGGCAGGAGTATCTGGAGGCGAGGGAGTCAGCCGGTCTCCACTGAAGAGAGAACGGCCAGCCCGAGGACGAAGAGGACGAGGACAGAGAGGACGGCGGGCCTCTGGCTTCCGGCGGCTGAGGATATCATGCCGAACAGTGCCGGGCCGATCACCGCGGAAGTCTTGCCTGCAAGGGCATAGATGCCGAAGTATTCCCCCTCCTTGCCGTGCGGTATGAATCCTGAGAAGAGCGCCCTCGATGCTGCCTGCACGCTGCCGAGTCCCAGGCCCGCCATAGTGGCTATGGCCCAGAAGGCCCCCTTGTCGTCGACAAGATATGCACTGACCGTTACCGCTATCCATAGAAGCAGGGATAGGACGACCACGCTCTTGGCTCCCCATCTGTCGGTAGGAGCGGACAGGGCGACAGAACCGGCCATTGCACTGACCTGGACCAGCAGGTACAGGATGACGAGCTCCGATCCCGTGAAGCCGAGGGTGACGGATGCGTAGATGCTCGAGAAGATTATAATGGTATTCACACCGTCCTTGTACAGCCAGTAGGCGAGAAGAAACCTCCTCACCCTCCTTGTGCGCAGGACCTCGGCCAACAACCTCAGCGTGCTCTTGAGCCCGACGAGCGCCGCCCTGCCCGGCCGGCCCGACGGCCTGTCCCGGGGCAGGAAGCGGAACGCAGGCAGCGAGAAGACGAGAAAGAAGACCGAAACCATGGGCCACGAGAGGCGGATCGCGCCGTTTCTCATGAGCAACAGGGCCAAAAGGAGGGCGAGCACAGAGCCTGCATAGCCGAGGCCGAAGCCCCACCCCGATACCCTGCCCAGCTGGTCCTTGGGCGCAATGTCCGGCAGGTAGGCGTTGTAGAATACGAGCGCCCCCTCCATGGCCGCGTTGGCAACGATCACGAGCAGAAAGGCCTCAAAGACCATGCCTTCTCCGACAAAGGCGAGAAACCCCACCGAGACCACACAGACGAGGGAATAGGCCACGAACAGGCGCTTTCTCAGCCCCGCATGATCCGATATGCCTCCAAGGACCGGGGAAGTAACGGCCACAACGAGCATGCTGAGAGAGACGGCCCTTCCCCACCAGAGATCACCCGTAGCAGGGTCCTCCGCTATCACCTTCACGAAGTATACCGGAAAGATCACTGCAGTGATCACCGCGGAGTACGACGAGTTTGCGAAATCGTAGAGGCACCAGCTGAGTATCTGTCGCCTGTTTTTCATCCGCGGTATATCTTCATGGAGCCGGCGTCATTACGCGTTCAGTTCCTGCCCAGTTCATGAACGATCTCCACGAGAGCCCTCGCCATGTCGGGAGGGGTCTGGGGGAGTATGCCGTGACCGAGATTGAAGACGTGACCACGCGCCGCCCGTCCCTTCTTCAGTATGTCCCCGGCCTTTGAGCGGAGGACCTCCTCTGACGAAAAGAGGGCGCACGGGTCGAGGTTGCCCTGAACCGAGACCTTGGTGCCGAGGCGCTTAACCGCCTTGCCTATGTCGACCCTCCAGT
>DRKX01000032.1 GCA_011051565.1 Nitrospirota bacterium | reverse complement strand
CAGCCGCCTTGCCGGTCGTCACGAGTAGTGCCTCGGCCCCGATGTTCCTCGCAAGCAACATGTCCGAATCCTTGTCACCGACGACGATCGAGGACCTGAGATCGATGTTGAACTCGCTCCTCGCCAGCAATGCCATGCCCGGTGAAGGCTTTCTGCATGCGCAGTTGTCGTCAGGATGGTGCGGGCAGTAGTAGAAGGCATCGAACCCGTACCTCTCGATGAAGACACGGTTTATGCCCTCCGTAAACTCTCTTGAGACCACCCCGCGCGCAATCCCTGACTGGTTGCTCACGCCTATAAGGAGAAAACCCTTGTCTTTCAAGCTGTTAAGCATACCAACATCAGGGAACACTTCAAAGTTTTCAAGGCTGTTCAGATAGTCTGCATCACGGCATAGTACGCCGTCCCTGTCGAAGAAGACCGCCCGTCTTGCAGGCACGATCTCGAGGAGGGCGTCGAAGACCTCCTCAGCCCTGATCCGGCTGAGACAGATGACGTCACCTCTTGGGCAGCTCCTCTCGAAGCACGGCGAGCAGTCGGTCTCGGCCCTGAGCACAACGTCCCTCAGACCGAATTCGGTCTCGGCGTTGAAGCCGGCCTCTTCAGGGTGGACAGAGGACGGCGGACCTGTCAGGGCGGGATCTGTAGAGCCGAATATCGCCGCCACCGGCGTGCCGACTGCGTAACCGAGGTGCATGGGGCCTGAGTCGTTGGAGACGACTGCGTCGGCCTGAGAGAGTATGGCGATCAGGTCCCTGAGTAGTGTGACTCCGGCAAGGTTCATGACCGAGTCTGAAGCAGAGAGGTCCTTGTCGATCAGGCCGGCTATCTCAGATGCGATCCCTCTCTCCGAATCAGAGCCGGTCAGGACGACACTGCCACCGAGCCTCCTGATGATCATCTCTGAGAGGGCCGCGAAGTGCTCTGCGGGCCATCTCTTGGCCGAGCCGTAAGTGGCGCCGGGGTTCAGCACTATGACGGGCCTGCGCAGGCCTTGGAGCGTCTCTGCAGCCCTCAGGCGCTCATCGCCCTCGAGGTATATCCACGGATGCCTGTACACGGCCTCCAGGCCGGCCTCCCTCAGGAGGTTCAGGTAGTAGAGCACATGGTGCAGCCGCCTCGCATCCGGAGTCACGGGGACCGCCCTGCTCAGCAGGAAACCCCTTCCGTCACGGTTGTATCCTATCCTCTCTGGTATGCCGCAGAGGTATGCGATCACGGCAGCGCCGAAGGCGTTCTGCAACAGGACGGCGGTGTCGTAGCAGCCCCTTCTCAGCACCTTTGCCGCCGACAGCTTCCCGACCACGCCGGAGTATTCCGCCCTGTATTCTACGATCCCGTCGATGTTAGGGTCCGATGCAAACACCGGTGCGATCCAGTCCTTGGCGAGGAGATGGACGTCCGAGTCGCGATATTCAGAACGCAGGACCCTGAAGGACGGCAGCGTCATCACTGCATCCCCTATCCAGTTAACCCCCCTCACAAGTATCCTCTTCTTTCTATCTCTCATCGGCGGACCTGCCACTCAACGGAACACGCCGTACACATCAGGCGGCACACTCTCAGGCTCAAGGCGATTCCTCCCTGTAAATGTGCACGTCCCGCTGGGGAAACGGAATCCTGATGCCGCATTCTCTGAACTTTGAGTAGATGGAGCCGTTTATCTCGTGAATCGTCCTTCCCCTCAGCGCCGGCTCCTTCGCCCAGCAGAGGAGTTCGAACCTGAGGGAGGAGTCACCGAACTCCCTGAACCTGACCCGCGGTTCAGGATCGTCGAGGACGTTCTCGTTCTCGATCGAGATGTCCAGCAGTGTCTTCTCCACGAGGCTTATGTCGCTTCCATAGGCCACCGAGACCGGGATCCTCACCCTGAACCTCGGTATGGGGGCGCTCTCATTGATGATCTTCGTGTTCGCAATGATCGAGTTCGGGATGGTTATCAGGATGTCGTCCCTGGTCTTTATCCGGGTGCTTCTCAGGCCGATGGTCACGATTTCTCCCCGCTCTCCACTGTCAAGCACCACGTAGTCTCCTATCTTGAACGGCTTGTCAACAAAGAGACTTACACCGCCGATAAAGTTGGCTATCGTATCCTTTGCCGCAAGGGCCACGGCCGCCCCGGCTATGCCTGCAGAGGCTATGAGCGGTGTGATGTTCAGTCTCCAATAGGAGAGTATCACCGTCAGAGAGGCGATCACTATCGCGATCTTTACGATATTCTCTATGAGCGGTATGATATCCCTGCCCAGGCCGGTCGCATCGGAGACCCTGCCGACCGTGTGTTCGACGGCGAGCCTGCTTATCCTTATCGAGGTGACGCTCCAGATCAAGGTGATCACGGAATAGACGGCGCCTTTTGAATAGAAGACGACCGTTCGAGACGGCTCCAGGTAGAGAACGGCACTCAGCAGGCCGATCAGGGTTATGGTGAAGAAGACGGGATAACGGACAAGGTCTATAATCCTGTCGTCCATCTCTGTCTTCGTAAAGGTTGCGAACCGGCGCAGGACCCTGTGCACAAGGATATCGGCCGTCTTTGCCAGCAATGCAAAGACCGCGACAAGGACAAGGGCGTTGACATAGGGAGAGGATGATATGTCGAGGGATCCGATCAATCCGGTCATCCCGTCTATTGTATTATTTTCCGCGGCCAAAAATAAAATCGGCCTCCCCGGGACATTTTTCACTTGACTTTAGCGCTCCCAACCATGTATAAAAAAGAAACCTGTTGTTATCAGGCGTTAGTATCTTAAAAGGAGGCTTTTGCTGTATGTCTTTCGAAGGTAAGGTTAAGTGGTTCAACGAGACCAAGGGCTACGGGTTCATCCAGAAGGATGATGGGGAAGACGTCTTTGTTCATTACACCTCTATCCAGGGTGATGGATTCAGGACTCTGACCGAAGGCCAGCGTGTATCCTTCGACGTTGTAGAAGGAGAAAGAGGGCCCAAGGCAACGAACGTCGTCAGGTTAGACTGAGCCTGCAAAAGGTGCCTGCAGAGACTGCAGGCACCTTTAAAATACCCTCCTGACACTCCAAATTCCGAAAGGCCGGTGCCATCGACCTCACGATGAGACTCCCCGAATGGATAAAGACCGGAAACATCATCGGTGATCACGGAACAAAGCAGGTACTCCGCGCGCACGGTGTCTCCACGGTATGCGAGGAGGCCCGCTGCCCGAACAGGGGACACTGCTTCTCGAAGCCGACGGCCACGTTCATGATACTCGGGGACTCCTGCACGAGAAACTGCGGATTCTGCTCGGTAGACTCCTCCAGACCGGCCCTGCCGGACCCTGACGAGCCGGAAAGGGTCGCGCTCGCCTCAAAGGAGATGGGCCTGAGGTACGTGGTCATAACCTCTGTCACTCGTGACGATCTGCCGGACGGAGGGGCCGGCCAGTTCGCTGAGACGGTACGCATGGTGAGGCGCCACCTGCCTGAGGCCGGAATCGAGGTCCTAACGCCCGACTTCCTCGGCGACAGCGATGCCGTAAAGACCGTGGTCGATGCCCGTCCCGACGTCTTCAATCACAATGTAGAGACAGTGCCGCGCCTCTACTCGAGGGTGAGACCCCAGGCCGACTACAGGCGTTCCCTCGGCGTGCTCGCCGCAGCCTACCGGGAAGCCCCATCAATGCGCTTGAAGTCAGGCCTTATGGTCGGGCTCGGCGAGTCATTCGAGGAGGTCGTCTCCGTGATGAAGGACCTGAGGGCAGCCGGCTGCAGTATGCTGACGCTCGGGCAGTACCTGAGGCCACGCAAAGAAAACCTCCCCGTGGTCGAGTATGTACGACCCGAGGTCTTCGACAGGTACCGCGAGGCCGCCCTTGAACTCGGCTTCAGCTTCGTAGCCTCATCCCCGCTCGTCAGGAGTTCGATGAATGCCGAGGAGATGTATTCGACCCCTCGTGCCTGAAACCTCCCCACTCCTTGGGACCGGCCTCACGGCCTCTTCTCCGCCACCACGCTGAAGTTCCTGACACCGGCGAGTCTTATCTCGTCTATCACCCTCATGAGCAGGCCTATGCCTGCATCCCTGTCGGCCTTTATCCTCAGGTAGTCCTCCTCACTGCCGGCAAGGCCCTCACTCACCGCCTTGCGGAGCCCGGACAGCCCTACCTCCCTGTCCATGAAGAATATCCCGCCCTCCCTGGTGATGACAACCGTGCTCGTCGTCTCTACAGCCGGGGATGCGGTCTTCGATTCCGGCAGTCTTATCCTCACCGCGGACTCGCGGACGAGGCTTGAGGTGAGCATGAAGAAGAGCAGAAGGAGAAAGACCACGTCGACCAGGGGGGCAATGTTCAAGCTGGTACGCCTGCTGTGTCTCTTCCGCTCAAACTCCATCCCTGCACCTCAAGTAGAGACTCATGGTCAACTCCTTCAGGATGAAGGCTATGTCGTCGGCCTGCTTCTCCAGGTAGTGGTGTCCGACACTGACGGGGATGGCCACGAGGAGCCCGGCTGCGGTCGTGATGAGGGCCTCCCATATCCCGCCGGCAAGCATGGACGGGTTCACGCTTGTACTCGCTGCAATCACCATGAAGGCCTTTATCATGCCGATTACCGTACCCGTGAGTCCCAGCAGTGGAGTGATCGTTGCGATCAGGCCGAGCCAGCTGAGTCCCCGCTCCGCCTCCCTCACCTGTCTCGTGCCGACGACGGAGAGCTCCTGCTCGTCGCAGCCTTCCTCAACGGCCTCGATGAGGGGTTCCAGTACCGGGGGCCTCGTCTGCAGCACCTCGTTCAGGGGACGCTCGATCGACCTGAATATCCTCCTGTACTGTACGGCCTTGTTGATGATTATCGCAAGGCCGGCAACCGAACACAGGAGTATCGGATACATCAGGAAACCGCCCTTCAGCACAAAGTCGATCATCAAAACACCTCCAAGCAGAAACTATTCTGGTTCTTTAAGTTCGAACCTCACATACAGCAACGCCTCTGATCTCACCGGCACTCCGTCTCTGACGGCAGGCCGGAAGGTCGAGCGCCTGACCGCCCTGACCGCCTCGCGGTCGAACCCGTACCCCGCCTTCTCCACTACCACCACGTCGGTGAGCCTGCCTCGCTCATCGATGGTAAGCCTCAGCAACACCCTACCCTCTCTTCCCGCCTTCCTCGCCATCCACGGATATTCAGGCAGCACCCTCTTGACAAAGGCCGGACCGCCGGCCGAGCCGAATTTCACTGTATCGGGGCCGAGCTGCGGCGCCTCTGCGTCTGTCCGGCGAGGCTCGCCGTCGTCTGCCCGGGCGGTCAT
>DRKX01000031.1 GCA_011051565.1 Nitrospirota bacterium | reverse complement strand
GTGTACGACGCCATCTGCTTCATCGCCAATACCTTCGTTATCGCTGCCGTCAACGTCGTCTTGCCGTGGTCCACATGGCCTATCGTCCCTACGTTTACATGCGGCTTCGTCCTTTCAAATTTTGCCTTCGCCATTTCTCCTCCTTGAATTCAGCCGTTGGGCGTTTAAATCTCTTACCACATCAAGAACACCACTGCCCCGGGACTCTCTGCGTCTGGAGCCCATGACCGGAATCGAACCGGTGACCTCGTCCTTACCAAGGACGTGCTCTGCCGACTGAGCTACATGGGCGACTCCACCTGCAACCATTTATCTGCAACAGCTCTTTATCTGGAGCGGGAAACGGGATTCGAACCCGCGACCCTCAGCTTGGAAGGCTGACGCTCTACCACTGAGCTACTCCCGCATCCAAAACAATCAAGCCACACGGCAGGCGAAGATACCGAAATCCATACCGTCACCAGCCCCTGCAGCCTGTCACTTGCATGGTGGAGAGGGGAGGATTCGAACCTCCGTAGGCTGAGCCAACGGGTTTACAGCCCGTCCCCTTTGGCCACTCGGGTACCTCTCCTCACAGTTCATATACCGTTGATGCCTCCTGCCTGCTGCGCCTATGGAGCCACCGAAGGGATTCGAACCCCCGACCCGCTGATTACAAATCAGCTGCTCTACCGGCTGAGCTACGGTGGCTTCACGTGGAGTGAGGCCCTCGGTTTCATGTTTGATTTGTTGGACCCTTTTGTAACTTAATAGAATAAGACATTGATTATAGAAATGTCAAACCAAAAAATCAAGTGTGCATGGACGCACGGGGAGCGTCCGGCGATGCGGACGACATCCTCTGGCGGACCACCTCGTAGACGAGGATACCCGTGGCCACCGAGACGTTGAGCGAGTTGATCCTCCCGAGGACGGGTATCCTCACCGTATGGTCGCAGTACCGCCTGACGGTCGGTCTTATCCCCTTACCCTCGGAGCCCACGACGAGGGCAAGCGGTATGGTCAAGTCGGCATCCCAGTACAGGTGTCCGGCGCCGGCCTCGGCGCTGTAGATCGTGATCCCCTGCTCGCTGAGTTCCCTCATTGCGTGCTTTATGTTGGCGACCCTCACGACGGGCACGTACTCGACCGCACCAGCCGACGCCTTTGCAACGGTCTCTCCAGAGGCGACCCTCCTCTTCTGCAGTATGACTCCGTGCACCCCGGCCACTTCCGCGGTCCTGATGATCGAGCCGAGGTTCCGTGGGTCTTCGATCCCGTCGACGATCAGATAGAACGGCCGCTCCCCCTTCCGGTCGGAGATGCCGATGAGTTCTTCGAGGCTGGCCGTCACTGCCGCCCCCACCCTGACCGCGACCCCCTGGTGCCCCTTTGGAAACGCCGAGAAGAACGGCCTGCCGACGCTCTTTACACTGACACCCCTTCGGGCCGCCAGCGCAGCGATCTCTTCCGCCGCCCTGTCCGTCCTTCCGCGGTAGAGGCAGACCTCGTGGACGACCCTTCCGGAACGGAGCGCCTCCCTCGCCGAGTTGACGCCGCAGAGCCACTGTCCCGCCCGAGCCTTGCGCCGCTGATCATTCACTCCCGACCTTCACCCTCCAGACGGTCCCCTCCGGGGTGTCCTCGAGTACGATGCCGGCCTTCTGGAGCTCGTCCCTTATACGGTCGGCCTTCTGCCAGTCCCTCGCCCGCCTCGCCTCACGGCGCTCGGAGAGCCTCCTGTTTATCTCCTCCTCGGTCAGGGGCAGCTTCTTCGTCCTGAGCAGGGATGAGTGCCACTGGGCCGGAGACCTCTGGAATATGTTGAGGACGCCACCGGTCTCCCTCAGGGCCTCCACGGCCTCTGTGAGCAGTTCCCGCGCAGACCCGCCGGCCGGCTTGGAGTCGAGGCACCTGTTTATCTCCCTCACGAGTTCGTACATGTGTCCGATGGCGAGGGCGGTATTGAAGTCGTCATCCATCGCCTCCTCGAACCTCGCCCTGAACCCGCCGAGCATCTCCCTGAGCATCTCCTCCTCTGCAGTCTTCCTCGTCTTGCCGGACATCCTTTCGAGGTAGACCTCCACCCTCATCACCGTGGAGTAGAACCTGTTGATCGAGACCTCCGACTCTATGAGCTGCTCCTCGGAGAACTCTATCGGGCTCCTGTAGTGTGTAGAGAGCAGGAACGCCCTCACGACCTCGGGGTCGAACCTGTCGAGGATCTCCCGTATGGTGAAGAAGTTGCCGAGGGACTTTGACATCTTCTCCTTGGATATCGTTATGAACCCGTTGTGGAGCCAGTACCTGACGAAGGGTTTCTCCGTGCAGGCCTCTGACTGGGCTATCTCGTTCTCGTGGTGCGGGAATATCAGGTCCGCGCCGCCGCCGTGTATGTCGAAGGTCTCTCCGAGGTGCTTCATGCTCATTGCAGAGCACTCGATGTGCCAGCCCGGCCTCCCGGGTCCCCACGGGCTCTCCCAGGCAGGCTCTCCCTCCTTGGCGGCCTTCCAGAGGGCGAAGTCGAGCGGATTCCTCTTCCTCTCGTCCACCTCGACCCTCGCCCCTGCAACCATCTCGTCCATGGACCTCTTCGAGAGCTTGCCGTAGCCAGGGAACCTCTTGACCTCGAAGTAGACGTCGCCGCCGACCTCGTAGGCATACCCCTTGTCCACGAGGGTCTTGACCATGGCTATTATCTCGGGTATATGCTCGGTCGCCCTCGGTTCGACGTCGGCCCTCTCGATGCCGAGGGCATCCATGTCCCTGTAATACTCCTCGGTGTACTTCCTCGCCACCTCATCCCAGGGGATGCCCTCCTCCTTCGCACGGTTGATGATCTTGTCGTCGATGTCCGTGAAGTTCCTCACGTACCTGACGTCGAAGTTCCTGTACCTGAAGTAGCGCCTAACGACATCGAAGACCACGGCGCTCCTTGCGTGTCCTATGTGGCAGTAGTCGTACACGGTCACGCCGCACACGTATATCTTCACCCTGCCGGGCTCGAGGGGAATGAAATCCTCCTTCTTTCCCGAGAGGGTATTGTATACCCGCATCCTTTCTCCCTTGCCTTCCATCTGTTCGATCCTCTTCTCCAGGCGGGCGATGTGGCCCTCGAGTTCCTTGAACTTCTCCTCCACCGGGTCCGGCATGTGGACGTGATCGAGCACCTCTTCCACACCGCGGTCCGTCACCCTGACGACCTTCTTCTTTATGACCCTGCCCGGGACCCCGACGACGATGGAGTAGTCGGGAACCGACTTCAGCACAACGGCATTGGCACCTATCTTAGCATAATCGCCTATCCTGATGGCACCGAGCACCTTCGCCCCCGCGCCCACCACCACCCGCCTGCCGAGCGTTGGATGGCGCTTGCCCTTCTCCTTTCCGGTCCCGCCGAGGGTGACGCCCTGGTACAGGAGGCAGTCCTCGCCTATCTCAGCGGTCTCGCCTATCACGACCCCCATCCCGTGGTCTATGAAGAAGCCGGCCCCGATCTTTGCACCCGGATGTATCTCGATCCCGGTCAGCAGCCTCGCCACATTGGACAAGAGCCTCGGAAGGGCGGGTATACCCTTGCTCCAGAGCATGTGATTCAACCTGTGGAAGAGTATCGCGTGAAATCCGGGGTAGCTGAGTATGACGTCGAGCCTGCTGCGCGCTGCGGGGTCCCTCTCGAAGACCGCGTTAAAATCCCTCTTTATATCGCTCCAGAAGCCCATCGGTATATTTTAGCCGTTGATACGGCGGCAAGGCAATCTTTCAGGGGTTGCGCGGCTCCCAGACCCTTCCCTTGTCTATGATGTGGAGGACGCGCCATCCCCTGCCCGCCAACTCGCGCGCTATCCACCGCCTGTGGCACTTCCAGGGGAACCTCTCTGCGCACACCACCACGGAGAGCCTCCGGCACGCAACGGCCTCGAGCCGTTCGATCCCCCTCCTGAACGCCTCTGTGAGCGTGTATTCCCGGTAGCCTCCCTTCCTGAACCCTCCGAGTGCGCCACCGAGGAAGAGATACTCGATGCCGTTTTCGCTCACCAGGCGCTCGAGGCTCTCCCTGTTGTATGCAGGAATGCCGCTCCTTGGAAAGCGCCTCACGTCTACGAGGGCCTCTATGCCGTAGGAGTTCAGGATCTCGACGAAATCCTCCTCGGTCCTCCTGCTCGTACCGAGCGTGTATATCAGTCTCTCCGTCTCCGCCATGAAACTCCCGCACGAAAAGCCCCCGATCGGGCGCTGCATCGGGGTGTTTTGAAGGCAGGTGCTCTCAAGAGCCGGACTCAGCCCTGATCGAGGACCTCCCTGACGGCCTGGAGCAGGTCGGCCACGGTGTAGGGCTTCTGCAGAAACCTGTAGTTTCTCGCCTGGATCAGCGGCCACTGCAGCTTCTGATCCGTGTACCCGCTGCTCAGCAGCACGCGCAGTCCGGGCTTTCTGGAGAGGAGCCTGTCGACGAGGTGGAGACCGCTCCTGTCTGGAAGCACGACGTCACTGACGACCATGTGGAAGTCGCCCCCCTCCCTCTCGAACACATCCAACGCATCCTTAACGCTCGCAGCCTCGGCCACCGAGTATCCGTGACCGCGAAGCACCTCTGAGGCGAACCCCCGGACTCCCTCTTCGTCCTCCACGAGCAGTATCCGCTCTCCGCTGCCGCGCAGGAGCTTCAGTGAGACGGCTCTCATCTCCTCCTCTACCGGCTTAACAGGAGAAGCCGGAAGATATATACTGAAGACAGCCCCCCGGCCGATCTCGCTCGCGACATTGATCCAGCCGCCGTGCTGCCTGACGATGCCGTAGACCACGGAGAGCCCGAGGCCCGTCCCCCTGCCGGCCTCCTTGGTGGTGAAGAACGGCTCGAATATGTGCTGCATGGTCTCCTCGTCCATCCCGGTCCCGGTGTCTTCGACCGAGAGGCGGACGAACCTGCCGGGCCGGGCATCGAGTATGCCCTTGACGGTCTC
>DRKX01000030.1 GCA_011051565.1 Nitrospirota bacterium | reverse complement strand
GACACTGAAGGGAATGCCCCAGGAGCCGCTGCCTACGGAACTCATGTCCTATGACGATCCCTTCGACATACCGACATATATCAGGAGGCCCGAATAGGCGGGATCGCGTATTCATCCGCATGACCCATCCCAGCCGGCTGCAGAGCGGCTATCCAGGGGGTCGTGTGACTGCGGGCGAGCTGTATGGCCTCTGAGAGGCCTCCCCTCCTGCATACAGCCGCAGAATCCATCCCGGCTGCAGAGCGGCTATCCAGTGGTCGAGTGATTGCGGGCGGGTTGTATGGCCTCTGAGAGGCTTCTCCTCCTGCATACAGCCGCAGAATCCATCCCGGCGGCAGAGCGGCTATCCAGTGGTCGAGTGATTGCGGGCGAGTTGTATAGCCTCTGAGAGGCCTATCTTTCCGGTATACAGGGCCTTGCCGGTGATTGCACCCCACAGTCCCCTTATACTTTTCAGCCTCTCTATGTCGTCGAGGGATGATATCCCCCCGGAGGCGATCACCGGTATGTCGAGCGCCTCTGTCATCGCCCTTGTCGCCTCGATATTCGGGCCTGTCATCATGCCGTCGCGGGATATATCGGTGTAGATTATTCCTGCCGCCCCTGTCTGCTGCATGCGGAGCGCGAACTCCATGGCATCGACCTCTGTCGTCTCTTCCCAGCCCTTTACCGCTACCCGGCCGTCTCTTGCGTCTATTCCCACGAGTATCCTGCCTGGGTGCCTGGCGGAGGCCTCCCTCACCAACTCGGGATTCTCCACGGCCGCGGTCCCGATGATGACCCGGTTGATGCCCATCGAGACGAGCATCTCGATGCGTTCCAGGTCACGGATTCCCCCTCCGACCTCGATGTCGACCTCCACGGCTCTCCTGATCCGCTCTATGCTGTCGAGGTTCTTCTGGGTGCCTGAGAAGGCGCCGTCGAGGTCGACTATGTGTATGAGGGTCGCCCCTTCCTCCACCCATCTCTTCGCAACCGCGACCGGGTCTCTCGAATAGGACGTGAGCATCTCCTTCCTGCCCTGCAGGAGCCTCACGCACTCGCCGTCCTTGAGGTCTATGGCCGGTATTATTACCATGGCGGTTAATATAACATAATTCGTGAGGTTTTTCAGCCGCCACTTGGGGCCTCGTGGATCGGTTGTCCGTTTTGTTTTATAATTGGAAGAGGAGGTGTGCCATGCAGTTTCTCGTATTCATCGCCATCGTCATCGCCATGGCCCTGGTTGTCTTCGCCGTGCAGAACGCGACGGCTGTGACCCTGACCTTTCTTTCCTGGGAATTCACGGGTTCGCTCGCCGTCATACTCGCTCTCACGTTCGCCCTCGGCGTGCTGACCGGCGTGTTCCTCTCTGCCCCTGCCTGGCTTAGAAAGGCGCGGGAGGCACGGACGCACAGGAGGCGGGTTCAGGAGCTCGAACGGGAGGTTTCCATGTCGAGCGACGAGCAGCGGCCGCAGGGTGATTGACAAAGAAAGGCGGATTCTTTTATTGTATATGACCCGACTGCGGCTCCGGCTGCCGGCGGTGTGTGTGCATTCTATTGCGTAGATAAAACTTCGGAAAGGGAAGGGATGAGAGATGAAGACGCGCTTTGCCAGGAAGGGTGAGGTTGAGAGGAGATGGTATCTGGTCGATGCATCAGACAAGGTGCTGGGACGGCTCGCAACGAGAATAGCGACATACCTGAGGGGTAAGCACAAGGCCCGGTTCACCCCGAATGTCGATACAGGAGATTTCATAGTGGTCGTCAATGCCGAGAAGGTGAGGCTGACGGGCAGGAAACTCGACGACAAGATCTACTATCACCATACGGGCTATCCGGGCGGTGTGAAGGCTGAGACCGCGAGAAAGAGGCTCGATCGAAGGCCCGAGGCGGTCATCATGGATGCCGTATGGGGCATGTTGCCGAAGAACAGGCTCGGAAGGGCGATGCTCAAGAAGCTCAAGGTCTACCGCGGGGCCGAACACCCCCACAAGTCGCAGCAGCCGGAGTCTATAGACCTGTAGAGAGGGTGCAACGGTTCGGCGCCGTTTTGAAACACTCGGAGTTTCCGGGTATTATAAAGATGCAACTAACGAACTAAGGAGTGTTTGATGGCGGAGATATTGTATCAGGCGACAGGCAGGAGGAAGACCTCGGTTGCACGTGTTATCCTGAAGCCGGGAACAGGGCGGGTTGAGGTCAACAACCGGCCTATCGAGAGGTATTTCCCGAGGGAGACCCTCAGGATGGTGGTCCGGCAGCCGCTCGAGCTTGCAGGCATGTACAACAAGCTCGACGTCAAGGTGACCGTCTCTGGCGGCGGCTTATCCGGACAGGCAGGCGCCGTGAGACACGGCATTGCGAGGGCGCTGCTCAGTGTCGACTCGGACCTCAGGCCGAAGCTCAAGAAGGAGGGACTGCTGACGAGGGACCCGAGGATGAGAGAGAGAAAGAAGTACGGGCAGAAAGGCGCCAGGAAGAGATTCCAGTTCTCCAAGAGATAAACCACCCTCGACCGTACGGGCCCGCAAGAGGAACGCGTCGGCCTCCTGCGCGGCGTGATGACTTTCCCAGCGGTCTACACAGGTAAAGAGATGCTCAAAGTGGCCATATGCGGCGGCAGCGGTTATGCAGGCAGCGAGCTGCTCCGCCTCCTCTCCCGGCATCGCGAGGTCAGGATAACGGCCGTCACCTCGGAGCGTTCGTCCGGAAGCAGGGTCGTCGACCTCTTTCCCCACCTCAGGGGACTGCTCGACCTGAGCTTTGAGCCCCTCGACCCCGAGATACTCCTCAAGAAGGCCGACCTCTTCTTCCTCGCCCTTCCTCATGCAGCTTCACAGGATGCGGTGAACTTCTTCTTCTCAGGAGGAAGGAGGGTCATAGACCTGTCGGCCGACTTCAGGCTAAGAGACCCGGATGTCTACGAGGAGTGGTACGGCGTGAGGCATGAATACCGGTCGGTCCTCCGGAGGGCCGTGTACGGACTGCCCGAACTCTACCGGAGGAAGATCAGGAAGGCCCGTGTCGTGGCAAACCCCGGCTGTTATCCAACGGGCGCACTGCTCGGCCTGTACCCGGCCTTGAAGGAGGGATTGATAGAGCCGGATTCCATAGTCATTGACTCCAAGTCCGGCACTTCGGGTGCGGGGCGGAAGGCCGCGGTCCCTTATTCGTTCTGCGAGGTGAACGAGTCCTTCAGGGCTTACGGAATAGCCACACACAGGCATACACCGGAGATCGAGCAGGAACTCTCCGTCATCCACGGCGCCGGCGTGAGGGTCGACTTCACCCCGCACCTGCTGCCCGTCAACAGGGGTATCCTGACCACGATCCACTGCAGGCTCAAGAACAAGGACCTCGATACCGCCCGCCTCCTCGAACTCTACCTGGATACATACAGGAGGGAACCCTTTGTGAGGATTTACGACGGGGACTCGCTCCCTGATGTCAGGAACGTACGGGGAACGAACTTCTGCGATATCGGCGTCAGGGTCAACCGGAGGACAGGAGCCCTTATCGTCGTCACCGCGATAGACAACCTCCTGAAAGGTGCCTCAGGCCAGGCTGTTCAGAATATGAACATCATGATGGGCTTCAAGGAGACAGAGGGCCTCGACCTCTTTGCACCGCTTCCTTAAAGGTCGTATCAGCACCTTTGCCACCAGTGACTCTTCCCGTCCGGGCAGTGAACCCGGCCGGCCCGCGTGTCCTTGCATTGCCCCCCGAACGCACTCCTTCCGGCTGGTGGAGAGGTCCCGTCTTCAACTGTACAGCTAATCTTCTTCCCGGGATTCCTGATGCTGAATCCTTTTGGTTTAAGGGATGGTTGCCTCCTTTGTCAATTATGAGTAAACTACTCCCCTTCGTGTAGATTATTTTTGAGGAATGCCGCCAGCTTGACACTCTGAAGAGACAAATTTTATAATTTTTGTAGTTGTTTCAGCACTGAACGCAGGGTTCATGACGCACCTTCCCTGACCTCAACGGGATCAGCCAGCGACAGCGAGCCAAGCAGTGCGGGTCAGGTTTCTCAGACATGTCCATAAGCGGTTCCAGACCTGAAGGGAGCCACACAATCCACCACGTCGAGTCCTACACATGACGTAGGAACGGCGGCAGCCCGTCTTTTCAAGCCGATCGAAAATGAACCAGAAATGGATTAAATTCCTTCCGGGCTTCATACGCAACAGGTTGGACAAGCGGCACAACCTGCAGAATATTATCTCCAATACGGGCTGGCTCTTCGCCGACAGGATCTTCCGAATGGTGGTGAGCCTGTTTGTCGGTATGTGGGTGGCGAGGTATCTCGGCCCTGAGCAGTACGGAATCCTGAACTATGCGATCGCCTTTGTTAGTCTCTTCTCGGTTTTCTCCTCCCTCGGGCTGGACAAGATCGTCGTCCGCGAACTCGTCAGGCACCCGGAGCGCCAGGACGAAATCCTCGGAAGCACCTTCGTGCTCAAGCTGATCGGGGGCGTTTCCGCCTTCGCCGTCATGGTTGCGGTATCCGCATGGCTGAAGCCCGAAGACCGCCTCACGCGACTGGTCATAGCCGTACTCGGCCTTGGATTGATCGTGCAGTCTTTCAACACGATCGACCTCTGGTTCAAGTCCCGTGTTGCATCCAAGTATACCGTTCTATCCCAGAGTTCCTCCTTTGTCGTCACTTCCGCAGCCAAGATCGCACTGATTCTCAAGCGGGCATCACTCATAGCATTTGTTGTCGTGAACCTGATACACGTCGTACTCTCGTCCTTGGCGCTCGTCTTCTTCTTCAGAAGGAACGGCAGGAGCATGTCCCGGTGGAGGCCAGCCTACTCGGTCGCCGCGGGCCTCGTCAGGGAGTCTTGGCCGCTCGTATTCGCCGGGCTCGCCATATCCGTCTACATGAAGGTGGACCAGATCATGCTCGGAGAGATGGTCGGAAAGAAGGCGGTGGGTACCTATGCTGCCGCTGTCAGCCTGTCCGAGAGTTGGTATTTCGTGGCGGTCGCCATAGCATCGTCGGTCTTTCCCTCGATCGTCAAGAGCAAGCAGCACGATGAGACCGTCTACAAGAGACGCATGCAGAAGTTCTACGACCTCAACGCAACGGTTGCATACGGACTCTCTATACCGTTTTTTTTTTGGCCCCCTTTATCATCAGCACCCTGTACGGTGACGCCTATGCCGGTGCGGAGAGGATTTTCGCGATCCACATATGGGCGTGCCTCTTCGTATATCTCGGAGTTGCAAGGGGACAGTACCTGATAAACGAGGGGCTGATCAGGGTTTCGTTCTTCACAACGGCCCTCGGAGCGGCCGTCAACGTGGGGCTCAACCTCGTCCTGATACCGCGGTATGAAGGCGTGGGAGCAGCGGTCGCCTCGGTGATCTCTTATGCCGCCTCCGGATATCTTTCCTCCTTTGTCTATCCCAGACTCTTCGAGACGGGCATCATGCAGAGCAAGGCGTTTGTTGCGCCGGTAAGGTATGTGGTAGCTTTTTTGCGTAAATAGTACAGAGGAGTTCGATCAGAAGGTATGACGCTCATTTTTGAATAGGGAATGAAATGGAGTTAGCCCCAATAATACTGTTTGTGTACAATCGTCCGTGGCACACGCGTCAGACAGTCGAGGCCCTAAGAAAAAATGAGCTGGCAGGTGAAAGCAACCTTTTTATCTTTTCAGATGCGCCAAGAAATGAACGAGACGAGAAAGAAGTATCAAAAGTTAGGAATTTTATTCGAACGATAAAAGGTTTTAAGAAAGTTGAAATAATAGAGAGGGAAAGTAACTTGGGACTTGCCAACTCTATTATTTCAGGGGTAACCGATATCATGGAAAAACATGGTAAGGTTATAGTATTGGAAGATGATTTGCTGAGTTCGCCGTTTTTTTTGCGTTACATGAACGAAGGGCTGGAGGTGTACAAGGATGACGAGAAAGTATTGCATATTGCAGGTTATATGTATCCAATTGATGATACCGGATTACCTGAAACATTTTTCTATCGCGCGGCTTCATGTTGGGGATGGGGTACATGGAAGAGGGCTTGGAGACTTTTTGAACCAGACATCAAGAAGCTGATTCCAATGTTCAACAAATCAAAAATAAAATCCTTCAATATTGACGGTTGCTACAACTTCTGGTCTCAGGTTGAAAGGTTGAGTCGGGGCAAGATAGATTCGTGGGCGATACGATGGTATGCGAGTGTCTTTATAAATAATGGACTATGTTTGCACCCCGCACATTCACTGATAGATAATATAGGACTTGATGGCTCAGGTGTACACTGCGGCTCAACGTGGATATACAGAACCAGTGTAGGAATGAAACCAGTGAAGTATTTCGAACGGACGATAGCAGAGAACACGGAAGCTTTACGTCGAATTAAACAGTTTCTTGCATCTACAAGAGTCGCTTTTTGGAGAAGAGCAGTCCGTAAAATTAAGAACCTGACGGTGCTTCGATGATTTGTCCACTTTGTCACGGTAAAGACCTTGAAACTATTGAGGCCGTAAATGTAAAAATACTGGAAAAATTGTATAAGAAAAATTTTGCCGTGGATATATCAGCCTTTATCGCTGGCAAAGAACTGCATTACATTTTATGTCGAGGTTGTGACTTGCGGTTTTTTTATCCTCAAGTTACAGGAGATGAAGCATTCTACAATGCACTACAAAAACTCGACTGGTATTACATGAAAGAAAAAGAAGAGTTTAGATATGCGGCAGATTTCATTAGCAGTACGGACAAGGTATTAGAGGTGGGATGTGGCAAAGGAGTGTTCGCAGAGTGCATCAGATCGCCTCACTACACAGGTCTTGATCTCAGTGCTAAAGCCAAGGAACTGGCACATGAGAGAGGAGTAAACATCGAGGTTGAGCCTATTCATGTGCATGCAGAACGTCATAGGGAGTCATATGACGTTGTTTGTGCCTTCCAGGTAATAGAACATGTAAGGGATGTTCGTTCATTTTTGCAGTCCATGGTTGACTGTTTGAAAAAGGGTGGACTGTTGATTTGTGCCGTTCCAAGTGAAGACTCGTTTTTGCGCTACGTATCCAATGGTATCCTGAACATGCCACCCCATCATGTTAGTCGTTGGAGTGATAAGTCTCTGCACTCTGTTGCTGCAATCTTCTCGCTGCAGGTTGTGGAAGTTCATCATGAGCGAGTTACAAGAGTGCACGAGGCGTGGTACTTGAGTGTTCTTGTTGCCAATGCAATAAAAACAATCTTTAACATAGAGAGAAGACTGTTGGACGATAGTATTAAGCATAGAGTAGTGACAAGAATATCAGGTATGCTGGGCAGGGTGCTTTCAAAAGGCCTTTCAGATGAACTAAGACCCAACGGGCATACTGTAGTCGCTGTTATGAGAAAGAGCAATGAAAGTACTACTCGTCAATAACAGTGATCGTTATGGTGGAGCAGCACGTGCCGCTTATAGGATTCATACTGGTCTAAGAAGGATCGGGGTTAATTCCCAAATGCTTGTAAGTAACAAAACCAGTGATGATAATAGTGTAGTTGGTCCTGTATCTATTCTGGAGAAGACCTTGCGACCTTTTCGCTCCAAAATAGATGCTTTTCCTTTGATGTTCTATAAGAACAGGGAAGAGTCAACTTTTTCTTTGGCTTGGTTATATGACGGGCTTGCGAGCAGGATATCCGCGATTAATCCTGATATTGTTCATTTGCACTGGATTTGCAGAGGGTTTTTAAGGATAGAAACATTGAAAAAGCTTCACAGACCATTGGTATGGACTCTTCATGATATGTGGGCTTTCACCGGAGGGTGTCACATTGACAGGGGTTGTGATGGCTACAGAAGAGGTTGTGGAAAGTGCCCCTCCTTGTCTTCTTCTAAGAACTGGGACTTATCTCGGTGGGTTTGGACACGCAAGCATAAGGCGTGGCAGAATTTGAACCTAACAATTATTACTCCAAGCCGATGGCTTGCGGATTGTGTAAGGAGTAGCTCTTTGCTTGGAATGATGAGAGTGGAGGTGATACCGAATGGTTTGGACTTATCTGTTTTTAGACCATTCGATAAACGTGTTGCTCGTGAAATACTGAACCTTCCCCAGGACAAGAAACTCATTCTGTTTGGCGCAATGAACAGTATTCGAGATAAGAACAAGGGGTTTCAACTTCTACAACACGCGTTACGACAGTTGGCTAGTAGTGGATGGGATAGCAAGGCAGAACTAATTGTTTTTGGCGCTTCAGAGCCTGAAAGCGCCCCGAAGTTAGGAATGAAGACTCTTTACATGGGAACCTTATCTGATGATATGGCGCTTGCATTATTGTATGCTGCAGTAGATGTTTATGTGTCACCATCGATTGCAGAGAACTTGCCAAATACCATAATGGAATCATTGAGTTGTGGTACACCATGTGTAGCTTTTGATATCGGCGGTATATCAGACATGATAGAACACATGAAAACTGGTTATTTGGCTGAACCGTTTGATGTTCAGGACCTGTCCAGAGGAATTGTTTGGGTTATCGAAGACACCGATCGCTGGCATAGGTTGTCTTGTCAATCGAGAAAAAAGGCAGAAAGGGAGTTTAATATCAGCGACATTGCGCTTCGCTATTATGCCTTGTATAAAGAAGTGCTCGGAACTTGACTCTGTAAGACGCGTTTCAGGTGTTAGAGGTGGAACATGGCAGGAATATTATCTTTGAGGATACAGAAGAAGACGTTTTATTTTGCTTTTTTTGCACTGACGCTGCTTTTTTTCGGCCTTAATATTCCAAAGCTGTCGACATTGAGCCTCTATGCGGCATTCTTTATTGTGTTCGTTGCATGGCAAGGGGAAGTCGTAAATGACATGATTGTTCCAACTTCTTTTATTGGGATGTTTTCAGTATTATACTATTTGATAACATATAACTATGGATTCATAGATATGAAATCTGCTATAAAGTATCCTTTGCTTATTGTCGGGTCTTATTCTGTTGGCTATTCAATATCCCAAAAAAACACTCCGGAATGGCCCAATGGACTAGTATGGATCGTGCTGGCAATGACTGCAGGATTTATTCTCTTTTCATTCCTGTCTGTTTACTCTTTTCTATCGTCTGGCCACAAGGCAACAATAATGCTCTATCGCTCTACTCCAAGTTTTTGGGTTGGCGGAGAATCCATCAATGGACCGATCCTCGGGCTCTTTGCATCGCTCGGGTTGAGCCTTGCTCCTGTCTTATTCCTCGGTACAGGAGAGCCTTTTCCCGGCAGGCGCAGGTTGGTTTTGCTCATCGCAGCGGTCACGCTTCTTGTAGGTGCGGGGCTGTATGTGAACGTCAGCCTGCAGAACAGGTCTCCCTTCGTTGCCATGTTACTTTCGTTTCTGCTGTCGGCATACTACTATTTTTTCATCAGGCGGATCAGCTCCAAGCACAAGGCGAGGACCGTCATGTCCATGATACTTTTCCTGTGTGTCGCCGCTTATCTGTTCGTCTCTTCAGGGTATGACTACTCGCGGTTTTCGATTGTGAGCAGGTTCGAAACTCAGGGCCTTGAAACGGGCAGGTTTGATGCATGGATGTATTTCCTCAAAGCGCTTCCTGATAATCTGTTTGGAGGGCGATTGGTTTACCTTGGCGGGCTCAGGTATGTACACAACTTATGGCTCGATGTAGCATATGATGCGGGGATTCTACCGATGATCTTTCTCTTGGTCTTTCACTCGATGCATATAAGGAACTTTAGAGATGTTCTTCGTGCAAGGCTGCCCCTCCTCGTCATACTTGTAATTGTTTCTGTTGGTGTGTCGTTCTTGGTGGGATTTGCCGTCGAACCAGCGCTGCAGGGGTCTGTGATATACTTTTCAGCGAGCTGTTTCTTTCTCGGTTTAGTCAGGAGACTTTCGACCGATGTCAATTTACTTAGCAGACAATTAATAAGAGGGGCTGTTGCCGCAGAATCTTCCCTTTGAATGTTCATGGAAATCTCAGATATAGACCGTATAAGAAAGCAGTATTGGCGAATCAGAAAACTCAGGTGTTTATATGAAAAATAAAATAGACTCACTGATAAATGATGCTTTGCATAAACACTTTAACCATGTGCGTAAAACGATGCCGAATGAATTTGCAGAAAAGTTCTTTAATGAAAGAGTGGAAGAAGCTGCTGTCAAAACAGTACTTAAAAATATTCTGTTAATCCAACCTTGGTTGAAGAAAAAAAGTCAACCGACGATTGATATCTTGGATGTCGGAATGGGAACTGGCAAACTCCCTGTTGCTTTACGTGCAATGGGATATAATGTTTATGGTTTAGATGATGATGGTGGCGGGAGCAGATCAACAGAACATCTAAAACAGATGTTCCCTTCAATAGTGGTTGCTGTCTGTTCTCTTGAAACAGCTACGTTTCCATTTGAAGACAATAAGTTTGATTTAGTTACAAGCTTGGATGTCATAGAACATCTTCCGGCTTCACCACGCCATTTCCTGAGGGAGATTCACAGGGTGCTAAAGCCTGAAGGTGTATTGTTTTTGTCAAACCCAAATCCTGCCAGTCTATATAACTGTATCAGACTGCTGATAGGCAAAAGTATCCATGACCCTATTTCAGACTTTTTTAATTCATCCTTCCAAGGTGAAGCCGGAGAGTACTCAGGTCATTGGCGTGAGTACACATTGGAAGAGCTTGAATATATGGTTAAGTCTGTAGGTTTCACGATCGAAAAGAAGGGGCATCGTTCCACGGAAATGGTAAACTTATCTGCAATA
Source organism: Nitrospirota bacterium (assembly GCA_011051565.1). Lineage (GTDB taxonomy): Bacteria > Nitrospirota > Thermodesulfovibrionia > Thermodesulfovibrionales > JdFR-85 > BMS3Bbin07. The sequence goes on along the minus strand of DRKX01000030.1, from coordinate 2,430 downwards.
TCAAAAACAGTTTATGCTCTTTACATCAAACTTGCTTCGACGATTTGCTACAGAAGCTTACGTTATATGCCGCAAATAGCAACATTGCTTGGGGATGAGAACTGAAGAGTACAAATATAATCCTAAAGTATCCATTGTTACTCCTTCATATAATCAGGGTCGGTTCATAGAGCAAACAATCTTGAGCGTCAAAGAACAGGGCTATCCCGATATTGAGCATATCATAATAGACGGTGGTTCTGATGATAATACATTAGAAATTCTTCAAAAATATGAAACCCAGTACAATATGCGATGGGTGTCAGAGCCGGATGAGGGGCAAGCTCATGCAGTAAACAAAGGGTTTGAAATGGCGGAAGGAGATATTGTTGGTTGGCTGAACTCGGATGATTTATACTTCGACTGTAATACTATTTCGATGATAGTATCAGTGTTCCTGAAAAATCCGAATGTGGATATAGTATACGGTGATTCGGCAAAGATCAACAGTGAGAATAAGGTTATGCGTATAAAAGTCGTCCCCGGGTTCGACTATACTCGTCTGTTGAGGCATTGTTTTGTAATCCAACCTTCAGTGTTTTACAGGGCGGCTGTTGTTAAAAGAGATAAACTGAATATTTCTCTCCGGTATTCTATGGATTACGAGTATTGGTTGAGGTTAGGCAGAAAATATAAGTGGATGAAAATTGACTGCATCCTTTCTGCAGATAGAAATCATAAAGAGCGAAAAATTATCAGGGACGTAGACAGGTCGCGTCAAGAAACAAAGCTGCTCAGAAGTAGCTATGGCAAAGCTTCTGATGCGAGAGTCGTCTTTATCGATAGGTTGTTAAACAAGCTCGAAATTGGATATGCACGCATTGCTGGAGTGTTTCGTCTGCGAGAGGCGAGAAATTCAAACCATGCGTTCAATGCAAAGTTTGGAAGCAGCCTTGAGATGATAAAAAATCAGCTCTTTACAAAAGACGCAGACTTGTTGTAGGGATGCAAAACGATAATATCATGCTGGATGCAGTAAATGAATATAGCTATTAATACACTTTCTGTGACTCCACAAAGGGGCGGTGCAAAAACATATCTCGTAAACATCGTCAAGAGTTTGGCTGATGTGGACAAGGACAATTCTTACTATCTGATGGTAAGTCCAATCAATGAGGCATTGTTTAAAGTAAAGTCAAAAAATTTTAAGAAAATCACCCTGCCGCTATATTCTGATAATATACCATTGAGACTCCTTCTTGAACAATTTCTGATCTATTTCTATACTAAGAAATACAAAATCGATGTCTTGTTTTCTCCCGGAAACTTTTCGACGCTCTTTCCAGGCTGTAGGCAAGTTTTGGTTATGCAGAACTCGTTGATAATCGGGCATGTGAGGAAAGAACATGTACCAAACGAGGCTTCATTTCTACGTAACCTTGGTTATAACTTGATGTTTCCGCTTTCTATAAAGAGTGCAGATAAAATAATAGCAGTATCACATGACATCAAAAAGCATCTCTTGTCTCAAATGACTGTTCCCGAGCAGAAGATTCGAGTCGTCTATGAGGGGGTTGACATGACCATGAATAAGGATTCAGGAACCATGCCGATGTTTCCGAAGCCGTATATCCTGTTTTTAAGTACTTTGTTCAAGTATAAAAAGCTTGACAGGCTTCTAAAGGCGTTTGTTCTGTTGAAAAAGGACTATAATATCCCCCACTTTCTGGTGGTTGTCGGCCGCGACCCTAAGGGCGAGGTTAAAAACTTAAAAAGGATTGTAGAACGTGAGCGGTTATCGGAACAGATAATATTTGCAGGAGCCTTGCCACACAACGAAATTGAGGCTGTCTATAAAAATGCTGATGTTTTTGTGTATCCATCCGCCGTGGAATCTTTTGGCTTGCCTGTATTAGAAGCGATGGCATGCGGCACCCCTGTCGTGGCTTCAAACAGGATGTCTGTGCCCGAGATCTGCGGCGATGCAGCTCTGATAGTGGATCCGGACAACGTCATGGAACTGGCGGATGCGATTTATAGAGCTGTTACTGACGAGACCCTCAGAAAGACTCTTGTACGGAAAGGCCTTGAGAGGGTCCGGAGATTCACATGGAAAAAAGCGGCACAGGAGACGATCGAGGTATTTAAGGAAATCCATACCTCGGCCTAAAGACATAATCTGTCCTATATTGTTCTAAAAGCCTACCTTTTACGTCAGAGTCCCCAAGAAAGAGTTGTCTCGTGTGTTGAAATGAGATAGATCAAGCACAACTTTAGTTTGCGGGAATAACGATGGAAGCTCTCGCGTCCCAACTACACGAACTGTACTACCTCTGGAGGCGCAACAACTGGATGCTCGACCCGAGGAGCTATTTCAGCGGTTTCCGGACGGTCGAGATACGGGGTCCCGTCTTCCTGCTGGGCAACCAGGGAGACGGGCTGACCCTGCTG